>CACAIE010000052.1 GCA_902532475.1 uncultured SAR116 cluster alpha proteobacterium
ATTCGAGCCACATGGCAGATGCAGGTACTAACCCTAACTCTGCTTATGATGTTTCAAGTGCAACTGTTAAAACTCATGCTGTTTGGTGGCTATGGCCAAATACGTGCATTATGCGTTATCCGGGTCGGTCATCAATGATTGTACTAAACATAATCCCTGTTGGACCTGATCGGACATTGGAAACGTATGATTTTTTCTTGGAAACCCCAGATCCGAATGAAATGGAATTAGACGCAATTCGTTACCTTGATGAAGTTTTGCAGGTAGAAGATATTAATATTTGTGAAAGTGTTCAACGTGGCATGAATACACCTGCTTTTCTGCAGGGGAGGATTGTAAACGACACAGGTGGTTCAGGAAAATCTGAACACGCTTTGCATCATTTCCATGGATTAGTATTGGATGCATATAAAGGATTTACAGTTTAAAACTATGGTTTCGGTAGAGTTTTTCAATTTATGAAATGAATTAAAACATGAACATAAAATTTAAATGGTAAAACCTAATATAGTAATAATCATGGCTGATCAATTAGCCCCTCAATTTTGTGGTATCTACGGTCATCCAGTTGCCAAGACACCTCATATAGATTCTCTTGCAAAAAGAGGTGCACGCTTTGACGCTGCTTATTGTAATTCACCACTCTGTGCACCATCTCGCTTTTCATTTATGTCAGGGCAACTCGTCAGCCGTATAGCCGCATACGACAATGCATCTGAATTTTCTTCTATGACGCCAACTTTTGCTCATTATTTGAGATCGTTGGGTTACCGTACATGCCTTAGTGGTAAAATGCACTTTATAGGTCCAGACCAAAAACATGGTTTTGAGGATCGGGTTACGACGGATATTTATCCATCGGATTTTGCTTGGACACCAGATTGGGAAGCCCCAGATGAGCGTATTGATAAATGGTATCATAACATGCAAACCATTAAGGAAAGCGGGATGGCTGTAGCTACATTTCAAACTGATTACGATGATGAAGTAGGCTTTGCGGCTAATCGCTGGTTAATAGATCAGGCTAGAGATCGAGATTCAGAGAGTTCGCCTCCCTTTATTTTGGTTGCAAGTTTCATTCATCCGCATGACCCTTATGTTGCAAAGCCAGAATGGTGGAACCTTTACTCTAATGATGAAATTGAATTGCCATTAACGAACATAGACTCTGTAGATAAGGATCCATTTTCGAAGCGTTTACTTGATGGCATTGAAGCTAGTTACACTCCACTTAGTAATAAAGAAATTATACGTGCTCGCCGAGCATATTTAGCTAATGTAAGTTACTTTGATAGTAAGGTTGGTGAAATTATCAAAACAATTTGTGACATTGGTGAAATTGATAATACTGTCATAATTGTTACTGCTGACCATGGAGATATGCTTGGAGAGCGAGGACTTTGGTACAAAATGAATTTCTTTGAATACTCTGCTAGAGTTCCGCTGATTTTTGCTGGGCCAAATATCACTGGTGGTGTTATTAAAAATACATGTTCTTTGGTCGATATTTTGCCAACTTTAATTGATATTGCTGGAGGTTCAGAAGATATTCTTGGCAAGGAAATTGATGGCAGGAGTTTAGTTAATTTGTTACATGGAAAAGAAGACCCGGTGGATGAAGCCATTGGAGAATACTGTGCGGAAATGACTGCTTATCCAGTATTTATGATACGTAGAAGTAATTTAAAGTATATTCACTGTAACGAAGATCCACCTCAATTATATGATTTAAATATTGACCCTTTAGAGACTAGAAACTTTGCAAATCATCCGGAATACCAAGAAGCAGTGGAAAGTTTTTCCAATGAAGTTTCGTCACGATGGGATAGTAAGAAACTTCGTCAGGATATAATCAAAACACAAAAGTCACGTCGTTCACTTTACGATGCAATGTCTTCTGGCAAACTTGAGGCTTGGGATTACAATCCTCCAAGTGATGCGTCTCAGCAATATGTTCGAAATCATATGGATTGGACAGTTGCAGCTTCACGTTACCGCTTTCCTCCTGTCAATGGTGACAAAACATGATGCTTAAAGGTAAAAATGCTCTAGTTACAGGGGCCAGAGGAGGCATAGGAAGAGCCATTTGCGCTCGTTTAATTAAAGAGGGAGCAACTGTTATTGCTACAGATTTAACGCCAAATGGTTCATATGAAAAACAAGAGGAGGACGGAGCAATATTTTTAAGTATGGACGTCACTTCTGAGGAAAGTGTTAAGTCAGCATACAAGGAAGTATTAAAAATAATGGATAGTTTGAACATACTGGTGAATGCCGCTGGCATCGAAATAGAAAAAACGATTGAAGATACAACTTTAGAGGAATGGAACAGGTCTTTCGCTGTGAATGTAACCGGCACATTTTTAGCTTCAAAATATGGCCTTCCTTTACTTCGCAAAGCAGTAGAAAAAGGAACGAATTCGAGTGTTATCAACTTTGGATCTTATGATGGGTTTATTGCTGATCCTAGTTTGGCAGCTTACTGTGCCACTAAGGGCGCAGTCCATGCACTAACACGTGCCATGGCCTGTGACCATGGGCCAGAGGGCATACGCGTTAATGCCATTTGCCCTGGTTATATAGACACGCCTATGCTGAGCAGTTTCTTTTCTGGAGAAGGTTCTGGTGGCGGTGGAAAAACAATAAATCAGTTAGAGCAGGCCATTCGTGATGTTCATCCCATACGTAATTATGGTACTCCAGAAGACATCGCAAATTTAGTTAATTGGCTTGCAAGTGATGAAGCACGCTACGCAAGTGGCCAACTTTGGGTAATGGATGGTGGTTTGAGTGCGCAAGTTCAACAAATGAAGATATAGTTAATGTTGGAAGTTTTCAATATAGAATTTCACTTGCTACGTTATGGAAATTGATGATTAAAACGGCAATCATTACAGGTGGAAGCAGAGGAATTGGTCGTGCTATTGTTGATAGATTTTTATCTGATAAATGGCATGTCGTGAGTTGCAGCAGGGGGGAATGCCCCGACGACCTAAAGGGTAAAGTTGTTTGGGTTCAGGCAGACGTTTCAAGTGCATCTGATGCAGCTAAAGTTGTTTCTTGTGCAATCGATAACTTCGGAGTGATTGATGCATTAGTTAATAATGCTGGTGTTCAGGTTGAAAAGACATTGGAAGACAGTTCAGATGAAGATTGGGACCAAGTTATTGGTGTAAATTGCAGGGGGGTATTTAATATGTGCCGTGCAGTTTTAAAGCATATCTCGAATGGTGGAAGTATAATAAATATTGGCTCAATTTCGGGGCATGTATCTGATCCTTCAATGGCGCTTTACAATGCATCCAAAGCATTTGTACATGGTTTAACTCGCTCGATTGCAGTTGACCATGGGGCCAAAGTTCGTTGCAATGCAATTTGTCCTGGTTGGACTATGACAGAAATGGCTGAAGACGGTTTTGCCTTAGCAGATGATCCAAAGGCCGCTATGCAAGACGCTCTTTCTCGTCATCCTGTAGGTCGGTTTGGCCAACCAAGGGATATAGCGAATATGGCTTTATGGCTTGTATCTGACCAGGCGCAATATGTGAGTGGACAGATGTTCACTGTTGATGGAGGACTCACAGCTGCATCCCCAATAAGGCCAGGTCTATTTTAAATTAAAAAAATAACAGGAACTTAATAGTATATGTGAATTTGTGATAATCATTGTTGCTAATACTAGACAACAATAGTAGATAAAACTAAAAACTAATTTGAATTACTAAAATAAGTTCTCTTTTATCTATAAAATAGTTATATGATATGTAATATAATCGTTAATAATAATTTAATAATTATTTATTGTACAATGTGAAGCTTATCACATTATAGTATATTATAATAGCATATGTTAAAATATGTATTAAATACTATTCAATAGTTTTACTTCAATTTATAACTGTTGAATTTTTTGAAGGGAGATTAAATATATGATCAATTTTATGGAACTTGGCACTACCACATTTAATGAAGGTATTGCCAATGGAATGGATCCTGGTGCAGCTGCTCAGGCTGCTGGCCAGGCATGTATGGATGCCGCTACCGACGCTGGGTTTCCGACAGATATGTGCCAAATGTGCATGGATGCTGGAACTCAATCTTTTGATGATGCTATGGCAAATGGAATGCCTCCAGAGGATTGCATGGCTCAGGCAATGAACGGTGGAATGCAAGCAGGACATGACCATTTTGATGGTCCTGACATGCCAAATCTTGATGAAGTAGGACAGGAAGCATTTAATGAGGCTATGGATGGTGGAGCAGATCCTGCAGAGGCAGGAGAGGCTGCTGCTAATGCTATTCAAGAAGCTGCAACTCAAGCTGGCATGCCGCCAGAAGTGGTTGAAGCAGGATTACAAGCTGCTGGTGATGCATTTCGTGGTGCTTTAGAAAATGGTTCTAGTCCTCAAGAGGCTTTTGATGCGGCAATGGATGCTGGTGGATCTGCAGCTGATGGAGTAATGATGGATGCCGGTTTTGAAATGGGGCCAGAAGGTCTTATGCCTCCAGGCGGACCAGATGGACCAGGACCAGATGGACCAGGCGGACCTCCTCCAGGTGAACCAGGCGGACCTCCTCCAGGCGGACCAGAAGGACCAGGACCAGGTGAACCAGGCGGACCTCCTCCGGGAGATATGGCTGGACCAGGCGGACCAGGTGATATGGGGCCAGGTGGACCAGGACCAGGACCAGGACCAGCCGGACCAGGCGGACCACCTCCACCTCCAGGTGAAGGGCCAATGGGCGGACCACACGGACCACCCCCACCAGGTGGTTGGGGTGATGGACCTCCTCCAGGCGGACCTGGCGGGCCGGGACCAGAATTTAATCCAGCAGGCGGACCTCCTCCGGGCGGACCTCCTCCAGGTGGACCAGATATGGGCCCAGATGGGCCGCATGGACCAGGCGGACCTCCTCCAGGCGAACCGGGCGGGCCACCACCAGATGGACCAGATATGGATTCTATAACCCAGGCTATGGATGGCGAGGTTGACCATCCGACAATGCCTGAAGGTCCAGATATGCCGGAAGGTGGAGTGGAAGGTGGAGATGTGCCACCTCCAGATGATCATGGTGATGAAGTAGTTTAAAAATTTAATTATTTTATTTCTTCAAATTAAGCCCTCCGTATTATATAATTTTTTACGGAGGGTTTTTTATGTTATCAGGTGCTCGTGGTTTTCAGATTCTGGCAAGACGTTTAGGAGTTGAATTAAGTCAAGCACAATTTAACGATATTAAAGACATTGATTCAAAAGAACTTGACTTTGACACGTTAAAAAATTTATCCAAAACTCATCATTTAGTATGCAGGTATTTAAAAACTAATATTTCAAGTTTAGGAGAAGCTTCTAAAAAGCAACCCCCTTTGTGTCTCTTAAATTCTGGAAGGTATGTAATAGTTTTAAATATTGTTGACACGGAAGAAACAAGCGGGATTGTTACCTTGTTAGATCCAAGTGAACAGCAACCAAGGCCTAAAAAGATTGATGTTAAGGAATTTTCAAGATCTTGGAGTGGGCAGGCACTAATTTTTCAAAAATCTAGAAAGTTAGAGCAGGAAAGTGGTGAATTAAATGTATCTACAGTCTTTAATGACTTGTCAGAAAATAAGTTTGTTTTAGTCCAGTTAATAATTATAGCAGTATTTATTAATATTTTTGCTTTATCTCCTATAATATTTTTAATTATTGTTCTTGATAAAGTTGTAAATTATGAAGCCTATTCAACTTTGTATGTAGTTGCCTCAGGTGTTATTTTAGCTCATATTTTTAATCTAGTTTTATCTTTTTTAAAAGCTAACATTATTAGTTTATCTGCAGCAAAGATTGAAGCTAAATATGGTGTAGAAATTTTTGGTAAAATTATTGATTTGCCTCTTTCCACTCTTCAAAATCAATCTGATCAGATAAGAAAACTTACACAAAACCTTGGTCAAGTTAGATCGACAATAATTTCAAAAATTCTTGGCAGCATTAGTGATATAGTGTCAGTAATCTTTTTTGTTCCGATATTATTTTTCTATAGCCCACTACTTGGAACTGTTGTTTTAGCATTTTGTGCTTTAGGGTCCTCAATTACAATATTGCACTCCAGAGGACATAAAGTTTTAGCTGGAGCCACCTCAACAGCAGATGTGAAACGTCAAAATCTACTAAAAACTACAGTTGATGGTTTTGAAGACATAAAGAAGCTTGGTCTTGAAAGTGAATTGTATAAAGAGTGGAAAGAACTTGAAGGAAGTTATCTACGATATAATGAAAAATCTTCAGCAAGCTCTGCATTTATAAATGAATTTGGGTCATTATTAAATAATCTTCTGACGGTAGTAGTTTTATTTATTGGTGTTCATCTAGTATTTTCAGGCTCACTTTCGGCAGGTGTTTTAATTGGTGTAAACATGTTAATTGGCAAAATTTATCGTCCTACATTAAGCCTTGTCAAAATTCCATCTGATTTAAAGCAGTTTGCTGGTTTGCTCTCTGCTTTAAATAGATCATCTTCGATGTCTTCAGAGAACAAAGGCCGCGGTCAATTTCATTCAATTGAAGGTGGCATAACTTTTCAAAACGTCAGTTTTTCTTTTGATCCAAACAAAACTATCATCAGTGACCTTTCCTTGAACATTGGCTCAGGAGAAATTGTAGGTATTTGTGGGCCCAGTGGTTCAGGGAAAACAGTCGTAACTCAACTAATGCAAGGTTTATATAATCCTACTAGTGGCAAGGTTTTTATTGATGGCAACGATCTTAGAACGATTAACTTACAACATTTGCGTTCTCAGGTTGCTCTTGTTGGAGGTAGCCAGTATTTTTTTGAAGGAAGTATCAGAGACAATATGCAGCGTGTATTTCCAAATGCAACCAATGATAGGATAGTTTGGGCATGTAAGTTAGCTTGTGTTGATAAAGATATAGAGAACCTTTCTGAAGGTTATGATAGTCAATTAACAGATGATGCATCAAGTTTATCTCCTGCAGTTAAACAAAAGTTAGCTATCGCTAGAGCTTTAATAAGAAACCCAAAGGTTCTTGTTTTAGATGGTATTTTTGCAAATCTCGATACTCAAAATGAATTGTTGATGTTAGAAGGTGTTTCTGAACTTTCTAGAGGGAGAACTTTAATAATTATTTCCCAACAAATTTGGTACTTAAAGCATTGCAGAAAAATTATATATATGGAAGATGGAGAAATTAAACAAATGGGTCCTACTAAGGATGTTATGTCTCAAGATGGACCGATTAAAAGTTTCTCAAATCAACAACTTCAAATTGTAAGTAATAGATTGCAAGGCCAGCATAATTTAATTTTTGAAGAAATGAAGTAATTAATATGTCAGCAAAAGGTTTAAAAACATATCTAGTTGGAGATTTTATTTTCCGTGAAGGAGAACAAGGCGATACTGCCTATGTTGTTGAAAGTGGAGTTGTTGAATTAGTTAAATTTACTGGTGAAGATTATGTTACTTTAGTTGAAGTTACTAATGGTACTTTATTTGGGGAAATGGCTATTATAGATGGCAGTCCTAGAAGTGCCTCTGCAAGAGCTAAAGAAGAATGTACTTTAAAGGAGATTACGGAAGAACAACTCAAAGCTTATATGAGTAGATCTCCTGAAACTTCGTTGGATATGATGAGAAGATTAGCGAGTTACGCGAGAACAGCTAATGAAAAATTAAATAAAGACGCTTTTGAAGTTGCTAGCGAAGAAGTTGAAACTACTTCCAAACATGAAGCTGAAAGTAAAAGTAAGGAGAAAATTGATAAAAATACTTCAATAATTATCAAAGAATTTAATGAAGATATAGATCAGTTTAGCGATATTTCTCCAGATAGAACGGTTTTTTTTACTGGCACCGCAATTTTGATGCTTGCAATTTTATTTATAGTTTGGGCAAGTATAGCTAAGATAGATATAACTCTTTCTACTCAAGGAAAATTATCAACGGAAGTACCAAATGTTTCAGTTCAAGCTAATTATAGTTCAGTAATCAGAGAAATTTTTCAAAGTGATGGTGATCGAGTTCAAGCTGGACAACCTCTTATTTCTTTTGACGAAACTATACTTGCTTCTGATATTAGAGATGTAAAAATCTCTCTTTCTTCAACGAGAAAAACCTTATCAAGATTAGATGCAGAGATTAAGCTAATAAAAGGTAAATCCTCAAATCCTCCTTCAGACCCTCTTCAATTAGCCATATATAATGGTCTCGTTGAAGAAATTAGAAATCATAAATCACTAAATGCAAGCACTTTAGAGAGATTGCAAAATGATTTAGAGGTTTTGTCAAACGAAATTAAAGAAATCGTTGGAAAACTTGAAACGCAAGATAATCAAAAAATAGAAACTCTTTCTCAAAAAATATTCACCATACAGCAAGTTATTAAAATCATTAAAAATGAAAGTTATGCAGTACCAAA
>CACAIE010000053.1 GCA_902532475.1 uncultured SAR116 cluster alpha proteobacterium
AGCATTATCTGGAATATTTATTTGGTTTTCGGATTCTATCTTCTTAGCGTATTGGAATTCACCGTCTTTATAAACGCCCTGCCTGTAGATGCTACCATCTGCTCTATATTGAATGCCCTCACCATTTTTTTTGTCATCCTTATATCCACCGACATACTTGGCTCCAGAGGCATATGTAACGGTGAAATGACCATTTCTTAGGTTATCCTTATATTCCCCAACGTATTTGGCTCCATCGGCATAGGTATAGATGCCCTGCCCATGTTTTTTACCATTCTTAAATTTCCCGACGTAAATATCACCTTTAAACGCATTGTCTCCAAGAAAATAGTAGGTGCCCTGTCCGTTAAAATTACCATTTCTAATTTCACCGACGTATTTGTCACCTGCCCATTTACCTTGTGAATTTGGTATAACATAGGTACCAAAACAATCATTACTATAACTTCCATTACAAGAAGGCAAATTGGAAGCTTGGGATTGTAAAACCACAAGTCCAAAGACAATAGACAATAGTAAGAGATACTTCATACCCAAACCCTACCACCAAATCCATCACCTGTGAATACATTCTCAAAAATCTTCTGGTAATGGAAAGAATATCTTTGAACAGGCAATAAAGTATAAATAGTTTATTAATATCAATGGCTTATCATCACTACTGATAGTCCTTCAAAAGATTAAAATAACAACTGATATTGGGTACATTCTGGGTACAAATATTATTTTAAATAATTAACTTATTGATTTTATTAATTATTATTTTAAAAACGGATGAACCCTCCGCCTCACCTCAACGCATAACGGTTGATTTGCTTCAATTTTAACATTGCAGGATTTTTCAATCCACAAATTAGTCTACAAGGTTTATTAAAACAACTATTTAATATATTATAATATTTGATGAACAGAGTTTTAGATATTGTAGAGTTTTTTCCAAGGTTTATTGTAATTCTCCTTTTCTTTCCACTTTTGTTAGGACAATTAATTTTAGAGTTTTTTGTTCTAATCTTGGCTATAATAAAAACATTTTTTTTACGCAAAAAATTTGATTATGAAACTGATAAGGTGGATATGCCTTTTTCATATGATGTAATAAGCGTTGAACAAATGATTACCTCAAGACAAATAAAATATTGGGAACTTGTCTCAAATAGTTTTATCCAAAATGCTGATGAAAAATATGCATTATTGGTTTTTAAAAAACAATGGTCATTTAGAAGATATTGTTCACATAATTTTTGGGGAATGATGCACACGATTGATAAAATTCTAATATTAAAATGTATGCAATATATACCTCATTTTTTAATTTTTACATCCCCACTTATTTATTACTTTGGGTTAGAAACATTGAATTTTAATCAACTATCATGGTGGGATATTGGTATGATATTACCATCGTTTGTTTTTGGCGCGTTATTTACTTTGCTAATGATGCGAATTATTAAGTTTTTTGATAAAAATTCTAAATCAAAAAATTTTGATGAATATTTAGAAAACAAGTCTCAATTGCGCTGGACAATTCTTTTTTTCAACTCAACTGGATTTCTAATTATTTTACTTTTAGGACAAGCTTCAACATAAATAAATAGCTCATAAAGTGTATTTTTTTGATTTCTTTTCATTGAATTAAGATTAGTGACTTACATTTTTCAAATTGATAATTCTTTTTCTTAATTTTTTAAAATGATTAGGGGCTCTTTTTGGTATTTTGTCCAGAAGTTTAGTAAGCATTTCCTTATTTAGTTTATCAAGCTCCATTTGTAATAGATCAACTTCATTCTTAGGGAGCATAAATAAAGGAAAAGGAAGTTTACTGTCGATTATATCTTTTAAAAGATTCTTTTTATTTGACGCTTTATATTTCTCAACCAAAGCATCTAACTTATCTTTTTGAATTTTATTTCTTTTTATTTTGAGTTCATGATTTTTTTGTTTTTCAATAATACGAAGCTCTTTATTCCTTTTATCCTCTTCAGCAGTGTTAGCGTGAATATTTAGTCTTTTTCTATATGCTTTTTTAAATTCTACATATTCTTCATAACTTCTGATCCCTCCATATTTAACCTCACCAAAAGGAGTATAGGAGTTATCTGATTTATTTTTAAAAGTCCAATCTAAAAGTATAGGATCAGAATAACCTCTTCTTTGAATTTCAAGAAAAAAGGGAATGTTCTCTGCTGCAGAACCAGAAGTATTACTACAAAATTTTTCGTATAAAACTAAAAACTTGAAATTAATTATTAGTTCGTTAGAAGGTATTTTTTGAATTTTAATAATCCAGTCATCATGACTTAAATGAGCAATGTCAAATAATTTCTGAAGTTTATTTTCTATATATTCCCTGTAATTTTGATGAAGTTCTGGCAACAAGTGATTTCTTTTACACTCATTTATCAGTGAGGATATATTTTTAAAATCCATAGTTTATTTGTTTTCTTTTTTCCAGATAACCTAAAAATCCAGAAAGACATTTTTAATTTGTGTTCTTGCTTTTCATTTTACTTATATAGATATTATCAAACAAAATGAAATCTTCAATATTAACTCTTAATGCAAACCAATCTAAAGTTCTGACAAAAGAACTTTTCAATCACTTGCTAGAACAATTCCCTTTAGGAAACTCAATCATGCATGGCGGAAAACATTGGCTGCGTGTTCTTTACATTGGAAGACTGTTAGCTAAAGAAACAGGTGCAAACCTCAATGTTGTAGAGTTATTTGCAGTTATACATGATTGTAGGCGTAAAAATGAAAACTTTGATTTAGAGCATGGAAAAGAGGCTGCCCAATATGCCAAAGAAATCCGTGGCAAATGGTTTGATTTAAGTGACAATGAAATGGATATGTTAGTGGAAGCCTGTATTTATCACTCGGATGGTTTGATTGATAGTAATATCACAGTTCAGACTTGCTGGGATTCAGACAGACTTGAATTAGGTAGAGTGGGAATAAAACCAACACCCAGTAGACTCTGTACGGAGTTTGCTAGGAGAAAAGATGTTATTGAAGAAGCTTATGAAAGGTCAAGAAAACCTGACTTATTATGAGGAGTGTGTTTTTAATCAATTATACCTTCATTTATAGTACTAAACACACCTAAACTTTTATCTAATTCATTTCTTAAAAATTCTTCAAACTCTTTTTTATTTAATGAACCCTCTGTATTCAATAACTGTATTCTATATCTTTTTATACCTAAAGATATTGAGTGTAGAATAAACCTATTTCTGAATTTAATAAATAAACGCTTTGAAAAAATCCAAAATACTATGATTAGGAGTATTAAAAAAATAAATATTAAGTATTCATCCAATAAAAATTGCAATTCTATGGAAAAATTCTTTACTGGGAAGAGAAATAATAAAACAGGCTCAAGTATAAAGGCGTATAATAAAAAAAACCCAGCAAAAGCTAAAATAGAGAACCATAAAGTTCCAAATATTTGTTGTACTAAAAAATTAGATACAGAATACCTTGTATGTTCATTTAAATTTAAACTGTCAGTTGCTAAATTATATAAGTCTGAAATATATTCCTCATCATCTAAAAAGACTTTTTCTTTTTCCCGTTTTAAATAATTCTTCATTTACCTACTCCTACTTAACCACATAGCATCTCTATCCTGCCATTTTGAATATTCTTTGTCACCCTCTACAGTAGCTTCAACAGATGTGTCATCCCAAAAGGCAGGACTATCCATAGGAGCATCATTTTTAATAACGTTCACAAGTTCTTCTTCCCTATTAGCAATTATGTGCTTATTAAATCTATTATAAAAAGTTCTTTGCATAGATTCTTGTAACTCACTCGCATATCCGTGATGCATTATAAAGCTATCATGAATAGGTAAAGCTGGTGCATCCATAGCTGAAAAATGTAACATTACACCTTCTGCCATATTGCTATCTTCAAATTGTAACCTATTGCCCAAACCAGTAAAAAACAGATGTTGTATGGGCTTATGAGAGTCAAGAACAGCCTGTCTTAACTCTGTCCAAGTCATTTCAACCTTATCTAAATCAATGTCTTTAGGTTTACTTTTTAAAGGAGTATTTGCTTGTATCATTGCATTAAATGCTTCTTTGACTGTATCACGATGTTCACCATCGAGTACTCTTGAGTAAGCATCATCACTGCCCAGTTCAAGATTATATAATGAGTAAATCATATTTGGATTTAGCTGTGAGAAATCATATTCCTGTGTCTTTTTACTATCGATGGTAATGAACTTGCGATATTCACTTGGCACATTCTGCCACCATCCTCGATAGAACCTACCACCTTGCTTAAAGTCATTATTACTGAAGATGCGATAGAGCATTTTCTTAGTTAAATCGATAGGTTGCTTTTCATCATCAAGCAGAAGTCTTTCCTGTAATTTTATATACTCTTCATCCTTAATCATAAGGTCAGTCCAATGGCGAGTAATACAGGCATTGATTGTTCTTAAATTCTTTCTTGCTTGGTCTGTGAAGGATGTTTCATCATAAGGCATAGCTATCTTTCTTCCTTCTACCTCATTTCGCAGAATGATAGTCTGGTCATCTAAATTAGGCTTAATATAAATAGCTGGGTGACTTTCGAGTTCGTCTATTTTTTCTAACAAACGAGGTGTTGCCTTGTATCTTGTTAAATCACCTTGGAAAGTAGTACGGTCATAATATCCACCTTTTGTGACATAAATCATATCTAAATTAATGAGACCATCAAAGGCTGCCATTGCCATTCTGTAAGTTAGATTAGGGTCTCTGTATTTAGCATTATCAGAATAAAAGTTTTTGTTTTTATTAATTAAGCATTCACTATCAGGATGTGCAAAATAGTTACTCCAAATGTCTTCTAGTATTTTAGTGAGAGCATATTCAAATCTTATCTTATCATTAGTTGAACGAGCACGTCTGTCTTCTTTATCTTGTATTTCTTTGGAGAGTTGGTGGATAATTTCGATTAAGGTATTCATAATTTTTAAAATATATTATACTATGACTGTAATGAAATACTTACTATTATTTTTAGTATTATTATTTTCTCATTCTAGTTTTGGAAATGAATTAAGTCCAATCCATCACCCTAAACCGAGTGGCAAAGGAATGGTTTGTTCATGTAATGATAAACAAAGTTCTCTCTGTCCATCTGAAACAAAAGGAACAAAGGGTTTTCTATTTGGAAGTGAAGCCGTTACTTTAGATTTTATTTCTTTTGATGAACAAAATGAAGTCTTTGATATTCAGAACTTTGTTTTAAATAGAGAAGTGTCTGCAAAATATGGAGTATATGAAGATGAAATTGTCTGGTATTGGAGTGGGCATGATTTAAAAATACATGAACTATACACCTATTTATTCTCTTTAAATAGAAAAACTTTAGATTTAGAATTTAAGTTTCAAACAATCCCTAACGGTGGCAATCCAATTTCTGAAAAAAAATCTTTCCAATGTAGGGTTTATGGAACGCATATTGAAACAATATTGCAGCTTGAAAATGAGAAGCAGGTTTTACAAAACCTTTATGATGAAAAAACATCAGGTAATAAAATTTAATTATGTAAGAAGATAAAACAATTAATAACTTAAATTAGGATAAATTTATTATGGATGAAGAAAAGGGTGAATGGGTTTATTTTGCATTTAATATTGTTGCAGTAATTATTTTTGGTGTTTCAGTTTATTTAAGTTTTGTAACTAATCATTGGTGGTTATTTATAGTTGGGATAATTATAGCATATCTAATAGGAAAATTTGCTGACCCAAAAAGAAAGAATACAAATTAATTATTTTTGACCTACTAACCCTTCACACCCCCCTCCAGACTCCTATAAACACCCTCTGACTCACTTAAACTGCTCCACCCTAACTGGGTACATAAAACTACAACACCCTCTGTATCAAACCGATAGATTCATTAAAAAGGTTAACACTTAAAATACCCCATCTATCGCAGAGCCCAATAACATGTTACCCCCAAGGGGGTCATGTCCCATGCCTACAGGGTAGGTGTCTTACATTTATAATGTCTTTCTTTATTTCTTATGATTAAGGCATTTCCAATATTACATTTACCTATACTAAGAACAGTTAATTTAAGGGTAGACCATTGGGTAGACCATTTGTGCCTGTTGACACATAAAATGTATCACCTAAACTGAGAGTATTACTTGTAAAGCATTTGAATTGGTGCACGTAGAAGGCATTAAACCTCACTCCGGGCGCGCCAATTACCCATCATCATTTAATGTAACACGTTGATATGTAAGCGTTTTGGTTTCATAGCGTGAATGGGTGATGTACAAAATGATGCACAATAATGATGTTAATTACTTACAATGTAGGGATAATATTTACTATTTTGTAAGACGTATCCCAGTTGATATTGATAAATTTTATTCCTCTAATCGTATATCTTTAAGTTTAAAGACAAAGTCTATAAAGATTGCCTTGCATAAATGTAAATCAATCTCTCAAAGGTTAGATGACTATTGGTTGGGTTTAAGACTGCAGAATTTAGATATCCCTGCCCTTCATTTGGTTCAATCAAATGTTGATGATGATAGTCCAACACTGACGGATGCACTTGACCTTTATTTAAGATTAAAAGGCTCTGGTAAAGATAGAGTGTTTATCAGGACAGCTAAAAGGAATGCCCATTATGTCATCAAGGTATTAGGCAATAGACCAATTTCATCTTACTTATCTTCTGATGCAGGAAAGTTTCGTGATTGGTTATTAGATAAAGGGATGACAATTAGAACTGTTAAAAGAGTCTTCTCATCGGTTAGAGCCATCATTAATTTAACAATCACTGAACAAGGTATTAATTGTAATAATGCCTTCTCTAGAACCTATATGCCGGATGATAATACTGTTCAATCTCGCAAACCCATCCCCATAGATGACATTAAAATCATTCAATCTAAATGCAAAGAATATGATGATGAGATTAGATGGTTGATTTCCTTATTAAGTGATACTGGTATGAGATTGAGTGAAGGAGCAGGTTTATTAAAGAGTGATATGAATCTGAATAATGACATCCCTTATATCAATTTAACCCCTCACCCTTGGAGAAGATTAAAGACTAAAGGAAGTGAGAGAACAGTACCTTTGGTTGGTTCATCTTTATGGGCATGTCAAAGAATACTAGCTAATAACAATGATAGTATCTATGCCTTTCCCAGATACACCGACCATAATAAATGCAACTCTAATTCAGCAAGTGCTGCTTTAAATAAATGGCTTAAAGAACAACTGTTAAATCCTTATCAGGTGCATGGATTTAGACATAGTATGCGTGACCGTTTAAGAGCCGTTGAATGCCCATCAGAATTGATAGACCAGATATGTGGTTGGTCTAATAAGAGTGTAGGTGAAGGGTATGGGAAAGGTTATGATTTGAAGGTAAAGTTAAAATTTATTGATAAAATTAGATTTTAGTCTGATTATCCAGATATAATTTGTTTACATTTTAATTGGGGTTTTAATGTTTGATTGGTTATGGCGAGTAGTATTTCTATTTATAATATTAATACTAATGAGAGTTACTAAAGAAAGTGGATTTGAATTTTATTATCTAATTAATACATTTTTATTAACTATTGGTGTAATTCCAATCACAGCAAAGTTGTTTAAATTTCAAATATTTAATTCTAAAAACATAACTAAACCCATGGAAACTAAACCCATAGAAAAATTAGAACCTATTAATAACAATAATTCATTAACTAAAGATATGGAAAATACTTCAGAGGAAAGACTTGAGGAAGAAAGATTATATGAATTCGTAATGAAAGAATTGAAATCTGGTGAACGTCGTGAAGGTCTGTGGACTAAAGCAATGGTTCAAGCTTCAGGTGATGAAAAGCAAACAGAAATTGAATATATAAAACTTCGTGTTCAATCATTAATTGATGAAAAAGAACGAATAGATAGAGAAATAGAAAATAAAGAACGAATAGATAGAGAAATAAAAAATAAAGAACGAATAGATAGAGAAACTTTAGACAGAAAAAAAATTAATTTTGGAAATAGCACTTTTTATCAATGGGTTCCCAAAAAAATAAGAAGATTTTTGATGTGGACAATTATTTTACTTATGGTTTTTTATTTTTTTTGGTACCAGTATATGATTTACTTTCATATATAATTTCTACATCACCCATTCACGCTATGAAACCAAAACGCTTACATATCAACGTGTTACATTAAATGATGATGGGTAATTGGCGCGCCCGGAGTGAGGTTTAATGCCTTTCACATGCACCAAT
>CACAIE010000054.1 GCA_902532475.1 uncultured SAR116 cluster alpha proteobacterium
GCGGCTGGGCTGTGCACGCATTTTGCCCATAACCCAACCATTCAGGAATTGCGCGCAACCTCCGTTCGGCTTTACCGCGATATCTTGCAGGAAGAAACAGGCGAAAGTTGTGGTTTCCATCCATCAGGTGCCATGAGAATTACCCGTAATCCTGATCGAATGGATGAATTTGCACATGTTGTGGGTCTGTCAAAATTTACAGGGTACCCTCTAAAATTGTTGACACCTCAAGATATTCTAGAACTTTATCCACTTGCTCAAATTGACGGCCTTATCGGTGGAATTTATGAACCTGATGACGGTCATGTTGATCCATCTTTAGCAACCAATGCTATGGCAACGATAGCAACAAAGCGTGGTGCCGTTATAATGCGACACAATGCAGTTCATAATGTCGCGTGTCAAGACAATGGTTGGAACGTAGAAACAGAAAAAGAAATAATAACGGCTAAGCATTTAGTTAATGCTGCCGGTACATGGGGATGGGAAATTGGTGTTATGATGGGATTAAACATTCCTTCCGTTCCTGTGCTTCACCAATATCTAGTTACTGACACATTGCCTCAGATTGCAAAAAGGATTAAAGCTGAATTACCTGAACTGCCGATCATTCGAGACCCTGAAGAAAGTTGGTATATCCGACAGGAACGTGACGGAATGATACTGGGGCCCTATGAAAAAAACGCCAAGACATGGTCAATTGACGGCGTCCCTCCTGAATTTGGAGCTGATCTGTTTCCAGCTGATCTTTATGCAGTAGAACATATTATCGAAGCCGCAATGTCACGAATACCTGTTTTAGGAGACTGTGGGATTAAAACAGTTATCAATGGCCCGATAACCTTTACTCCTGACGCTAATCCATTGATAGGTCCTGCTCATGGAATTAACAATGGTTGGCTGCTTACCGGATCAAGTATGGGTGTCATGGAAGGTGGTGGCGCTGGAAAATTTCTGGCACATTGGATGACACATGGCACCCCACCGATGGACGCATTAGCAGTTGATAGTCGTCGCTTTGGGTCATGGGCAGATCGAGATTATCGCGTTTCAAAGGCGGTTGAATGTTTTGGACTTCAGTTTGGGGTGCACTACCCTAATGAAGAACGTCCTGCGGGGCGTGAACTCAGATTGTCATCTTTGCATAAAAGGATGATGGATCGAGGTGCAGTCATGGGATTTGCTCATGGTTGGGAAAGACCAAACTGGTTTGCCAAAGAAGATGACCTCCGGCAAAAAGATACATTTAAACGCAGCACATGGTTTGCAGCTGTGGCAAGAGAAGTAGAAAAAGTGACGACAATCGCTGGACTTGCTGATTTATCGGTCTTCAGTTGCTTTGAATGTACCGGCAAAGAATTAGAAGATTTTCTTGGTACACTCGGAGCGAATAAAGCCCCCAAGCCTGGGAGAGTTGGATTAATGCATACCATAACCACTGCTGGTACTGTAGGATCCGAATTCACCATAGCTAGGCTTTCCCTTAATCACGCGATGATAACCTCAGCAGCAGCAGCAGAAGAAATAGATCTTGATGTGCTTAACTCCCATGCCGCTTCATTTGATGTGACCATTGAAAATGCTTCCAATAGAATTGGGGCAATAGGATTAATGGGGCCATTGTCCAAAACCATCCTGCAACCTCTAACTAAATTTAATTTAATAGAAGACCTTCCTTGGTTACATTGTCAAAAGGTTGTTGTTGCAGGGGTTGAAACACGTCTCCTGAGGGTATCTTACTTGGGCGAATACGGCTATGAACTGCATGCCGCGATGGAAGATCTTCCAGATCTATTTGATGCCATTGAAAAATCAGGTGAACCCTATAAAATGGGCTATTATGGTGCTTATGCAGCCAATAGTATGAGGCTTGAAAAAGGATATGCTGCTTGGGGGAGTGATTTAACCACAGAACGAGATCTTGTTGAATCGGGACTTGGTCGATTGGTAAAAACTAAAGGACGAGATTTTTTTGGACGAAAGGCTTTAGAACTGCGTCTTGCTTCAGAAAATCGCTGGCAAATGGTGATGTTGGAAATTGAAAGCGGAGTTCAAGATCCATTTTATGCCCATAGCCTATTTATAGGAGATGAAGCTATTGGAATTGTAACGTCGGGTGCTTATGGTCACCGAACAGGATTAACGCTTGCACTTGCATATTTACGCAACACAGCCAAAACTATGAAAACAGAAAAAAATGACGGTTTACATCTTGAAGTTCAGATTTTAAACCAGCGTTATAAAGCACATATTTTGAAAGAAGTTCCTTTTGATGCATCCAATAAAAAAATGAAAGAACTTCAGTAATGAACCAAAGACCTTACCAATAACGGAGCAAATTATGACCCATCTAAAGACAGACTGGAATATTAATAGTACTGCTGCACGGCGTGAACAGTTCTATGCCGCTTCTCAACGAAAATTTGTGCCCTTCAAGGATCCGATCGTTTTCAAAAGAGGATCGATGCAATATCTCTATGACGCTGAAGACCGACAATATATTGATCTTCTGGGTATGAATGTTTGTATTTCAGTGGGCCATTCACACCCAACTGTTGTTGCCGCTGCGCAAGAACAAGCGGCTGAACTAACTCATTGCACCACAATGTTCTATCATCCAGTACCTGCACACTTGGCCGAAGAACTAGCGAAAACTTTACCGAGTGGTCATAACTGGGTTGTACATTTTACTAATTCAGGGGCAGAGGCAGTTGATCTAGCCATGACGATAGCGCGGACCTATACAGGAAATTTAGACATGCTTGCGCTTCGCACGAGTTATCATGGCCCCACATCAGCAGCGCAATCAGTAACAGGAATAGCTAGTTGGCGTCACCCAGGGATGCCAGGGCATGTCTCCTTTGTAGCTGAACCCAATCAATATCGTGGCATCTTTGGTGAGAATGCTGGCGCTGAGCTTTATTTAGATGAAATAGATCGTACAATCAAATCCACAACTGAAGGTCAAATTGCTGGTATGATTGTTGAATCTGTGCAAGGTTACGGCGGTATTATAGCAATGCCAAAATCTTACATGAGTGGTGCTGCAGAGCGCGTTCGCGCAGCCGGCGGTTTGTATATTGCTGATGAAGTGCAGGCTGGTTTTGGTCGCACCGGTGATAACATGTGGGGATTTGAAGCCGACGATGTAATCCCTGATATTATTGTGATGGCGAAAGGCATGGGTAACGGATTCCCAATAGGCGCTGTTGTCACGCATAAGAAAATAGCCGCGCCCATGGCGGAAAAGTTTATGTTTCATACCTATGGCGCCAACCCAACCAGTTGCGCTGCAGCGCGAGCTGTGCTGAATGTTTTACGTCAAGACAAAATCCAGCAAAACGCCAAAGAAGTAGGAGAAGTTCTTTATCAAAAGTTACTAGATCTTAAAGACAGGCATCGGTCGATAGGTGATGTACGTGGACGTGGATTGATGCTGGCAATTGAGATGGTGAAGGACCGCAAGACCAAGGAACCTGACCCTGAAGTGACAGCTGCAGTTTTTGAAAACTGTCGTGATAGCGGATTGATTCTTTCTAAGTCAGGACCATATCAATCAGTGCTTCGAATGGTGCCGCCAATGTGCCTCAGTGCTGATGATGTAGACAAGGTTGCCGATGGGTTAAATCGTGCTTTTAGTGCTCTTGGGTAAATTATCAAATCTTAATTGCAGCAGCTTTTAGTTTTTCATAATAGGGCTGGTGATGCTTCAAATATTCATCCAGATGCGGCAATGCCTGTTGGGCTTTTTCAAAAACTTTATCAGGGTCACGATTGGTAAGTTGAGTAAACCCCGTGCTGGTCAAACTACTTTTATGCCATGCTTTTGCTTGTATCCAATCATCAGGGATCCTTCCCTCTTCCCATGAAAGCATTTCTGGGATAAAAGGTAAACCGGCAAAATCTAACATCAGCATCATACTATCTTGTGGATTAGTTGAGATGGTCTCAGCTTCAATCACCATAACAGGAATACCATTTTTTTTGAGCCAAGAATAGTGATTCCATTGCGCCTCAAGTCCTGCTTCTTGGAGGCTAAATTTTGGATCAAGATACGCATAAGAAGCAAGGCTAAACCTCGGATCTCGAATAAGGAAGATTGAAGTTACTTGCTCCATAAATAGCTTTAATACCTCAAGGTGATCGATAATATAATAACTCATATCCTTGAAGAAAACATAATCAATGGCTTCAGGTTTAGTAATCAACATGTCAGCAATTTGATGCAAATCACGCGGGCGTTCGTTTTCTGGATCAAAACCAGGATAAGGGGTTCCAAATTTCACCAAATAATAAAAATACATAAAAGGTTCATGATGACAGACACAATCGCCGCGCTCACGAAAAGAACGCTCCACACTAGTTGACATACTGCGCGGATGAGCCCAAAGAGCGATACTCTTATTCATTACCATGACGCCCCACCTGTCATCATGATATCTTCTCCTGTTAGAGCAAGAGGGGCATCTAGAGCTAACCAAGTGATTTGATGAGCAATTTCATCAGCCGTAATGATACGTGATTGCGGGTTATCTTTGCGGGCTTCGCTGTAGAGCGTTGCAACGTTAACCCCTCTAGAACGTGCTCTGTTGGTCAAACTAGCTTTCATCATTGGAGTATCCACCCAAGAAGGACTGATTGAATTCGATGTGATGTTATGAGGAGCTCCTTCAAGAGCAGTAACTTGAGTAAGCTGGATCAAACCAGCCTTTGCAGAACAGTACCCAGCATATTCTTCCATACCACGATGAGCAGCGGTAGAGGCAATATTGATAATTCGGCCATATTTGGCGGAAACCATCATAGGCCAGCATGCACGTGTCATCAAAAACGGACCGGTCAAGTTGACAGCAATAGTATCTGCCCAACCTTCAAAGCTATGATTATCCAAGGCCTCGTGATGATAAGTACCTGCAGCATTAATGAGAATAGTAACGTTTCCAAGTGTCTCTTGTATTAATGCAAGGCCTTGAGTGACGCTTTCCGGATTGCGAATATCAATGGCATGACAGATGCAATTGGTGTTGCCTTTTTCGGCAGCAGATTTGATCTGATTTTCAGCCTTTTTGTACTGACTGCTTCCAACACGGCTTGATACAGCAGCTAATTTGACACCGCGTCCAGCAAGCATTTTGCTGGTTGCAAGTCCAATACCGGATAGCCCCCCTGTAATGATTGCTACAGGCACAATATTTCTCTTAGGTTTATTGCCATACTGAACACTAACACAATAATTTTGTCTTGTCGCAACAAGTAATCTTCTTTCAGAAGTTTCCTATTAATTTTTTATTTTTACCTTGTAAGCATTTTTTTATTCAAATTACCTCAGAATAGTATTTCATTTTTCAAGACTAAAACAATTATCTATTTTGTCGTATAGATATCAGTAAGCACAATATATAGTGTTTTATAAATAAAAGACTACAAAATAAAGTAGAAGATTTTTTAGCATTTTACTGACCTCAATGACAAAAGTACGGTTGTTAACATTTTTAACAACCGTACTTTTAAACTATCACACTAAAAAAATAACTGTTTACTTATGGCTCGGTTTTATGGCTTATAATTTTAGCAATTTTCTTTTACGTTTTAATAAGGACGATTATTTTTATATCAACTAAAACATATAATTTTTTGTTAAATGAAAGATTTTCCTAGAATTATAGTTATTTTATTTTTCACTAAAATATTATTCTTAATATCGAATTCTTATTCACAAGAAATATTTTGGAATAAGTCAGAAAGATATTTTTCTGAAGGAAAGTTTAAAGAAGCAGATTTTTATCTAGCTCTTCACTTAAACCATGAGATTAAAGACATTCCATCTGAAGTCCCAAAACTGTTTCAAAAAATAGATGAAAGAGGATTAAAACCTACATCCTTTATTGATGGAAGTTACTCCCAAGAATTTTTAATGTTTTTCTTTGGAGATACACTCTTTCAATGGAATTCAGAAATTTTTGACGAAAAAAATTTTGTTATTCTCACACGAATTGGAAAAGATAAAGAAACTGGACTTTATGCTGTGGTCTGGGGACGGCCTAGAATGGAAATGTGGTCGGTTATAGGAGAAAATTTAAATACAAGTTTTCTATTAGGTTATTCTGATGCTGACATTGTTGTAGGAAAATATAATTCCAACAATCAACCTGTTCCTTGTAATTCATTTAATCTTGAAGGACCAATTTCACATATATTTAACCCTACTTTCTTTGATGTAGATAAGGACGGATTTCCAGAAATGATGATCAGGTTCAATGCAACAGTTGCAGATGGATTTGTTCAATTCTTATATATCTATAAGTCACATAATAATAAAGATTTTTGCAAGAGGACACTTATAAAAGAATTTTCTGCACGAAATGGTTTTGCTGATTATTCTAATAATATATTCATAACAGGCGTACAAAAAAGAGATGGGGGTGAATCTTGGTTAGGTGCTTCTTTACATGAAATTACGGAAGTTTATTATGATGGAAAAAACGAAAAGGTTATTACTAAAGAAACAAAGCCTAATATTTTAAGAGGTAATGATAAAAGTTACTGGTATTAATATAGCTTTATAAGCATTGGTTGCCATAGATTCTTAAAAACCTGAACAATAATGTACATGTAAAGTTAATTGAAAATACTTTCTAATATCCCCAAGCGTATTGGGATCTTCTAACATCTACTCCAGCAGCTATAACACGCTTATTTTTTTTTGGCCAAACAATATCAACAGATAATGCTACACCAGATGAGTCAAATTCATATTCAGGCCATAAATGAATTTTATGCCCTCGGCTAGATAATTGACTTATAATTTTTTTTGAGATTCTTTTTTCTATACTTAATCTTCCGTTATCGTGAACATTTGGGTAAAAACTGTCAGGGAAAGAAAGAGTTGTAAATCTAGCAGCTTCGACAGACTGTTGAGGTGACATTCCAAAAACAACATAGTTTAAAAAAGCTTGAAGCATTCCTTGGGGGATAACGTCTCCTCCAGATGAACCTAAAGTCATTATCTTGGGTTTTCCTCCTGATTGATGCTTTAAAGCCAAGGCTGGGCTTGGAGTTAATCTAGGCCGTTTTCCAGGCCCTATACAAGAAGGATGATTGGGGTCTAGTCGTGATTGAACCCCTCTTGGAGAAACAATAATGCCTAAACCATCTACAATAGGGTTTCCATCAATAGTATCACTGGGAGAGCAACTAAATGCATTCCCATATTTATCAATTATAGAAAAATATGTAGTATCTTTACGAAAACTTTTTGGTTTGTCTAAAGTTGGAAGGTCTTCTAAAGTTGCATTAAAGTTTATTAATGATTTTAGTTTATCTACATGTTCGGATTTAAGCAAATCATCAAGTTTATTTGATATATGATTGGGATCACCATAAAATTTTTCACGATCTGAAAATGCTAGTTTCATTGCTTCAGTTAGCAGATGGATATATTCAGTTGAGTTATGTTTTAGGGATTTTAAATCATAATTATTTAAAATTGAAAGGGTTTGGAGTATAACAGGACCTTGGCAATAAATATCTCCAGTAAAAACTTGCCAATCTTGAAAGCTGAAACTAGAGGCTTTATTAACTTCATTTTTAAAGACATTCAAATCTTCTAAAGTCATCCATCCACCACCATCACTAACCCAATCAACAATTTTTTTAGCCACCTCTCCTGAATAAAATGAAGATCTAACATTATCAAGAGCATCCTCTCTAGACGTGCCTTTTTCATTTGAACACAAAAATTTTAATAAATTTGCAAGATCAGATTGTTTTAAAAATTCACCAGTTTTTGGAGGCCGACCTTTAGGCCAATAAATTTTTTTACTACTATCCCAGGATTTAAAAGTCTCTCCCATTATTTTAAAAGCATTAGCTGTTCTTAAATCAAGAGGAAAGCCATTTTCTGCATAGTATATTGATGGTTTTGCAATTTCATTAAATTTTTTTGTTCCAAATAATTTAAGAGCAGTAACCCAAGAATCTACAGCAGCTGGGATTACACAGGATGGAGCTCCAACAGGGATATCAGAATTATGTTTTACTAAATAATCATTTAAAGTTAGGGAGTTACTCCAAGTGCCAACACCACTGATAGACCAAACATCTTTTGAAGATGCTGTTTTTAGGATTATAGGTGCAACCCCACCTAAATTACACATATCTGATTGGATTACATTGCTAGCTAATCCAGCAGCAACTCCTGCATC
>CACAIE010000055.1 GCA_902532475.1 uncultured SAR116 cluster alpha proteobacterium
AAAGCTTTCATAACTTTTTTTAAGTCTTTTACCTATTTTCATCTTTTACTCCACTACCTCTATTCCCATTGACCTGGCCGACCCTTTAATCATTTCCACAGCCCCTTCTAAACTAACAGAATTAAGGTCTTTTTGTTTAGCTTCAGCAATTTCTTTACATTGAGCAATAGTAACCTGACCCGCCGCAGAATCTCTACCTGGTGTCTGCCCACCTTTTTGCAATTTTGCCGCTTTCTTCAAAAAATAACTAGCAGGAGGAGTTTTAGTAATAAACGTAAATGACTTATCGCTGTATGCTGTAATTTCAACCGGTATAGGCATCCCTTTTTCCATTGAATCCGTTGCAGAGTTAAAAGCCTTACAAAATTCCATTATATTTAGACCCCTTTGTCCTAAAGCAGGTCCCACTGGAGGAGATGGATTAGCTTGACCAGCAGGTATTTGAAGTTTTATATAACCCTCTATATTCTTTGCCATTTTCCTTATACCTCTACCTTTAAACTCTTCTAACTAAACTTTCTCAACTTGGCTGTAATCAAGATCTACAGGAGTTGATCTACCAAAGATAGAAACTGCAACTTTCAGTCTTGCCTTATCTTCATCAACATCTTCAACTAAACCGTTAAAAGAGGCAAATGGACCATCACAAACCCTAACTTGTTCGCCGACTTCATAAATAATCGAAGCCCTAGGCCTTTCAATGCCTTCACTAATTTGGTTAATTAGTTGCTGCGCTTCTTTCTCAGTTATTGGGACTGGCTTTCCCTTGCTTCCTAAAATTCCAGTAACCCTAGATTGACTTTTTATTAAATGCCAAGTTTCATCGCTAAGATCCATATTTACCAATATATAACCGGGGAAAAACTTCCTTTCAGAATTAACCCTTACACCTCTTCTCACTTCAACCACTTCTTCGGTTGGTACCAACACTTCAGAAATCAAATCTTGCATACCTTTTCTAACAATCTGATCTCTGATTGCCTCAGCAACCTTCTTTTCTGAACCAGAGTAAACATGCACGACATACCAGCGCAATGCCATATTAAACACCTAAATATTAAAAACTAAAAATTCCAAACAGCCACTGTATTAATATTGAAATGATTGAATCAGCTGCAAAAAAGAATAACGATGCAATAACTACCATTATTAAAACAGTAATCGTGCTCGTTAGTGTATCTCTCCTTGTAGCCCAAGTAATTCTGGATATCTCACCCCTTACTTGTCTAACAAATTTAGCTGGACTGGTTCTTGCCATTTCTTGAGATCTTTTCTAACTTAAATTAACACTTGTCAAGTACTAAGTGCCTTAATACAAAAATTAAATAATATTGTCTATACTTTTGTAAAGATTTTGGTTCAATTTTAGTTAATTATTGAAAATAATATTTGCATTAATTTTTATTTATAAATTTTAATTTTTAATACATAGTTTATATAAATATTATCTTAAAGTAATTTTTTTTAGGAGCATAAAATGGATTGTGTAATTAAGGTTGGAGAGGCAAGAGCACAATGGTGGAAGGACCATATGACATCTTTGCTTCCGAATTATAATTTTTTTCTTCACAGTGAAAGTTTTAAGAATGACAGTATTAAACTTGCGATCGTTTGGAAACCTAAAGATGGTTGGCTGAGATCCTTCAAAAACTTAAAATGTATAATCTCAATGGGTTCTGGAATTGATCATATTTTGTGCGATCCTTTTTTGCCTAAAAATATTCCTATCATAAAAACTACTGGTCATGATTTAGGTGTTAGAATGAGAGAGTACGTTGTACTTCATGTATTACGCCATCACAGGAACCTTTCTAATGTTATAGAATCGAGAAATAATAATGAATGGAACCAAATTATTGAGCCCCCAGCTCATGAAAGAAAAATTGGGGTTATGGGTTTAGGAAATTTAGGCTTGAACTGTGCAAAAGCAATTAAGAACTTAGGGTTTAATGTTTCTGGCTGGTCTAAAAGCAAAAAAGAGTTAAATAGTATTAAAACTTTTGTTGGTAAAAACGAGCTTAAGAATTTTATTCAAAATATTGAAATTTTAGTATGCATGCTTCCCCTAACAAATGAAACAAGAGGGATACTGAATATGGATTTATTTTCACAGATGAAGAAAGGAAGCTGCTTAATAAATACTGCAAGGGGAGAACATTTAGTAGACAATGATTTGTTAGAAGCCATGAAAATAGGATTAATTAAAGAAGCCACCTTAGATGTTTTTCATATAGAACCACTTCCAAATGAACATCCTTTTTGGAAAAATCCTAATATATTAATAACGCCTCATATTGCAAGCTTAATGGATCCAATAGCTGGGGGAAAAGAAATTGCGAAGAATATAAAAAGGTTTTTCAATGGCCAAAAAGTAGAAAATCTTATACCTCCCGGAAAAGATTATTAATTTTTAAGCCCTTACTAAATTAAAATTTGAACCTACATGATTATTAATTTTATAAATATTCTCCTCAACCGCAGATGAAACAGGTGACAATGTATCACTAGCTCCAAAATTCAATCCTTTTGAATTTCTAAAAACGCCTGAGGGACATGAATACAGTTTAGGGAAAACTAAGTTTTGAGCAAAATCAATTTGAAAATACTTTTTCAGTTCATCTATAATTGAAATATCTATTTCTGGATTAACCGTAATTTTATCACTTTCATTTACATCCAATCGTGGAAGAGCAAAAGCTTTCTCAAGAGAGAATTCATAGTCTAGTAAAAAAGCTGAAATTTGCATAGTGCATGGGACAATATGATTTGCGCCTGAAGCGCCAACAGAAAAATTTGCTTGTTCATTATCTACACAAATGGTTGGGCACATATTAGAAGAATTAATTCTTTTTCTACCTTCAATTGTGGTAGGGAACCCTGGGCGAGGATCAAAATAAGAAACTGAATTATTCATAAGAATACCTGTTTTTGGCAGAACTACTTTTGATCCAAATCTATTTAGTAAAGTATAAGTTAAAGCAACCATGTTGCCTTCACTGTCAACAGCACTCATATGAGATGTGCAGCCATGATTTATTGATTTTTGAAGTCTTTTTCTATGGCTTACAAATGCATTATTAAGAGCTTTAGCATATGTGACATATGCATGGGCTCCAAAAGGGATTGATCTGTCTAGATTTTCTTCAACATATCTAAATGATTCATTAAGCCTCATGCCTCCACTGTTTTCTCCTGCTGTATAAAGAGTTTTATCTTGGTAAATTGCAACTAGCGGATCATTATATTTAAAGCTATAAGAAGCAAGATCCTCTAAAGTAATTCTACTCCCTCCTTCCTGAAGGTCAGATGCTATTTCTTGGGCTAGCTTTCCTTGATAAAATTCATTTGGTCCATTTTCTGAAATTCTTTTTAATGTATTAACTAAATTGCCTAATTTTAAATATTGCTCAGGTTTAGGAGGAAAATTATTTTTCAAATAAACTCTTGAAGTTTCAGGAAATTTACTAAGATCCTCTGCTTCAATAGCAATTTGCAATGTTGTATACCAATCAACTGGCAAGCCTCTGTCAGCAAGTTCAATTGTCTTGCTCAAGACACTATCAATGCCCAATTTTCCAAACTTATTTAATGCTTCACACAATCCAGAAACTGCACCTGGTACAGTAATAGACTTATATCC
Organism: uncultured SAR116 cluster alpha proteobacterium; assembly: GCA_902532475.1. GTDB lineage: Bacteria > Pseudomonadota > Alphaproteobacteria > Puniceispirillales. The sequence continues at coordinate 3,641 of CACAIE010000055.1, forward strand.
TAAAACATTTTCATGATTTTTAACCCCAGGAAAACCCATTATAGTTTCAGGCACTTCAGGATCTAATGGATAATCTTCAAGAGTTATATTTTTAGGTAATATACCCTGAAAATCTATAACTTTTATTTCTTTACTTTTTGCGAGCCAAATTAATATATATCCGCTACCTCCTAAACCACACATCCATGGCTCAACAACATTTAAAGCAAATGCACATGCAATAGCAGCGTCTACAGCGTTTCCTCCTCTGGCCATTGCATCAGCTCCTAAAGAAGACGCTATCCAATGCTGTGAAGCTACAATACCTTTTTTAGATGAAACTGCATTTTTAGTGATCTTCCATTGTTCTGTATTTTGATTCATAATAAGGTTAGAGTAAAAATTGTTTTTAATAATTTCAAGTTATATTCATTTATAAGTTATATTTATGTATAACAATAAAGACAAAGAAAGGATCGCTTATTTTGACTTATGTATTAAATTCAATGCCGAAACAAATAGAAAGCATCTTCTTAAAAAGATGCACTAAAGCTGAAACAGCAACTATTGGCCATAAAAGACATCTGGGATTTGTTGATAGAAAGGTACAAAATATATTGAATAGAAAGATTACAGTTGCTGGTACCGCAGTAACATTAGCTATTCCGGGCCAAGACTCAACATTACTTCATCATATTATTAAATTTCTTAGGCCAGGTGATATTTTATGTATAGATAGACTGGGAGACGATAAACACGCTTGCTTAGGTGGTGGTGTCGCGGCTGCAATCGTATCAAGTGGATGTTCAGGAGTTATACTTGATGGGCCATGCACTGACGTCCCTGAAATAGAAGAATACAATTTACAAGTTTGGTGCAAAGGAACATCACCAATTACGACAAGATTGTATGATACTGGCGGCAGCTTTAATGTACCTATATCAGTTGGAGGTGCAGTCGTTCATCCAGGAGATGTTGTAATTGCTGATTTTTCAGGCGTCTTAATTTTACCCCCCAACGAGGCAGAAAGTGATGTTGCCTGGGCTCTAGAAAAACAAAAGTCCGAGCCAGCAAGTCATAAAAAGATATTTAATGGAAAATTTCTTGGTGATTTATCCGGTGCTTCAAAAAAAGTTGAGCAAAAACTTAGTTAATTGATGGGAGTGTCTGGTCCAAGAATGTAATTAGGGAGCCACAGAGTGACCTCAGGTATATAAGTTAAAAGAATTAAAACCAACATTAATGGTATCATAAAAGGCAAAACCGCAAGAGAGACTTTTTCGAATGGTACTTTTCCAACTTCAACCATTATATATAAACCTATACCCATTGGAGGGGTTGCTATACCTATTAATAATCCAAGCTGAATAATTATTCCAAAATGGACCCTGTCAATTCCAAAGCTATCTATTACCGGTAATAACATTGGGACTAATAGTAATTTGGCTGGAACGCCTTCAACAACGCAACCAACTAAAATAATAAATACTAGAAGAAGAGCTAAAAAAACATTTTTTGATTCAGTCAGAGAAAATATTGAATAGCCAATCATTTGCGGGACCTGTTCAATTGCTAAAAGCCAACCCATAGCTATGGAAAATCCGATTATTATCATAATAACAGAAGTCATTAACATTGTATCTGTGAGCGCTTTCCAAAAATTTGAAAAATTCAACGTTCTATATAACAAACCTAAAATTATAGAATAAACACACGCTAGAACCCCTGCCTCTGTTGCTGTTACAAATCCCCCTAAAATTGAACCTAGTATAATCCCAGGTGCTACTAAAGCTAAAATACCATCTCTTGCAGAAGAAATTACCTCTTTAGGTGAAGCTTTTTGTTGAGTGGGAAAATTATTCTTTATGGCAAGAATTCTATTAAAAAACATCAAAGATAATCCAATAATTATTCCAGGTATCATCCCAGCTAAAAACATTCTTTCAACAGACTGTTGTGCTAAAAATGCAAAAATTACAAGCCCGATTGAAGGAGGAATAATTGGTCCAACAACGGCTGAGCATACAGTCACAGCTGCCGCAAATTCAGGCTTGTAACCTCTTTCTTTCATAGCTTTAATTTCAATAGCACCCAAACCGGCACAGTCTGCTACAGCTGCTCCAGACACACCTGCAAAAATCATTGAAGACAAAACATTTACTTGAGCCAAACCTGCCTTAAAATGACCAACCAGTGAATTTGCAAAATTGAAAATCCTGTCTGTCATTCCTACAACATTCATAAGATTGCCAGCCATTATAAAAAAAGGGACCGCAGCCAAAGAAGGTTTATTTACTCCTTCTAAAATTTGCTGAGGTATAATATATAAGGCGTCTGAAAAATCACTAGTCAAAAACGTCATTAAGACTGCCGCGCCAATGGCTATAGAAACTGGCACTCTAATTAAAATTAGAAGAATAAAACCTATAAACAGAAGTATAAACATAATTAAGCTTCTATATCCGAGCTATAAGAAGGCAAGTCCTCAGGAAAGCCCAAATAGGTTTTTATTAGCTCTAGAAAAGAATTTAGAAAAATTAGTAAACAAGACACACCTAAAGGTATTGACAGTGTATATCTTTCTAGCTCACCTCCCCAAGGAGTAAGCACTCCATCTATTACTCCTACTTGGCTAGAAATTATAACTGGCATTTCTTTCAAGATAAAGCCCATGATAATCATAATTAAAATCGGAACTATGTAACGAGTTGCTAATACTGCCTTTGGTCCAAGATTAATTATTAAAAAATCAACAACTATATCTTTTTTTTGTCTGTAAACCACAAAGAAACCAAAAAAAGACATCCATACAAAACATTGCATTGTCCAGGGCCAAATCCAGTAAAAAGAAATTGTAAATAGCCTTAAAAAAATTGTAGCAAATGTACCAACCAACATTAACGCTAGGCACATATTCGCTATAACCAAAAAGATAAAAGAAAACCTTTCTAGAAAATTATCTAGATAATGGACCACTTTATAAAGTGGTCCATTTTTATTTTCTAGATTCATGAACTGAATCAGTTATCTTGTAGCCTCAACAGCTGCCATAAAACCCTCAGGCAACTCACCAGCTTGTTGTTTTTTGGCGTAAAAATCTGCCATAATATCTACAAATGGTTTGCGGTCTACAGTCACAAAAGTGACGCCCTTGGATTTCATCCTTCCAAGAGATTCAACCGCAGAATCGCCCATGACTGTGAAACTATATTTTCCTGCCTCTACATAAGCTTTATCAACAGCAGACTGAAGGTCACTTGACAATTTATCATATGAAGGTTGGTGAACCATAAAGCCAATTGACTGATAGTATTCATCATGTTTGATAATATGAGGTGCAACTTCATAAAATCTCATTGACTCTACAAGCGCAATAGGACTGTTAACAGCATCAACAATACCCTTATCTATTGACTGGTAAACATCAGTCCACGCCAATGTTCTAACATCAGCACCAATCGTAGTCCAAGTATCGATTGCAAGTTGATTAGGGTGCATTCTTAATTTTAAACCTTTTACATCACCAAACGATTTTACATCTCTTGTGGTCACCATTACTCTGTAAGGTCCTCTCAAAATCGCTGTAACATCTCCTAAAACACCGATCCCAGCCTCATCAGAAGCTTTTTGATACCATCCCTTGACAAGGTCTGAATTCATAAACCTTACCCAGTGATCACGGTCACTAAACATAAACGCCGCACTGGTCCAAGTAATTTCCTTTACCCACTTCTTCATGTAAGTTGAACCTTCTGCGTATAAATGCACAGTTCCCATTTTTAACTGTTCAAGAACAGCATTTGTTTTACCTAGTTGCTCATTAGGAAACATTTTTATTTTCATTTTACCATTTGAATAATCATCCACAAGATCAGCAAATTTTTGGTAAACTTTGCCTTCTGGACTATCTGGCGGCATCTTATGAGCCATTCTCCAAGTCACATCAGCTGCCATGGCAATATTTAATGAAAATATAAAGCCAATTAAAGTTCCTAATGAAACCAAGTTTAATAGTTTTCTAAGCATTTCAAGATCTCCATTTTAAATCAGAATTATATATATTTTTTTTTAACTTTGACAGTATTTTTGCATTAGTCAACATTAATTAGTTATAACTAATTGAACCTTGCTAAAATATATTGCCCGCATAAAGTTTTTATTTTGTGTGTTGCTTAATTAAGATAGATATTTGATCTACCAACTCAAATGCTGAAAAAGGGCGGTTTAGTTTTATGGCACTCTGGGAGTGCAAAAAACAAGCATAATTTGCTGACTCTATAGGAGAGTAGCCTTGCGATAAAAAACTACCTATCAAGCCTGACAAAATATCTCCTGATCCTGCGGTAGCTAAATATGAAGAAGTAAAATAATTAATAAACGTATTTTTATTATTGTCTGATATCACCGTATCATTTCCTTTATACAAAACCACACCATTTGAATTTTCAGCAGCTATCCGGCAATCCTCAATTTTATCTCTGGT
>CACAIE010000056.1 GCA_902532475.1 uncultured SAR116 cluster alpha proteobacterium
CCAAGAATACTTTCAATTAAGACTAGTATGCTTATTTCAGCAGCAGGTAAATAGGGAGTTGCCCAAGTTACCAAAGCTATTCCAATTCCTATAGTGAATAACCCCATGAAAATAGATAAAAACATGTCATATTTACTGATAATGAGATCATTTTTAAGTATTAAAGTTATAATTATCCCGAGTACAAATGAAAAAACAGCACCCAAAAAAGTGCCTCCCAGTACATCTGTTTTTTTACTTTTTCTTGCTTGAACTAACATAAGAGCAAAAAAAATTGCTGACGATAGGGCTAAAAAATTTCCAAAGGTTTTACTATTATTATTGAGTCCATCCCCCATCATTAATAAAACTCCAAAAAGAGCTATTAACATAGAGACCCAAACAATCTTTTTAGGTTTTTCTCCAATCCAGAACCAACTGATTAATCCAGCAAATATAGGAGACATTGAAAGAAGAAATAAAGTTGAAGCAATCGATGTGTTCAACATAGAAAAAACATATGTCAAAAAAGCAAAACAAAGGAAACTTCCCATTAGAAAATCATTTTTATCTAGTAAAAGCAAAACTAAGATTGGGTTACTTTTTCTTTTGAGGCAAGCTACTAGAAGTATGATTGCAGACATCCCCAATGAACGATAAAATAGAATTTGAAATCCATCTGCACTATCAATTAACCTTATGAGCAAGCCTACAAAACTCATACAAGATGCGCCTAATAAAGTAAGGTATAAAGCAGATATTTTTTTCATTATTTTCTATGAATTTAAAGCTATATGATTTGCTGAATGATGATCAAAAATTAATACAACAATCAAAAATATTATGGCTATCCCTAGGTAAATTGCAACCCTTTTAATCCTAGTTGAAAAACTCGAATTCTGTATTTTTGATATGATCATCCATAAGGTGCCACATGAAATAAAAAATATCAAAGCACTTATTAACACGTAGTCGGTTAACATGATTTGACCTCAGAAATTCAAAATTGCGTAACAGAAAATAAATAAACAATCCAAACGATAAAATTTTTTCTCATAAAAATATCTTACATATTAAAATTAGCTAAATAATTCATAAAAATCATTAAAAAAATAAATGATTAATATTTAATTAAATGGCTATTGAATTTTGATTGTTCCTTATATATGTAGTAATTAGAAATATTAGGAGTTTTTATTTAATGAGTAATTTTTTTAATAATATAGGCAGGTATTTAATTCCTGCTAGTTTAATTTCACTTATACCATTTGTTGCTTTTGCATCTGGCAATCTTCAGGCAAATGATTTTGTTGGAATGAGTTTTTGGATTATTTCAATTGGTATGGTCGCAGCTACCGTTTTCTTTTTTATAGAATCAATGAAAGTTGATGCTAAATGGAGAACTTCTTTAGTGGTTGCTGGGCTAGTTACAATGATTGCAGCAGTTCACTATTTTTATATGAGAGCAGTATGGGTTGAAACTTATGTACCCGGTGAAGGAGGTCTTACGCCTACGGTATACAGGTATATTGACTGGATACTTACCGTTCCATTGCAGATTGTAGAATTTTATTTAATTCTTGCAGTTGTTGGAGCAGTTGCAGGTAGAGTTTTCTGGAACTTACTCATTGCATCACTTGTAATGTTAATTGCTGGCTATTGTGGTGAAGTAGAATATGTAAATGTATGGCTAGCTTTTATAGTTGGTATGCTGGGATGGGGTTACATCTTATGGGCAATATTTGCTGGAGATGCTCAAGAGAATCTATCTACTGCGCCAGAAGGTGTTCAGTCTGCATTTAAAACTATGAGACTTATTGTTCTCGTTGGTTGGGCTATTTATCCTCTTGGGTATGTTCTTGGCTATGCAGGAGAGCAAGTGGACTCATCAACTTTAAATGGTATCTATAACATAGCTGACTTTGTTAATAAGATTGCTTTTGGGCTAATGATTTGGTCAGCGGCAACTTCTTCCGAAATTGAAGTTGAAGTCAAAGCTGAAGCTAAGACTAAAGCTAAAACAAAATAGCATTTAAAATAAATTTACTTACTATTAACGCCCGTTTCTTACGGGCGTTAATTTTATAAACTCAATCTGTAGCTATTATTTTTCAACCATAATCTTCTTTCTTTATAATCAGAAATATATTCCTGAACTTTTGACCAAAATTGTTTTGAATGGTTGAAGTGTATCATGTGACATAATTCATGAACTATCAAATAATCGATAATTCTATCAGGCGCCATTATAATTTTCCAGTTATAATAAATTTCACCTTTAGAGGAACAACTTCCCCATCTAGACTTGTAGTTTTTGATAGAAATCCGTTTTGGGTTTACAAAAATTAATTTAGAATAGTATTGGGTCCTTTTACAAAGATGATTAAATGCAAGATCCTTAAATAAGTATTCCAGTTGTTCTTTTACTGTTCCAAACTTTTTAGTAGTGGCTTCATTATTACTAGTGATAATTGAATTGCCTAAAATGTAAGGACTATTATTTAAACTTTTATCCAGTTGAAGATTGAAACCTCTCCCCATGAGGGAAAAGGTTTCATTATGTTTAAAATGATATTGTTTTTTTATTTTTGATTTTTGTTCTAATATTTTTTTATTGATCCATTTTTTATTTTTTAGAATAAAAGCTTTCAAATCTCTTTTAGAGGTCCAGAAGGTAGATCTTACTAAAATAATTTTATCATGAACTTGTATCGAAATAGTTTTTCTTTTTTTTGAAAATATTACTTCTATTGGAAATTCAAAGTGGTTTTCTAAATTTAAATTCATCATTATTCATTATTTTAATTTTGAAAAAATTGCTTTTGGTTCGATTAATATTATTCCCAACCCTGAAATGATTACTGCACCTCCAAGGACAACCTCTAAAGATGGCAGTTCATTAAAAAATACAAATGCTCCAAGAATAGCGCTGACTGGTATAAGTAATAAAAAGGGCATTGCAATAGGCATTGAGTGTTTTGATAAAATATAAAACCAAGCACCATAACCTAAAACAGTCATTACTATCCCAAGATATATAACTGTTAGCCAATTAATATAATTAGCACTGATTAATAAAGGAATTGGATTTCCATCGATCAATATTGACATTAAGAGCATTTGAGGGCACGAAAAAATTCCTATCCAGCAGATAAGCGTAAAACCATTAACGTTCCCTTGAAGGCTCCTTACCATAACTTGACCAATAGCCCAACAAAAAGCTCCACTCAATACTAAAAATGCCCCTAAGGATTTACCTTCTAAAGAAGGAGTGCCGAGTAACAAAATTGTTCCAACAAATGCAACTACAATTCCAATTATTTGCTTTTTTGTTGGCAGTTCTCTTAAAAATACAGCTGCTGTAATTATGCCAAAAATAACTTCAGTTTGAATAAGTAGAGAGGCCGTTGAAGTGTCTAAAATTTTTAAACCGGAGAATGTCAGGCCATATTGAAGTGTTGCAGAAACTAAAGCAATAAAGAAAATTTTTGTTAAATATAATCTTGGAATAGGGAAAAACCATACTATCACAATAGATGACAAGAAAAATCTTAAGCTCATTAATAAAAGTGGTGGGAAATGACCTAAACCAGATTTAGCTGCTACAAACCCTAATCCCCATGACACAGGTACAAACAAAGCAATGAAAAAGTCTTTTGCATTCATGGAGACTAACTTTTATTATTTATTTATATTTGTATATAAAAATTTAGTATATTTTCAATTAATATGGCCAGAATTTTTATAGATGCAGATGCATGCCCAGTCAAAAAGGAAGTTTTCGAAGTTTCGATTAGGAATAACTTGGATGTTTACGTGGTATCTAATGGGGGGATAAGACCTAATCCTAATCCGTTAATCAAAAGTATATTTGTTGAAAGTGGACTCGATAAAGCTGATGACTACATAATCAGCAATGTAGAAAAAAACGATATTGTCGTATCAGCTGATGTCCCGCTAGCTTCAGAGTGTATTAAAAAGGGTGCTTTGATAGTTAAACATGATGGACATGTATTAAATGAAGATAATATTGGTAATGAACTTTCAAAAAGAAATCTAATGACAGAAATTCGTGCAGCCAATCCATTTATGATTTCTAAAAATAAATCATTTTCGAAGTCAGATAGATCTAAGTTTTTAAATTCATTTGAAGTGCAAATAAGAGCTTTGAGCTCCAAATGAAAATTATAGTGAGCGAACCCTCTAGTTGGATAAAAAAAATAATTTATTCAATCGAACCTGGTGGAAATTTAATTGATATTGCTTGTGGGCAGGGAAGGCACTCAGTAGAGTTTGTTAATAGATATAAGATTTTTGCTGTTGATAAAAATAAAAAGTTTTTAAAAGAATTAGAAAGTATAAAGAATATTAAAACAATTAATGAAGATTTAGAAAATAGCTTTAAATGGAGTTTCAAAGAAAAAGTTTAAAGTAGTGTTAATTTCAAATTATTTGTTTAGAGAAAAAATAGGCGATTTATTTAATTTAGTAGATATTGGTGGATATCTAATTTATGAAACATTTGCTGTTGGAAACGAAAAGTATGGAAAACCTACTAACCCTGACTATTTATTGTGTCAGGATGAATTATTAGAAATTAAACCTAAAAACTTTATAACTATAGATTATTTTTTTGGTGAAAGGTTTGAAAACTCCAAAAAGTCTGTAGTTCAAAGATTAGCGGCAAAAAGAATTTACTAACCTCGACCATTATAGTTAGGAAAGTTTTGATTGGGTAGATAAAGATTTTCTGGAGGTTTGCCAGTTTGCCAAAACACATCTATTGGAATTCCTCCTCTAGGGAACCAATAAGCACCAATTCTTAGCCAAATTGGATCTAATAAATCAACAATATCCTTAGCGACTCTTATAGAGCAATCCTCATGGAAAGCTCCATGATTTCTATATCCAATTAAGTATAGTTTAAGAGATTTTGATTCTAGTAAAAACTTTTTAGGAACGTAATCAATAATTAAATGCCCGAAATCTGGTTGACCTGTTACAGGGCAAAGAGATGTAAATTCTGGACATGTAAACCTAATTGAATAAATAATACCAATTTTAGGATTATTAACTTTCTCTAAAACTTTGATATCAGGTTTTTCAGGTATCAAACTTTCTTTGCCTAAATTTTTTAAATTAATAATTTCAGTTGGCATTTTCAAACTTTCATTATGAATATATAAATAAACTTAAAATATTAATAATAATATCTTTATATATTGTTTATTTCTTTAAAAATAAATAAATTAAATCATTAGATTATTAAGAAAGTTAAAAATTTGCAAAACTCCAAATTTCAATATGATTTAATTGTAATCGGCGCTGGGTCTGGGGGAGTAAGGGCTGCCAGGGTAGCAGCTGGACATGGTGCAAAGGTAGCTATAATTGAAGAGGAAAGACCTGGAGGCACTTGTGTGTTGAGGGGGTGTGTGCCGAAAAAGCTTCTTGTTTACGCTTCAGAGTTTAAAAAGCAAATTTCTGATTCTAGAGGTTTTGGATGGGAAGTTATGGACTTTTCCCATAACTGGGATAATTTAAACTTATCATTAAAAAAAGAGTTAGATAGGCTTTCCGAAGCGTATAAGAGCATGCTTTCTAATTCAGGTTGCAAACTTATAAATGGTGCTGCAAGACTAGTTGGCAGTCATGAAGTTGAGGTTAATAATAAGATAATAAAATCAAAAAAAATTTTAATTGCAACTGGCGGAGTGTCGTATGTTCCTGAAATTAATGGGTTGAGAGAAAATGCAATAACTTCAAATGAAGCATTGAAACTCTCAAAGCTTCCTAAGACGATAGTTATAATGGGTAGTGGATATATTGCTATTGAATTTGCATGTATTTTTAGTGGGTTTGGTTCTAAAGTTCATTTGGTTTATCGTTCGGATCTTCCGTTAAGAGGTTTTGACAATGAAATTAGAAAAAATCTTGAGATTGAATTGCAAAAGAAAAGTATTAATTTATATCCAAATTCTAAAATATTAAGCGTTAAGAAAAAGAACCAATTAATCATTACCTTGAACGAAAATAATAAAATCATTGCTGATCAAATTTTAGCTGCTACAGGAAGAATTCCTAATGTAAAAAAACTAAACTTGGAAAATGTAGGCATTGATATGTCTTCAGAAAATTCTGTAATAGTTGATAAGAACTCAAGAACAAATATAAATTCAGTTTATGCTATAGGAGATGTCACTAATAAAATTAATTTAACTCCCGTTGCATTGGGTGAAGGGCATGCATTTGCAGACAGGGAGTATGGAAATAAATTAAGGTATTTTGAATATGATAATGTCCCTTACGCAGTTTTTAGTCAGCCTCCTGTTTCGGCGGTTGGTCTGACACAGGAAGAAGCTCTAAATTTGGGATATGAACTGGATATTTACTCAAGCAACTTCAAACCTTTAAAGCATACCTTGTCTGGCAGTGAAGAGAGATCCTTTATGAAATTAGTAATTGATAAGAACACCAGAGTTGTACTTGGAGCTCATATGCTGGGATCTGACGCACCTGAAATCATGCAGTCTATTGCAATAGCTGTTAAAGCTAAGTTGAAAAAGGAAGACTTTGATTTGACGGTTGGTATACATCCTTCAGCGGCAGAAGAATTTGTCACAATGAGGACAGCTAAAAACTAAAAATTAAGTCACTCTTTGTAATTACCCTAAATTATGATAATACCCTATACAACTTAACTTATAATGAAAAAAATATGACTTGGAATCCAAAAACATGGCGAAAATTTCCTGTAGTTCAAATGCCACAATATATTGATCAGGAACAATTAACTTCCGTAGAATCAAAACTATCTTTAAAACCACCTCTTGTTTTTGCTGGAGAGGTTCAAGCTTTAAAAAAATCTTTAAAATTAGCTGAAAAAGGAGAAGCATTTATTTTGCAGGGTGGTGATTGCGCTGAAAGCTTTAGCCAATTTTCAGCAAATGGTATCAGAGATACTTTTAAAGTTTTACTCCAAATGGCAGTCATTTTAACTTTTGGCTCTTCAATGCCAGTTATTAAAATTGGCAGAATTGCTGGTCAGTTTGCAAAACCAAGATCGTCTGATTTTGAGGTTTTAAATGGTGTTGAATTGCCCAGTTACCGTGGAGATATTATTAATGACATGGAATTTAATGAAATTTCAAGGAAGCCTGATCCCAATAGACTTTTGGATGGATATGAACAATCAGCGTCAACTCTAAATCTAATTAGAGCATTCGCTCAAGGTGGATTGGCTGATTTACAAAAGGTTCATGAGTGGACCTTAGATTTTTTATCTGATTCTCCTGAAACTAATAGATATAAGGAGCTTGCTGATAGAATATCCGAGAGTTTAAACTTTATGAAAGCTTGTGGGCTTACTTCAGATAAAGTATCTCAATTGAGGGAAACTGAATTCTATACAAGTCATGAAGCATTATTGCTTAACTATGAAGAAGCCCTAACAAGGGAAGACACTATAACATCAGAAAAGGGATGGTACTCGACTTCAGCCCATTTATTATGGGTTGGTGATAGAACTCGGCAACATGATCATGGTCACCTAGAATTTTTATCAGGCATTCAAAATCCAGTAGGTATAAAATGTGGCCCTTCTCTAGAAGCAGAGGATCTTATAAAATTAATTGATAAAGTTAATGCTGATAATAATTCAGGAAAAATTATTTTGATTTGTAGAATGGGCTCAGAGAAAGTTGATTTACACCTTCCTAAATTAATCCAAAAAATTAAGTCTGAGGGTAAAAATGTAATTTGGTGCTGTGACCCAATGCATGG
>CACAIE010000057.1 GCA_902532475.1 uncultured SAR116 cluster alpha proteobacterium
AGATTATTACGTCTTCCATTTGGACCGCCATAATAATTAGTGTCGTTAATTCCTTTTTGAACATCGACAAGTAACAATGCTGTTGAGAGGTCAAATTTTTTGATCATTTTAAACTCAGAATTAGATTTATTTTAAGCCTATAGCATAATAACTTGATTAAATGTGAATTCAATTTTTTTATAAAAATAAGTATCATCAATTTAAATAATGTTTTTGACAATTTGATGAGCAGCTTTTTGCAGCTATTTAATTGAAAGAAACTTTAGTAATAATAAAATTCTTTTCATTTGTAAAAACGATAAGCTATTATCTCGTTGAAACTAAAAGGTGAATTATAATAACGAAAATTGTTCTTACTGGTAACTGGAGGTAGGTTAGGTTCTTATTTAAGAGAACCCTTATCAAATCTATGTAAAAACTGAATATCAACGGTATCAAAGAAAGTATAGGTTCACTATATAAGAATGAAATTTTTACACGACCCGAAGGTAAAGAACTGATATAATATGAGTTATAATTTTAAAAATACTTTGGTCAGGAAACCAGGCAAAAGTATTTCACATGCAATAAGTTCTATGGGCTTAGTCCCTAAATATGAAATAGTAATCAAAGAACATGATAGCTATATAAGAACACTAAAAGATTCTGGTGTTAATGTAATATCCCTAGTTCCACTTGAAGATTTTCCAGATAGCATTTTTGTTGAAGATCCAGCTCTTGCTTATCGGGATTTTTGTATTATTCTGAGACCGGGGGCAAACTCACGTTTTGGTGAGAGGGAAGTGTTTGAGAGTGAAGCAAAAGAACATTTTGAAATAGTGTTTGCTCTAGATAAAGGAACAGTTGAAGGGGGTGACGTTCTAAGAATAAACAATCATTTCATTATAGGGCTTTCTGATAGGACAAATAAAGATGGTGCTGAAGATTTAGCTAAAAAATTGATTTATCTTGGTGCAACTGTAGAAATTTCTAAAACCCCAAAAGGCATTCTTCATTTTAAATCAGAGTGTAGTTTATTGGATGATGAAACGATCTTTTTAACCAGAAGGATGTCAGAGACAAAGTTTTTTAGTAAAAATTATCGTACTGTTGAAGTCCCCAGAGGTGAAGAAATAGCGGCAAATTCCCTTAGAGTAAATGAAAATTTGATAATTCCTAAGGGATTTCATAAAACACAGGAATTATTATCAAAAAATTATAAAATTAAATTATTAGATGTTAACGAAATTTCAAAAGTGGATGCGGGTTTAAGTTGTATGAGCATAAGATGGTAAAATATTAATTGATCAATGTCTTTCAGGGTGGCGCCCCTTATAATCCTTTAGTGACATTTGAAGCGCAATAACGTCTTTTTCATTGTTTCCTGTAGGATCAAACAATTCTCCAAAATTGAAGGTTTTGGAGGGGTAGTCAATACCTAATGGTAGAACTTTGCATTGAGCACTATGAGCTATTCTTAAAAAGCCTGTCTTCCACTTGGTTACTTTTTTTCTAGTGCCTTCTGGTGTTACAGCAAGTATCACTCCTTTATTATTTTTTGTAAACCTAGCCATCTGTTCTACTAATAATTCTGGATTATTTCGATCAACTGGGATGCCACCTAGCTTATTCAAAATAATATTAAAGCCAGGAACAAATATCGACTTTTTAGCAAGAAAGTTTACTTTGATATCAACAGATAACAGTAATATCATTCCAAATATAAAGTCCCAGTTAGAAGTGTGTGGTGCACAAACAACAACAAACTTGTTAATATTAGGGATTGTACCCTCTACTTCCCAGCCAGATAAATATTGGAGTATTTTACCAATTAATGGAAAAATAAGCGGCCTGTGCGCACGATGAATTTCAGGAATTACTAGTTTAGATCTCTTGTTCAAAGTTAAGTTTTCACTTGCTTGAAGTTTTTATTGCTTCATACACTATTAATAATTTTACTACAGGAATAATTAGTAAATTGATATTTATTAATATTTATAATTGAATGAAGGTAATGATAAATGAGTAAGCGTTACTCAAAAGTTATTGAAAAACTAAGTAATAAAGAGATAGTTATTCTCGATGGCGCGATAGGAACTGAGTTAGAAAAACGCGGTGTTCAGATGGATAAAACTTGGTCAGGGTCTGCTTCCCTTAAGTTTGAAATATTAAAGAAGATACACATTGATTACATCAAAGCTGGTGCAGAAATAATTACTACGAACACCTATCCTTCAAATCGTATAATGCTGGATGCAGCTGGACTTGGATTCAGGTTCGAGGAAATAAACTTAAAAGCTATTAACGCCGCTGTTGAAGCCAGAATAGAGACTGATAGAGATGATGTTTTAATTGCTGGATCACTGTCACATAGATTTCCTATAGCCCATGGTGATCTTCAATCTAATCCCACGATTTCTGTTTCGAAATCATATCTTAGAGGGGTATGCGATGAAATGTCAGAAATTTTAAGTCAAAATGGTTGTGATTTCATTTTGTTAGAAATGATGTATCACCCAGACAGGATTAAGACAGTTTTTGATAGTGCCAAAAACACAAACAAACCTATTTGGGCAAGCTTTTCTGCTAGAAAATCACCAGAAGGAAAATTACTCAGTTTAACTGATTTAGTTGATTTTCCATTTAAGGAATTAATTCAAATAGTTCATGATTATAATATAGACGCAGTTGGCATTAACCATACTTCTTTAAATATTATAAGTGAAACTATTAGTGAGATTAAGAAGGTTTATAATGGGCCAATTATAGTGTATCCAGATACTGGAGGATGGATTTCACCTAACTGGATTTTTGATCATGTAATCAAACCTAAAGATTTAAAGAAAAAAGCTCATCAATGGGTTAAAGAAGGTGCACAAATAATTGGCGGTTGTTGCGGCACTTCACCAAATCATATTAAAGCGTTATCTGAGCTAAAAATAGCCAAATAATCAAATTATAATAGAGTTGATTGTAGATAAGATCATCAATCATTGAATGTGAATTAACTTGGTATAATTAAGCTTTATTGGCTTTAAATGATTTTTTTCGATTGGGATAGCAAGTTTTACAAATTTCGCAGACACGTCCATCACAACCGCGTGCTGTGCAATATTCCCTTCCATAATAAATAATCTGGAGGTGCAACTTGTTCCAGCTTTCTTTAGGGAAGGTTTTTTTTAAATCTGTTTCTGTTTGAGTAACGTTTTTACCACCAGTCAATCCCCATCTTTGAGCTAAGCGATGAATGTGAGTATCGACAGGGAAAGCTGGATAGCCAAATCCTTGAGACATCACTACACTAGCCGTTTTATGTCCTACACCAGGAAGTTCTTCTAGATCGGAAAAGTTTGAAGGAACTTCCCCGTTGTGTTTAGTAATTAGAATTTTGGATAGATTTGAAATTGCCTTTGATTTTTGAGGTGCTAAACCACATGGACGAATAATTTGATAAATTTGATCAGTTGAAAGACTATCCATTTTGTAAGGATCATTTGCTTTAACAAATAGGTTTGGTGTAACTTTATTAACTCGTTCATCTGTACATTGAGCACTAAGTAGAACCGCGACAAGAAGTTCAAAGTTATTATCATGATTAAGTGGTATAGGTGTCCTGGGGTATATTTTTTCCAAATGACTTTTAATGAATTTAGCTCTTTCGCCCTTGATCATAAAATTATTTTTCCTGAAGTGATTGATTTATGTTTTCAGTCTGCCAATGTATTAAATTGATAGTATCAGTGCATAAAAGTATAATGTTAATAATTAGAATAGAAAAATAAAAAATATAATTAGAATAATTTTTAACATCAAATTGTTTTAATGTTTCCTTAAAAATTTTTTTAAGTATTTGATTGGTTTATTGACAAGAATTTAAAAGATAGTTTATGTTTTGATGTAACCTATATGAGGAATTTATGGCTGTCAGTTTAGCACCAAGACCCGCAAATGAGGAACAAAGAGTACAAGCTGTGATTAAAACTGGTTTGATCGATGCTCCAGACAATACCAACTTTCAAGTTTATTGTGATTTAGCCAAAGATATAACTGGTTTTCACCGAGCCACCTTCAGCTTATTTGATGCAGAAATGCAATGCGCTATAGCAGACATTGGAGGAAATAAAGAAGTTGGTGAAAGGGGTGTTAGGCATGAAAATAATATATGCTCTTATGTGCTTCTAGACACCAAGCCACTTTTAATGGAAGATATTAGTAAAGACCCTATTTGGAAGAACCATCCTAAAGCATTGGATGGTTCAATGGAATGGTATGGCTATGCAGGATTTCCAGTAATCAATAAAGATAATTTTGCTCTTGGCACTCTTTGTATGCTTCACAAAACACCAAAAGCACTTAATGAGAATCAGGTTGAATTGATCAAAAAAATAACATCAAATATGGCTCATTTGCTTGATGTGCAAGTGGAACAAAAGGAGATAACATCTCAAAAAATTCTTGAAGCTTTAGTTAATTTTCAAAAATATGATAGTAATTTAACCATTCAAGATTTTAAATCATTTGTATCAGTAGTATCTGATATAAAAGTTGAAAAATCTCAAGCCAGTTTTCTTATTGAAAAAGGACTATGTAAAACAAATCAAAAAGGTTTAGTTGAGCTTACGTCATCAGGGGTTGAGTTGCAATCTGACATGAAACTAGAAGTTAAGCCAATGAAAAAGATAAAACTTGCCGGAGATGCGGCTCAATCACTTATTGATGAAATGTTCGCAAAGATAAATTAATTATGTATGCTAAAGTTTATAATTTTAAATTTCCAGGATTAAGTGAAGCTAAGGTTGCTGCAACTTTTTGTTCTGAGAACCTTGGAAAAAATATAGTTCCATTCAATATTAGATCCTTGAATATTTCTATAGGGAAATGTGGCAGCATATCAATAAATTTAAAATTTGAAACGGGAGATGACCTGAATAAATTTGAAGAAAACTCCAAAGATTTTTTTCAAGATCTTAAAAAAACCTTTGTGTTTAAGCAGAGTGATTTTTCAGGGATATATGTATACAATTATGAATCTGAACTTACTTCAACAGAGCTATCATTAAATTAATATTCTTTTATATCATATTATTCAATTATGATTGATTTCTTAATAATCGGAAGTGGGTTTGCTGGTGCCGCTATGATTATTCACTTAGTTGAAGCAGGCGTAGATCCAAAAAACATAAACGTTGTTGGCCCCACTATTCTTGGTTCTGGAAATGCTTATGGATGCAAGCATAAAGATTACCGCCTTAATGTCCGATCAGAAATTATGTGGATACATCCTGAAAATAAAAATGAATTCACTAATTGGGCAAAGAAAAACACTAAAGATCCTATGGCTTTACACGATAGTGGTAATTTTTATAGGAGGACTGATTTTGCAATTTTTGTTCATTCAAAATTAAAAAAAATTTTACAGAAGAAACAGCTGATCCATAAAAAAAATTTAGTGCAAAAAATTTATAAAGAAAACGATGGTTTATGGGTCTCGATTTTGAATAATCAGGAAAAATTGACTTCTAAAAATATAATTCTTGCAACAGGCAACCCAGTTCCTGCATGGCCTTGCAAAATAGAAGCAAAAGTGATGAAGCAAAAAAGAGCATTGATTGAAAATCCATGGAGTGGAACTTGGATTAAAAAAATAAATAAAAAAGATAAAGTTTTAATTATCGGGACAGGGCTAACAGCCTTAGACTGCATATCGGCACTAAAGTCATTGCATCATGAAGGACAAATCATTTTGATTTCTAAAAGTGGAAAATTCCCTCCAATTCAAGCAAAATGGGAAAGGAAAAAAAATCCAAATTGGCCAGGTGAAAATAATCAAGAATTACTTCCTTCAACTATGATAAAGTTTTTTAAGAGTTACCTACCTAACAATCCACCTTCAACTCCTGAATGGCAATCTGCATGGGAAGAGTTGAGATTAGATTTAAATCAGCATTGGGATAGAATTTCCAATAGTGGGAAGATTAAGTTGAAGCATAAACTATACTCAACTTGGTCAAGATTTAGATACAGGGCATCACCACATGCGATCTCTGCAAAAGAGTACTTTTTTAACAATAACCAAATACAATTTTATAAAGGTCATGTAAAAAAAATATCTTTAAAACGAGAAGGCTCATTTTTATGTTTGTTTGATGGTGGCAAAGTAATTGCTGATAAGGTTATTAATTGCTCAGGAAAGGGAAATGATGATCTTATTACACAAATTATAAATGATAAGATTGCCACCAAAGATATTTTTAATGAAACTTTAAAAGTTGATAAAAACAATAAAGTAATTCCCGTTAAGGCAGATGAAAATTTTGGACTATATATGGTTGGTCCAACATTAGTTGAAAGTTTTGGAGATATAGTGGCCGCTAATAAAGTTTCAATGCAAGGTTTAAATCTAGCAAAACTTTTAGCCAATCAAGTAAGTTAAAGCATTATTTAGAAGTTTGAATAATAGTCGCGCCAGTTGTTTTTCTTGTCATTAAAGCCCGAAAAGCTTCAGCAGTATCTGCTAAATCAAATCGTTGATTAATATCAATTTTAATTTTTCCACTTTGTATCATTTGAAAAAGGTTGCCAGAAACCTCTTCAAGTTCTTGCCTTGTTTCTATGTAGTTTCCTAGTGAAGGTCTTTGAGCAAATAAAGAGCCATTGGTCTGGAGATCAGAAAGCTTAAATTCAGATGGCAATCCACTAGACTGACCAAAAGATATAAACATACCAAATTTTTTAAGGACTTTTAAGGATGATATGTATGTATCTTTCCCGACTGAATCGAATACAACATCTACTCCTTTTCCATTAGTAATATCCATAACATTATCAAAAAAGTCACCTTCATTATAATTTATGACATGAGAAAAACCTGCAAATTTGGCTAGTTCTAATTTTTTATGAGACCCAGCTGTTCCAATGGATTCTACACCAATAGCCTTTAGCCATTGACCAGCAATTAGACCAACCCCACCAGCTGCAGCATGAAACAAAACCTTTTGACCTTGTTGTAGTTTCGCGGATCTATTTATCAAATATTCTACGGTCATTCCTTTCAGCAATGAACCAGCTGCGATTTCATCTGTAATTTGATTTGGAAGATGAACCACTTTATCAGCAGATATAGTTCTTTCCTCAGCAAAAGCACCAATAGTAAAGGGATAACCAACTCTGTCACCTTTTTTGAAACCTTTTACCCCTTCACCACAAGAAAGAACCATTCCTGCAGCTTCATTGCCAGGTATCAAAATCCCGTTATCAGGAAGAGGGTATAAGCCTGTAGTTTGATAGATATCAATAAAATTTAGGCCTATTTTTGTTTGTTTTAAAAGAAGTTCTCCTGGTCCTGGAAGTGGTGTCTTTCTTTCTCTTAACTGAAGAGCGTCAGCACCATTAGGTGTCTCAATGCAAATAAACTTTCCCATCAGAAACTATCTATGGAATAATGGTTACACATAAAAACAATCTTTCTTTCCATTAAAGCCGATGCAGGAAGAACAACATAGAGATAGCATTTAAAGTTTCATTTTTGCAAGTAAAAGAGAACAGAAGTTTGAGGAAAGTTCTATTTTAGTATGCATACTACTGCAAAAAAATATAAATAGGAAAACTTTAAAAA
>CACAIE010000058.1 GCA_902532475.1 uncultured SAR116 cluster alpha proteobacterium
ATACTAAAAAAAATAACTTTTAATTACGAAAAGATACAACTTGTTCAACATGATTTTAATAAGGGGATGTGCGCTGCAAGAAATACTGGTATCAAAAAATCGAAGGGAGAAATAGTAACAATTTTAGACTCAGATGATGAATTTGTTCCCGATTGGCATAATATTTTCAGTCGAGTTTATTCACAATGGCCAGAATCTTCTAAAGTTTGTTTTTCGCAATGCAAAAACCAGTTTGGATCCTTAACGGTTGAAAGTCCAAATTATAAAGGTTTTTTGAATCTAGAAGATATTCTTAATGAAAGAAACTCTGGAGAATATCTGCCAATTTTTAGAGGTAATTATATTAGAAAAAAATTGTATACTGACATTGGAACAAAGAAATCTTGTGGAATAATTAGCTACATTAAATTTGCTCTTGATGGGGGACCGTTTTGGGTAACAGATCAGGTGCTGCGTATTTATCATGAAAATCAAGTGGGATCAGTTACTGGAGAATGGACCTCGGAAAATAAAGCTATTGAAACAGTTATTTGTTATCAAAAGTTGTTTGAATTATATGGACAATTATATTATTTCAAAGCTCCCAAAAAATACAAATCAAAAAAATTAAAGTTAGCCGTATATATTAGATTATCTAAGCAAAAGGGTTATTGGAAACAATATCTTCAAGGCGCATCATTTATAAATTGGCAAGAAACAATAGTCGTTGGCATTATGCTTTTATCTGGTATTCAAGTTTCTTCTATGATAGCTAAATTAGTAAAAAAACTAAGACTAGTTCGCAGATATGGGTAATAATTCAAAACAAATTGAATTTTATGAAGAGTTTTGGGCAGATCATAAGTATCAAGAAAAATATGCTTTTGATGTAGCTGTTAGAGATAGGTTTCCTGCTATTAGAATTGCATGGTCTAGTTTAGATGCCCCGAATGATGTATTAGATTATGGGTGTGGCAATGGAGTACTAACCTACTGGCTAAAATGTAACGGATTTGGTAAAAATATTACTGGAGTTGACATAAGTAAAACAGGAATTGACAACGCAAAACGTTCTTTTTCTAAAAAGGGCTTGTCGTTTAAAACTTTAGATGACTTTTGGAAATTAAAAAATAAAAATTACGACGTGATTATCTCCTCCCATGTTTTTGAGCATATAAGCAAACCAGAAATAGCTTTAGAAGAAATCAAGAACCTCAGTGAGTGGTTTTTGATTGAAGTGCCTCTTGAAAATGCTATTTGGCCAAACATTGTTTCGAAATTTAGAAGAGCGAAAAGAAATAATAATCCACTTGGTCATGTAAATTTTTGGAGTAAAAAAAGCTTTAACAGCTTTCTAATAAAAAATAACTTAATTAATATAAACGATTTTCAATATGCCTCTGCACCATTTTCTAAATATAATAACTGGTTAAAAAGGTGCATTGAAAGAGCCATTTTAATAATTTTGGGAGTCAGGGTATATGGTTTTTTTATGTCGACGCATTATATAGTGCTCGCAAGAAAGTGTAACGAGGATTAAATTAATAAAATAAAAATAATTTAATTGCTTATATATTATTACAATTAAATTTTAATAACAGATTTCATTAATAATTTTATAAAGGATAACGCAAGCTCATGAAAAAACAGAATATTTCTGTTATAGGGTTAGGATATGTTGGTCTGCCAGTATCAATTGCCTTTGACGAGGCTAAGTATAATGTTGTCGGATTTGATTTAAATAAAAATAGGATAAATGAACTTAATTCTAATATAGATAAAACTGGTGAGATCAAAAAAGAAAGATTAATCAATAATAAAATAAATTTCACTTCTAGAAAAAAAGACATAAAAAAAGCAGATATTCACATCGTAACAGTTCCAACTCCCATAGATGAATTTAAGAACCCTGATTTTCAATGTATAATATCCGCATCAGAAATTTTAGGAAAAATAATAAAAAAAGGTGATATTATTGTCTATGAAAGTACAGTTTATCCTGGGGCTACTGAAGAAGTTGCTATTCCTATTCTTGAGAGGTTCAGTAGAATGAAAATCAATAATGGGTTTTCAGTAGGATATAGTCCTGAAAGAATAAATCCAGCAGACAATAAACATAATTTTGAAAATATTAAAAAAGTAGTTTCTGCTAGTAACCCAAACACTCTAAAAGTAATAGAAAAATTATATGGTGATGTTGTAAAAGCAGGTATTCATTCAGCACCTTCCATAAAAGTAGCTGAAGCCGCTAAAGTTATAGAAAATACACAACGGGATTTAAATATAGCTTTAATGAATGAGTTGGTTAAAATTTTTAATCAAATGGACATTAATACAAATGATGTTTTAGAAGCCGCTTCAACTAAATGGAATTTTTTAAATTTTCGTCCTGGCCTTGTTGGTGGACATTGTATAGGAATTGATCCGTATTATCTTATTCATAAATCTCAACAAGTCGGAATTGTACCTGATCTTTTGTTGTCTGCAAGAAAAATCAATGATGGAATGAGTAGTTATTTTGCAATGAAAATTTTAAATATACTTAATAAAAATAAAATTGGCACAACAAATTCTAAAATTCTTATTCTTGGAATAACTTTTAAAGAAGATTGTCCTGATATAAGGAATTCAAAGGTAGTGGATCTTATTAATGAGCTAAAATCATTTAGAGCAATTGTAGATGCTTATGATCCGATTGCTAATGCAACAGATATAAAAGATGAATTCGGTATTAATATCTTAGATGACCCAACCAAAAATAATTATGATGTAGTAGTAATTGCAGTTGCGCATAAAATTTTCTCTAATTTGGGAGGGAAAAAAATAAGAACTTGGTGTAAGCCAAATGGCATTCTAATGGATTTAAAAAATACAATTTCTAAACATGAAGCTGATTACACATTATAGATTAACTTATAGGGTTATAGATTTCTTAAAATGAGAATTGCCTACATTTTAAATGATGCAGCATTTTTTGTGAGCCATAGACTACCTCTAGCTCTTTCTGTAATTGAAAAAGGTGGAGATGTACTTGTTATTACTGGTAAAAATATAAATAAGGTTTTAGAAAATGAAGCTATTAATTTGCTGGAGAAAAATAATATTTCTCATAAATGTTGTATGTTTAGTCAAGGTTTTACAAATCCTTTATTTGAGATTTTTGGATTAATTCAGATAATATTTTTTCTTATTTTATTTAAGCCTACAACAGTCCATTCTGTTACATCAAAGGGCAATTTTATGGCAGCAATAGCTGTCAACTTTATAAGAAAAGTAAAATTGATTTTATCAGTTTCAGGACTTGGAACAATGTTTACAGGTAAGATTAATTTAAAAAAAAAAATATTCCTTTATATATATAAAAGCATCTTAAAAATTTCATTATTTAGATTAAAATATGAAATAATTTTTCAAAACTATGATGACTTTGAAAGTTTCAAATCAACCATAGAGATAGATCCAAAAACAGTCAAATTTGTTCCTGGTTCGGGTGTTGACACAAATGTCATGGCGCCAGCTAAAAAACAAATTAAAGAAAGAAATATTTTGTTACCTGCAAGGATGCTTTATGAAAAAGGGGTAAATGAATTTGTTGAGGCTGCACGAATTTTAAAAAATAACAAAGTACACGGTAATTTTTTTCTTGCAGGTGACACAATTAGCGTTAACCCGTCAGCAATTTCAAAAGATAGAATCAATTCATGGGTTAAAGAGGGTGTTGTAATATACCTTGAACATGAAAATGATATGAAAGATTTGTATAAAAAAATGTCCATAATTTGTTTGCCTTCCTGGAGAGAAGGGTTTCCTAAAGTATTAATGGAAGCTGCATCTTGTGGACTTCCTGTAATAACAACAGACGTTCCCGGTTGCAGACATGCTATAATAGAAAATGAAACAGGTTTTTTAGTTCCGCCAAAAAACTCAAATGCTCTTGCAAAAGCAATTCAAACTTTATTTCAAGATGAAGATCTTAGAGAAAAAATGGGTAAAGCAGGTAGATTGTTAGCTTTAAATAAATTTGACCTAAAAATTATTGTTCCTCAAATTATAAAATTATATATATGATAAAAAATTTTTAGAGAAGTAAATT
Source organism: uncultured SAR116 cluster alpha proteobacterium (assembly GCA_902532475.1). Taxonomy (GTDB): domain Bacteria; phylum Pseudomonadota; class Alphaproteobacteria; order Puniceispirillales. Next base: position 4,073 of record CACAIE010000058.1, read on the forward strand.
GAAAGTTAATTTAATTGTGGAATCAGTGTCAAAAGTTTGGCCAGCAGAAAATGTTCCTCTATTCCCAGAAACGGCCCGTTCTTTTTCTATGTCAGTTTTGGGATTTGTGATTGATATAAATTTGGTCTCTGATATTACTTTAATATTAGTTTTTATGTCTACATTTGGTTTGATTCAATTTTATTGGTTATTAATTTGACTGGTTTAAAAATGAAAATTAAACTTATAGATATTTTTGCAGCTCTAAATAACAAATCTTTATTTGAAAAATTTTTAATTATAATTTGGATTTTGATGCCATTTTTAATGATGGCAAGCAAGTCCTTGACTGATTTTTTTATTACATTAATTGCAATATCCTTTTTAATAAAATCAACGATTGATTTTTCATGGTCTTGGCTAAAGATAAGCTGGGTTAAATGGTCCTTACTTTTTTTTACCTCTTCAATTATTTCAGCTTCACTTTCTTCTTTAGTAGAAATCTCTTTAGGGAATGGTCTTAGCTGGATAAGGTTCCCAATTTTTGCAATTGCCATTTCATACTGGTTGATTAAAGAAAAACAAATTGTATATATATCACTTGTTACAAACTTTTTATCATTATTATTTATTTTTTTATTAATGGGCTTAGAATCCATTATGACAAACCATGAAATATTTACTTGGCCATTTAGAAATCCATTGAATGGTCCATTTATTCATAGAATAGGAATTATTTTTTACTGCATAAGTGTTTTAAGTTTATTTTCAAACAGTCCTTATAAATTATTTTCAATTTTCTTTATTTTAATTAGTTTATTTTTTTCTCTGTTGTCTGGCCATAGAGTAGGAACATTTAGTTTTGTTATAATAATCTTAATTTGCACTTTTTGGCCAAACTTTAATTTAAAGAAATCAATGTTAATCTCATTTGGTTTTTTATCTTTGTTGTTTGTATATTTTATAATTAATCCAAGTGCATTTGATAGATATTTTATTGATATTGTTAATTTAACTAATACATCTCTTTTACAGTATTTAGGTCAATGGAAAACTGGTATTAATGTTTTTGTAGAAAATCCTTTAATTGGAATAGGACCAACTAATGTACAAAATTACTTAGAAATAAATTTGATAGAAAACTTTGATCCATTTAACAATAATGAACATCCACATAATCATTATTTACAAGCTTTTGCAGAAACAGGATTTTTCGGGGGAATTTTTTATTGTCTTATGGCAATATCAATTATATTAAATTGTTATAAAACTACAAAGTTTCAATTAGATTACATTAATAACTATTTCAAATTTTCAATATTTATTACCTCGGTTTGTCTTTTTTGGCCCTTTTCAAATGGCCACGACCTATTTGGGCAACAACAAAATAGTTTTCTTTGGTATGTTTTGAGTTTAATTATGGTACTAGGTTGTATTTTAAAAAATATCAATAGGAAAAGTGATATTTAAAATTTGAAAATATCTTGAGATACATACAGTGCTAATCTGAATACAATTAAGAGCTTATATAAATAATCCAGCATCTAATATCTTTTGTTTGCATTCTATTGGAATTTTCATGCTAGGAATTTTTTTCCCTCGAAGAAAATAATTAACCACAAGAATCAACTGCATAAAAAATCTTTTAATTCTTAATAAAGTTGTAGGTTTTTGAGTAAAAATTTTTGCATTTGTGGTAAACTTTGACCCAACAATTCTTATATCCTTGCAAGCTCTTTTTTGTTCCCTGTAATCAAAACAACTCTCGAGGTTATTTTTTAAATAATTTTTTGGCAAGGTTATATTTTTATTATTAATGAGGATAAGGTTTGCGCCTTTTGAATCCAATAATTGATAACCTGCTTTGGATGCAAAACGTAAAATAGATAATGCCGAATGTCTGAACGCAATAATTCCTTCTGGATCAGAATAATCAACCCAAACAGGAAACTGGTTATTAAATTCAATTATGACAATAAAAGTTGATGAATGGTCAATTTGCTTAAAAATTTCCAAGTCATTAGAATCAATATCAATGGATAAAAGGCCAATATTTTTTTTAAACTTATATTCTTTTATGATCTTGTTTAAACTTTTTCCAGTTGTTATCGATTTATTAACTAGAGTACAGTTTTTATTTGCGTTCTTTTCAAGAACTTTAAATAGCTCTTGATCAGGTTCAATTAGCAAAGCTTTAAAGTCTTTTTTTTCCCAAAAAAAATAAGTGTTTGAATTTGTTATTCCATCATAAGCACCAAATTCAATACATGTTTTAGGAATGTCAAAATCATCAAATAAATCTTTTATAACTAGAACTTCGCCAAATTGTCCATGAAATTTATTTTCCATACTATTTACCTAAGATATTAAATGGTCTAATTGATATTAGAATAATAATAATCATTAATTCTATGTATTAAACTATATCCTAAGCCAGTCATAATTTTATTAAAATTTTTAAAGTCATTTTCATGTGAAATTTCTACTTGTATAAAGCATCTATTGTTTTTCAAAAAACTCAATGATCCTAAGATAACTTCTTTTTCATGACCTTCAACATCTACTTTTATAAAACAAATTTTATTTTTCTCAGAAAAAACTTTGTCCAAGGGTTTAACTAAAATTGTGTCTTTTCCAGTTTCTTTAATAGATTTGCTTCCTCTATTTGCTTTTATACCAGTTTCAAATAACACCTCTTTACTTTCGTTGGAAAGACCATAATCAAATACATTAATTTGATTTTCAAAATTATTGAGAAATAAATTACTATAAAGTTGATATCTGTTTTGTTTGTCTGGTTCAAAAGATAAAATTTTAAGTTTAGGAAAATTATGTTTTAAAATTATTGAATATAAACCACCATGTGCTCCAACATCTAGAAAAAATTCAGGATTATATTTATAAATATTATTTAAGAAAAACTTTATTTGATCATCTTCAAATAATTTAAAGACCATTTTTTTATCAACACTATTTGACCAATCTATTAACCACTTGCATCCATAACTGTTTTCAACTGTGAAGCCATTGCCAAGAAGAGAGTTTTTCCTTTTCGAAAGACTGCACAATATTTTTTTTGCAATTTTCATTTTTATCTTTTCAATTTAGTTTTCAAAAACAGTTTTCATAAGTTTTTTAATTGCGGTATCTTTGGTTAATTCAGTTTCAAATCTTTTGAAAGCATTGTTTCCTAAATTAATTCTATTACTTGCATCAGTTAAAGCTTCTTCCAAAATATCAATCAAAGAACCTTGATCTAAAGGATCAACGCACCAACCTGTTTCTTTGTTTATTACTGCTTCTGGGGCTCCGCCAGAAATCCCTGCTATAGAAGGCAAACAAAATTTTGCTGCCTCTATATAAGTCAATCCAAAACCTTCTATTGAAAAATTGTCTTGATATGTTGGCATTAAAAAAATGTCTGATTCTTTAAAAAAAGTTTCTTTAGTGCTGTTGTCATTAATTTTCCCATGGAATATA
>CACAIE010000059.1 GCA_902532475.1 uncultured SAR116 cluster alpha proteobacterium
GAACAAAGACCAAATTTCTAACCCAGACTTAATTTTCCCTGGGCAAATATTTACCCTTCCAAAAGAAAATTAATGTTAGATAAATATTTTAGTAATTACCTATATCCAATATTTATTATTTTTGCAAAAATATTTATTAAATTTGGATTTAAAGCAAACCAAATAACCATTTTAGGTTTAATTTTTTCATTTTTTTCATTTTTTTTAGTAATTAATCACCACTATATGTTTGGTCTACTTATTTTTTTGATTAGTAGATCAATGGATGGGATCGATGGAATTATTGCAAGTAATACTTCTAAAACAGACTTTGGTGGTTTTTTAGATATAGTTTGCGATTTAATTTCATATTCTATTATCCCATTAGCTTTCATTTTAATGAATAACTCAAATGCTATTTTTGGTTCGATTTTACTTGCTTCCTTTTTTGGCACTTCAAGTACCTTTTTAGCAATTGCCATCTTTGAAAGTAAAAGAAAATTTTCATTAAATAGTAAAAAAAGTTTTTACCATGTAGGAGGAATTGTTGGGAGTACTCAAACTATTATATTTTTATGTTTAATGTTTATATTTCCGCAATATTTTAATGAAATTGCATTGATATTTTCAATTTTATGTATAGCGGGAACTTTGGAAAGAATATATCATGGATATAAGATTTTAAATTGACCAAAAGAGTTTATCAATGAAAATAAAAAATTATGAAGAAGATTATTGGAGAGATAAGTTAAGCCCTGAAGAATTTGAAGTAACCAGAAATGGTGGAACAGAAAAGCCATTTTCTGGAAAGTATTTAAATAATAAAGATGATGGTGTCTATACATGTGTTTGTTGTGACTCTAATCTTTTTAAAAGTAATACAAAGTATAATAGCAACTCAGGTTGGCCAAGTTTTACTGAGCCTTATAAAGACAGTTCTATAAAATCTTTAGTGGATCGTTCACATTTTATGGTAAGAACAGAAGTTCAATGTCGAAATTGTGGATCTCATTTAGGTCATGTTTTTCCTGATGGGCCAGGAAAAAATGGCCTCAGATATTGTATAAATTCAATTGCTCTAAATTTTCTTAAAAAGCAAAAGTAAATATTACATTTGATATGATTAAAATTGACGGAAAAACAAAAGTTTTTGGGGTTATAGCAGACCCAATAGAGCATGTTAAAGCAACAGAAATTTATAATAATCGCTGGTTATTTAAAGATAAAAATTATGTAATGGTACCTATCCATGTTTTGCCTTCTAATTTAGATAAGGTTTTAAAAGGATTGAAGTCTACTTCAAATTTTCATGGGATGTGTGTCACAATACCTCATAAGATAGAGTTAGCAAAGCATTGTAACATTTTAATGCCGAACGCACAACGGATTGGAGCAGTTAATGTGGCATACTTCAATAAAAAACGAGAACTAATTGGAGAAAACTTTGATGGTGAGGGGTTTGTTTCAGGATTAGAGTCTAAGGGATTTTCTGTTAAGGGTAAAAAGATATTTATTTCTGGAGCGGGGGGTGCAGCAAGAGGCATAGCCTTTGCAATGGCAAAATACAATGCCTCTTTAATTGTTATATCAAATAGAACTAAAGACAAGGCTGTTATGCTTTCTGATTCAATCAAAAGTTGGTACCCTGGTTTTTCAGTCAAAGTATCTAATGATACAACAGACTGTGAAATATTAATCAATACCACCTCTTTAGGTTTAAATAACGAAGATAAACTGCCTTTTGAGTTAGAAAACTCATCTTCAGGTACTTTGGTTGCAGATATTATTATGCAACCTGAATTAACTAAATTGCTTAGATTGGCCCAGTCAAAGAATTTAAAAGTTCACTTTGGAAAACATATGTTAAATTATCAAGCTGATTTAATGGAAAAATTCTTGACCAAACAAATTATTTAATGTTTAAGGATTTTAAATTTAGGAATTAAAATATGACTAATGCTCAAAACGGATGGACTGAGGAAAGATTAGCTATATTAAAAGAGCTATGGGATCAAAAACTTTCAATTTCAAAAATTGGTGTAAAGCTAGGAGTGTCAAGAAATGCAATAGCAGGGAAAGCTCACAGATTAGGTTTAGAAAAAAGACAATCCCCAATAAAGCTATCATTGAAATCCAAAAGCAAAAAAAATGAATGGGATGAAACTAAACGAGGCCCCAAACCGCTAAGACTGATTTTAAGAAATTTGGATTGGTCAAGGAATAAGTGTTTATGGCCTTTTGAAGACCCCAAGAGTGTTGATTTTCATTTTTGTGGAGATGAAGTTTATGCAGGTAAGCCATATTGCCTAAAACATTGTAGTTTAGCTTATAATAATAAAGACTAGCTACCTTTTAAGAAAGTTAGGTATATGGTCACTTTCTTTTAATGTATCAAATTTATATTCATCGACAAATGACTTTGAATTTTCTTTTAAATCTATTTTAAATTTATTATTAATTTTTATTTTTTGACATATCAAAGATTCTATTTCTTTAAGATATTTATTTTCATCGTTTGTAATTAAAGTTATTGCCACACCATTTTTTCCTGCGCGGCCTGTCCTTCCAATTCGATGGACATAATCTTCCGGGTTCTTTGGGATGTCATAGTTAATTACATGTGAAATGTTTTCTACGTCAAGTCCTCTTCCAGCTACATCCGAAGCAATCATAATCTTATTTTCCCCTTTTTTAAACTCATTTAATGCTTTTTGTCTTTGAGATTGGATTAGATCACCATGAAAGATTATTGTCGCAATATTTTTTTTCTTTAAAATTTTAGACAATATATCAATGTCTTTTTTTCTATTACAAAATATTACAGCACCCTTTATATTTAAACTGCATAATATTTTTTCTAAAACTTTTGGTTTGTTTAAATTTGTACATTTAACAATATTTTGCTCGATATATTTAGAAGTTGATGCTGGGGGAGAGATTTCAATTAATTTAGGATTAATCACAAATTTTTTTCCAATTTTTAAAATTTCAGTTGTAAGTGTTGCAGAAAAAAACAATGTTTGTCTTATTTTAGGTATTTTTTCATTAATTGTTCTATATCTGGAATAAAGCCCATATCAAGCATTCTGTCTGCTTCATCAATTACTAATATTTTCAAAGAGTTAAATAAGATGTTTCCTCTATTAATATGGTCAATTAGCCTGCCGGGAGTAGCTATTAAAATATCAACCCCTTTATTTAATTTTCTATCTTGTTCACTAAATGGTGTCCCACCTATTAACAGAGCAATCGATAGTTTGTGAGGAGCAGAAAGATTTTCAAAAAATATTGATACTTGTTCTGCTAATTCTCTTGTTGGAGCTAAAATAAGCGAACGTGGCATTCTAGCTTTTGATTTTTGCGAGCTTAAAATATCAATTATTGGCAAAGCAAATGCAGCTGTTTTACCAGTTCCAGTTTGAGCACAACCTAAAATATCCCTTCCCATTAAAGCGATAGGTATGGATTTTAATTGTATTGGTGTAGGCTTTTTGAAGTGAAGCTTACCAATAGATGAAATTAATTTTTTAGATAATCCTAAATCTTTAAAACTTGCTAATTCATCTTCAGACAAATTTTTACCTTATCAAAAAATGATGGTGAACTCTGCTTATATAGTTAACATTGATAAAAATGTAAAGAATTCATAATTTTAACTTATTTTAAATGTCTATTTCATCTAAAATTGAAAGCGCATTATTTTTAATATATTCAAACCTAAGGTCTGCTTTTTTCCCCATTAAGGTGCCTACTAAATCATCAGTCAATCTTCTATCATCTGCTTCATTAATATTTCTTTTAGGCAGTTCTATCTTTATGAGTGTCCTGTTGATTGCAGACATGGTGGTTTCTTTAAGTTGTTTGGGGGGCATTTCACCTAATCCTTTAAATCTACTAATTTCAACTTTAGTTGAGCTATGAAATTTATTTTTTATGATATCATTTTTTTGATTTTCATTAGATGCGTACTCACTTAACCCTCCCAATGTTAATCTAAACAGAGGAGGTTGAGCTAGAAAAAGGTTTCCATTTTCAATTAAATCAGGCATTTCAATGTAAAAAAATGTCATCAATAATGCAGCAATATGAGCACCATCCACATCTGCATCAGTCATAATAATTATTTTTCCATATCTTAAATTAAATAAATTCTTGTTTTTATAACCAAGTGCAAGTTTAAGATCTATAAGTTCCTGATTGTTTAGGAGCTTGTCTTTTGAAGCGCTCGCAACATTAAGGATTTTACCTCTTAAAGGAAGAATAGCTTGTGTTTTTCTATCTCGAGCTTGTTTTGCACTGCCTCCAGCACTATCGCCCTCTACAATAAACAATTCTGTTTCTTCAAATTTTGATGATGAGCAATCAGCCAACTTGCCAGGCAATCTAAACTTTTTTGTAGCACTTTTACGATCAATTTCTTTTTCTTTTCTTTTTCTTTTTCTTTCTTCAAGCTTGTTAATTGATAGTTCTAATAAATAGTTTGATCTGTTTGGATCTGAAGATAGCCAATAATCAAAAGGATCTCTTAAAACAGCGACTAAATCTTTGCTAATGTTGTTATTAACAAGCTTTTCTTTTGTTTGACCTTGAAACTCTGGATTTTTTAAAAAAATTGAAATAATAGAGGCAGTTTCAGTAAAAATATCATCTATGGTTAGTTCTTGAGCTTTTTTATTTCCTGAAAGTTCTCCCCAATTTTTAAATCCCTTTAATATAGCATTTCTAAATCCATGTTCATGAGTTCCTCCCAAGGGAGTGCTTACAGTATTGCAATGACTTTTGCTAAAACCTGGTTCACTGGGTTCAAGCCAATTTATTATCCATTCAATAGTATTTTCTTCAAATTCAACCTTTCCAGAAAAAGGTTCAGAAGTAAGAATGGATTTATCTTTTATCAAATCATTCAAGTAATCAGCAATACCATTAGGAAATTTGAATATTTCATTTATTTCAACGTTGTATTCTTGAGCCATGGATTTATCGCATTTCCAGCGAATTTCAATTCCTTTGGTTAGATAAGCTTTAGTTTTTGCCATTTCTATTATAATTAATGGATTAAATCTTACGTTATCAGAAAAAATTGAATTATCTGGGCTAAATTGAATGCTAGTTCCTCTGCGATTTTGTGATTTGCCTATTTCTGAAAGTTTATTTATGGGGATGCCTTTGTTAAAAGTTTGTGTCCATATTTTTCTATTTCTAGTAACTTCAACGATTAATTCACTTGAAAGAGCGTTGACTACTGAAACTCCTACACCATGAAGACCCCCAGAAGTTTTATAGCTTTTATCAGTAAACTTACCACCAGAATGTAAAGTGGTCATAATTACTTCAAGAGCAGACACTTTAGGAAACTTAGGGTGTGGGTCTACTGGAATACCTCTCCCGTTATCAGTTATTTTAACAGTGGAATGATTTATAAGTTCAATTTCAATAAAATTAGCATGACCCGCTACAGCTTCATCTATAGAATTGTCTAATACTTCTATAATAAGATGATGGAGGGCTTTTTCATCTTTGCCTCCAATATACATTCCGGGTCTTTTCCGAACAGGTTCTAGGCCTTCAAGTACAATAATATCTTCAGAATTATAGTTTTCAATGTTTTTGGAAAGAGAGAATAAATCAGTCATTTTGAATAAGTTCTATTTAACTAAATACAGTGTATAAAATTAAAATAATCATAATATATAGTATTTTTTATAAAAAAAAAGACTGTTTCCAGTCTTTTTTAAATATAAATATTATTTTAACTATTACGATGAAAAATACATTTGATATTCAATCGGATGAGGAGAATGTTCAAAATTAATCACTTCATCCATTTTTAAATCAATATAAGCATTTATTTGATCGTTGGTAAAAACACTACTTGATGTGAGAAAATCATTATCAGTTTGGAGAGATTCCAACGCTTCTCTCAACGAACCGCAAACTGTAGGGACATTAGATAATTCCTCAATTGGCAAGTCATATAAATCTTTATCCATAGGATCGCCGGGATGAATTTTATTTTGGATGCCGTCAAGCCCTGCCATCAACATTGCTGCAAAAGCTAAGTAAGGATTTGCCATGGCATCTGGAAACCTAATTTCTACACGTTTCCCATTTGGACTTTGGGAAAAAGGTATCCTACATGATGCAGATCTATTTCTTGACGAATAAGCCAAAAGAACAGGAGCTTCAAAGCCGGGGACTAATCTTTTATAGCTGTTTGTTGAAGGATTGGTAAAGGCGTTTAAAGCTTTAGCATGCTTTATAATCCCTCCAATATAATAAAGCGCTGTGTCTGACAGATCAGAATAACCATTACCTGCAAACAAAGGTTTTCCTGATTTCCAAATAGATTGATGAGTATGCATTCCTGAGCCATTATCACCTGCTACTGGCTTAGGCATGAAAGTTGAAGTTTTGCCATATGAGTGAGATACCATTTGCACTGCATACTTATAAAGTTGCACATTATCTGCAGTTTCTATAAGGGTTCCGAACTGCATTCCCAATTCATGTTGAGCTGGGGCTACCTCATGATGGTGTTTTTCCATTGGCACATTCATATCTGATAGTACTGAAACCATTTCACTTCTTATATCTTGACCACTATCAACAGGAGGAACTGGAAAATAACCTCCTTTAACACCTGGTCTGTGCCCCATATTGCCAGTTTCATAGTCACGTGAACTATTCCCAGGGTTTTCTATTGAATCAACCTCAGCATAGCTAACAGTATTACTAACTTCCATTTTAACATCGTCAAAAACAAAAAATTCCGGTTCTGGTCCAAAGTAAGCGGTATCGCCTATTCCAATTGATTTCATATAATCAAGAGCTGTCTTAGCTGTTGATCTGGGATCCCTTTCATATGGAGTGCTAGTACTTGGTTCAAGAATGTCACAAAATATTGCAAGTGAAGGTTGAGCAAAAAAAGGATCTATAAAGGTTCTGGACAGATCGGGCTTCATAAGCATGTCAGATTCATTTATTGCTTTCCATCCTGCAATTGATGACCCATCAAACATAAATCCTTCATTCAAACTATCTTCTGTAATAGTGCTTACGTGTTGAGATACATGCTGCATTTTACCTCTAGGATCTGTAAATCTGAGGTCGACATATGTTATATCGTTTTCTTTTATTAACTTTAGAACATTCTTGATTTCAGACATTAAATTTCTCCAAATAAGTTGAGTATTTTGAATAAGATTAAATCGCGTCAGAATCCTTTTCGCCGGTTCTTATTCTGATAATTTCTTCTATATTAGATATAAAAATCTTACCATCACCAATCCTCCCTGTGTGGGCAGATCTTTGAATGGTTTCAATGACTTTCTCTAAACTTTGATCTTCGACAATAAACTCTAATTTAATTTTAGGCAGAAAATCAACCACATATTCAGCGCCCCTGTAAAGTTCTGTGTGACCTTTTTGTCGTCCAAAACCCTTTGCTTCTAAAACGGTCAGTCCAGTTACCCCAATTTCATTTAAGGA
>CACAIE010000060.1 GCA_902532475.1 uncultured SAR116 cluster alpha proteobacterium
ATAATTCCAAATAAATTTATATATTGAATCAGCAGCATCATTAAATCTATAAGATTGAATGCTTATAGTTACTTTTTCAGTTAGTTGGTTAAACTGAAATAAAATCCAAATATTTATACTATTTTCAATCTCAGTAGGTTGATAATTTTCTTGATGTAAACAATTGTTGATTTCAATAAATTTAACAGCATTCCATATTTTTGTAGAAAAATTTCTATACCCAGCAATTCTAGATTCTGAAAGCTTGATGTCTCTTCCTTGAGCAGCTAATGCAGCAAGAGTAAACCTTAAGGAATCAGCGCCATATTTTTCGGATAAATCTAAAGGGTCCATTACATTTCCTTTAGATTTAGACATTTTTTGCCCTTTTTCATCTCTTACTAGAGCATGAATATAAATTTCTTTAAAGGGCACTTCATTTTTCATAAAATACATGCCCATCATCATCATCCTAGCAACCCAAAAGAAAATTATATCAAATCCTGTAACCAAAACTGTTCCAGGATAGTACTTGCGAAGTTCTTTTGTATTTTCTGGCCAACCTAATGTTGAAAAAAAGGCCATAAAGCAGATGAAAACCAAGTGTCTAAAACATCTTCGTCTTGTTTGAGTTTAACTTTTTTCCCGTAATGCTTTTCGGCTGATAATAACGCATTTTCTTCATTAATTTCCACGAATAATTTATCATCTGGACCATACCATACAGGGATACGATGCCCCCACCATAACTGCCTTGAAATACACCATGGCTGAATATTATTCATCCATTCAAAAAAAGTATTCTCCCAATTTTTGGGAATAAATTTCATCTTTCCTGTTTTTACTGCTTCTATTGTTGGTTTTGCTAAAACTTTTGCATTGACGTACCATTGATCCATTAACCACGGCTCGATTATATCCCCAGATCGATCACCATAAGGTATTGTGTTTTCAATTTCTTCAGTTTTTAAAATTAAATCTAATTTTTCCAAATCTTTAATTATTGTTTTTCTTGCTTTAAATCTATCTAAACCTGAATATTCATTTCTAAAGCTGGTTTCTAAAATACAAGCATTCTCATCGAATATATTGATGATATCTAAATTATGTTTCTTTCCTACCTCAAAATCATTGAAGTCATGCGCTGGTGTAATTTTTACCGCACCTGAACCTTTTTCAGGATCTGAATATTCATCAGCAATCACAGGTATTTCTCTCCCAACTAATGGCAGAAGAGCATATTTTCCAATAAAATTTTTATACCTTAAATCATCAGGGTGTACGGCTACTGCTGTATCACCTAACATAGTTTCTGGTCTGGTAGTAGCCACTACAATAAAATCACTTTCATGTTTTATAGGGTATTTTATGTACCAAATTTTTGATTTGGTTGATTTATTCTCAACCTCTAAATCTGAAATTGCAGTTAAAAGTTTAGGATCCCAATTAACTAACCTTTTGTCCTTATAAATTAAACCATCTTTGTACAATTGGATAAAAACTTTTCTTACAGCTTTTGATAACCCCTCATCCATTGTGAAACGCTCGCGTTTCCAATCAGGAGTGGCGCCTAATGCCCTCAGTTGTTTAGTTATCATTCCCCCAGATTCTTTTTTCCATTCCCAAATTTTTCTTATAAACTCTTCTCTGCCCAAGTCCTTTCTAAGGATATTTTTTTCCAACAACATTCTTTCAACAACCATTTGAGTAGCTATACCTGCATGGTCCATTCCTGGTTGCCATAAAACATCGAAACCTAGTTTTCTATGAAACCTTATAAGAATATCCTGAAGAGTGAAGGTTAAAGCATGACCGATGTGAAGATTGCCTGTAACATTTGGTGGAGGCATCATTATAGTGTAGGGTTTATCCTTGGTTTCTGGCTGAGCCGAAAAAAAGCCAGAGGACTCCCAAATTTTATACCATTCTTTCTCTTTTTGAGCATGATTAAAATGTTTTTCAAGCATATTATTTTACGTTATATAAATTGTGTTTGAATGGTTACTTCTGAAGTAAAGAAATCAATGTTTTCCTACTATTCCTTTTATCTAATTTAATACCCCTTTTCTTTACTTGTTTTTGTAGTTCTTCTAGAGACATTTCTTTAAATAATAAGTCTTTGATGACATTTTTTTTTGAAATAACTTTTTTAGTTTTGAATATTGATGAATCTTTTTTTATTTTATTTTGATTTAATAAATTTTTTTTAGGTTTTGGTTTTCTTGAATCTTTTTTTTCAAGGTTGGAACCAGAATTAATTAAATAGTCCCTTAAAATTGGTGTTGCTATTTCAGTTAATTTTAATTGTAACCATTTTTCAATTTCATTAGAAATAACATTTTTTATGGTTGTTTTAATAAAATGATTTAAATTATCCTCAGCTTTATCAACATATATATCATCAATTGCATTATTATCAGAAATAATGTCTGTAAGTTCAAGTGGAGCCAACTTATTTTGTTTGATCTCGTTTTCAATTAATTGTCTAACGTTGTCCAAATCTTTTTTATCTATGGTAGGAATATTTCGATCTGACATTAGTTAAGCCAATTATTAGGATTTAAAAAAGTAAATGGAGATGGTAATGGGGGCGCAATTATTTCAATAGTTTTATACTGAGGTGCAGTTGGTGATAAGCCAAGACTTTCCGTATGCAGTTCACCTATGGCAGCCAAAAGATCATAAGAAGATTTTATTAAATCGCTTTTTGCTTTCCAAACGCTTATTTCAGAATTTAAAACATTTACATCCGCATCTAAAACATCAAGGATTGTTTTTGCTCCAAATTCATTTTCCTTTCTGGTTGATTCAGCAGCTATTTTAGCGGCTTTTAGCTCTTCTTCGACGGCATTAATTATCGAATTTTTAGATTCTACTATATTCATCTTCAATTTAACATTAAGCATTGTAGATTTAATTGTTTCCTCTAAATTAAAGTTTAATGCTTTTTCTGAAGCAACAATTTCTCTATTTTTTGATGAAGTTGCTGGTGTATAAAAAATTGGACTACTTAACGACAAGGATAAAGTAAACCCTTCAGAAGTGCCACTTCTAGTAGAATCAGAAATTGACCCTGATAAAGAAGTAGTAATATTAGGCATTACAGAAGAAATTAAAGAATCATATTGAGCTTTATTCAGAGATAAATTCAATTTTGAAAGAGCAATATTCATAGAATGCTTCTCAGCCCTATTAATTGCTGTTTTTTCATCAGTTGGGAGGGTTGAAATATCTGATGGAATTGCTAGTTCACCAGGTGTTTCTCCTACTAACGATATATACCCTTCAACTGAATTAGTTAGATTTACTCTTGCTTCTATTAACTGAGAAAAAGCCCTAGCTAACCTTGCTTCTGATTCAGCTAAAACTGTTCTATTTATTGCTCCTGCTAAGAAACGTGCTTTATTGGCGTCAACCTGTTCTTTAACTCTAATAATATTTTTCTCTCTTAACTCACGAATCTTCTTAGATAAAAATACATCTAAATGTGAATTAATAATTTTTAATATTATATCTTGTTCTAAAACTTTAATTTGTAGAGATTTTTGGTCAATTTTTAGACTATTAATTTTTTCTGAAGATTTACTTACACCCCCGTCGTATAGTTTTTTGGTAAGTGTAGCAGTGATACTATTACTAAAGCTATCGCTAAAGTCCCAACCTGTTCCAGAATACGATTCAGATAAAGACCCATTTAAAGTTCCTGTAATTTCTTTTCCTGCAGAAGATTGATTAAGTTTTTCTCTTAAAGAAGCCCATTCTAAACTTACGGCTGACAATACAGATGAGTTTGCTAAACCTTTGCTCACAGATTCTTCAATGGTTTGAGCTTTAGCAATAAAAGAAAAGCTTAAAAATATAAAAGGAATTATTGAAAAATATTTTACTAATCTATTGAAATACAACATATACCCAACTAACTTTATCTATAATTATGATTTATATACTTAATTTATTTATACTATATAAACATTATTTCAATTTTGTTAGCAAAAATTTTTAAAAAGAAAATTTAATATTATTTTTAAATATTGGCAATTGATTTGATTGAGCGTCAAATAATTCTTCGCTACCTATTTCATTGTTATTTTTAAAAAATAAATTGGCTTTTCCAATACTTACTCCATAGGGTCTTAAAGTAACAATAAGTTTACCATTTTCGTTTAATTGGTTGAAAAGGTTATTTGGCTTTTCTTCAATTGAACCTTCAATAAAAATGACATCAAATGGTGATTCCTTTGGTACCCCATTTTCCATCGGTCCATGAAGAGGAACAACATTATCAAAACTTAATTCAGATAAATTAGAAATTGATTTTTCATACAGTTTTTTGTCAGATTCTATAGATATAACTGCTGAGCATAGCATGGAAAGTATGGCTGATGCATACCCGGTATTAGAGCCAATATGCAGTACATTTTCATTCCCCTTAAGTGATAAAAATTGGAAAGACCTCGCAAGAACCATCGGTTTCATCATATACCTATTTTTAACCAAGTGAATATCCTCATCATTATAAGATATTTCTTTAAGTGAACTTGGTACAAAATTTTCCCTAGGAACTTCTTTAAAAGCCTCTATAATTTTAATATCTGTTACTCTATTAGCCCTGATCTGGTTTTCAACCATATTCATTCTTGCTAATTTATAATCCATAACTGAAAACCATTAGAAATTTTTCCAATAAACATGTAATCTATTTTTTACTAATTGGATCAAATCCAGATCCACCCCACGGATGGCACTTTAATAACCTTTTTAAAGAAAAAAATAAACCTCTAATCAGTCCTTTTTCTTGAAGGGATCGGATAGCATAATCAGAACATGTAGGGGTAAATCTGCAATTTGAGCCAATGAATGGTGAAATAGAAAATTGATAAAATTTAATAAAATAAACTATAATAATAGTTAAAACATTCATTTTTTAATAAACAATTAAATAAATCATTACAAATGACTGTTAATCCTGACATAGAGAATAGTCAAGAAATTGATCAAAAGATAAGTTTATTTTTTCAAAACTAACTGCATGTTAGTCATATTATTTAATTCAAAATTTTTAACAGAGCCATTGAAAATGTCTTGCTTGGCTTCATAAACAGAGTTGTAATACTGAACATTACTAAAATTATTATTCTTAGGTTCATCAAATGTTACTATGTTAAAAAATAATGATAAAATTGTTAGCGGTTCCATAAAATCTCCTTAATTAGTTCTTTTTAAAAAAGAGCAAAGATTATGCCATTTAAAAATTGTATTAATATTAAAAAACCATTTTATTAAATAACTATTTAACCTCTCGCATTTATAAAAAAGAGCAATAGAAACGTAATTAATTTGTAAAAAAAAGTTTTAAATTAATATTGTTTATTTAAAACAACTCTAAATGGGAAAATAAAAAAAGGATGCCCTAAGGCATCCCTAAGTTATTATTTAGTTGTTTATTTAATTTTATTCCTCAACTAAACTCAGCTGCTTAACTTCGCTGAGCCTTCAACATAGTAAGCATTAAATAAAATTTCAATAAAAAAATTGATGGCTTTATGGAAAATGAAGAAATTGTATTATTTTATTTTTTTTTCAATTTTATCTAAAATTGTTTTTATTGATTTTATTTCCTTCATTAATTCATGCAAATGTAATAACTGTTTATCATTTTTTTTTCTTTCATAAATATAAGCCAAATAAACAACTATGGCTGCAAAACATACTACTAATAATCCAAATAATAATTCATAATAATCAAACATAACTTAATAGCCTTTTATAGAGATTTCCCATTGGAACTGAGTTTAAAATTTCCTATTATAAATGATATTTTAGGTAACCTGTAATTAAAATTATTATTTAGCTAGTTTTCATCAGCATAAATACAAATTTTATTTTTATCTAGATCACGAAAATAAGAGTAATAAACATTTCCGTATCCTGCCCTAAGCCCTGGTGAACCCTCATTAAGGGCGCCATTTCTTAAGGCAATTGAATGGCATTCATCGACAACTTGATTTGATTTAGCCTTAAACGCTAACATTGTACCATTACCAAAACTTGCTTTCTCTTGATTGTATGGCTTGGTTAAATAGAAAATAATTTCTTTCGGTGAGGCTTTATTGGCATAACCAATATAATCGTTATCAATCTCTACTTTTATTATATTGAGAAGAGTAAGAAATTTATCATAAAAAACTGATGACTTAGAAACATCATTGGTTCCAAACATTGCATAACCAATCATAAACATCTTTCTTGTTAAATTTTAACAATGACAATTAATATTATAGTAAATAATTTTTTTTGGTAAATAAAGTTGGAATATGTATTTACACTCTTAGTTAAAAAATTTAATAACATTAGATATTGGCCAGATGGCAGATTGAATCATGCTCGGGACTGCAAATTCTGCTACCCTGGCTTTCTATTAAATTACATTTCTTCAAAAAGTTTATTTTTAAATATCTTGGATATTTCACCTGCAGCTTCACCCTCAGAAATACTTACAACAGCTCCCATTTCTTTTTCCATTTGATTAAATTTATTCATTTCATCAAATCCAAATTTTTTATATGTTTCCTTATCTTCCCAAAGGGTTATAACTGCATGACTAATTTCAGAAATATCTACAGTTAACCTCATCATTCTTCCATTTTCCCCAAAACTACTTAAAGTTGTTTTTGCATGTTTTTGAATTGCTTGTTTTGCCATTTTATTTGGAAATTTAGCTTGGTTTACCCTTACATACATCTTAATTATTCCATAAATTATCTTTTAATTATTGATTATTTCTGTGATAAAATAAATAAAATAATTTTGAAAGGTCATGTAATGACAAAAGAAAAAATAGTAGAAAAGAAAAAAGAAAACCTAAGAAAGATAAAAAGGTTTAATTTGATGGAGGTTATTCATAAACTTTTTAGATAAGCTTTTAATTATTTTATGTTATTTTGATTTTCACCCTAGGACCAGATTACTTGATGTAACTATTGGTTTCGGAAGTTCTGGAACAGTTCAAAAGGTTCAGTGCAAGGTTTGCCAAAAAGTTTTTGTTCAAAGGTAGTTTCCCCAATTTTTTTCGATTTAATTATTAATTAAATACGAATCTAAACTCAGCTTAGAAAACTTTTCCAATCTAATTCCTGATAATATGATGGTTCTATTGTTTTAGATAACGTAACTATAGATAAAATAAAACTTAATTTAGCAGCGTAAAAGTTTTCAAAGTTTTTTTTTTGTTTCTTCATGAAGTGAATA
>CACAIE010000061.1 GCA_902532475.1 uncultured SAR116 cluster alpha proteobacterium
ATCTTTTGATTTAGTTGAACTAAAAACAATTTCATGATTTGGATTTAAAAATTTTTGTTCATGAACCGATACTTCTGGTTTTAAAATTTTTAATAACTCTATTTTGTCCAATAGATCCGTTTTGGATATAAGAAGACCTATGGCAGGACCTAATAAAATAACTATAAAAATTATAATTAGGTCTAGTCTAAAAGTAAAATTTCTGTTGCGATGTTTTTTCAATAAGTAATTCTATTTTTCTCTTGCTATATGATTAAGGTTATCTAAATGCCGCTTGCACGGACTTCCTGAACCTCAGGAATATAATGCCTTAGCATATTTTCAATCCCCATCTTTAAAGTGGCTGTAGAACTTGGGCATCCGGAACAAGCTCCCTTCATTAGTAAAGTTACAATTCCATCTTCAAAACTTTCAAATTGAATATCGCCACCGTCCATGGCTACCGCTGGCCTTACTCTTGTTTCTAATAACTTCTTAATCTGTTGAACAGTATCGCTGTCTTCTATATCTGGAACAGATTTCTCGTTTTGGTCTAATTTAAGAACATCGTCTCCGCTTGCATAATGCTCCATAATTTTTCCTAAGATAGATGGTTTTAAAGAAAACCATTCTTCTTCTTTTTTCTTTGTTACAGAAATAAAATCACTGCCTAAAAAAACACCGTCAACACCATCTACTTCAAATAACCTCGAAGCCAAGGGTGAGTTCACTGCCAATTCATTATTTTTAAAATCCGCAGTTCCTGTTTTCATAACCTCCTTACCAGGAAGAAATTTTATTGTCATAGGATTTGGCGTGTCTTCAGTTTGTATAAACATTAAAACCTCCTGTCATTTTACAAGGTTAGTTATAATATGGTGCAAAATTGATATAATTTCAAGGTTTCAGTATTTATCTGATAAATCCCATTATTTTATAAACATCAGAAAGAACTTTGCTTGATATATCCTTTGCTTTTTCAGAACCATTGTTTAAAATCATTTTTAAATATGATTTATCATCTAAAAGTTTTACTAATTCTGTATTTATGGGCTCTAAAACTGAAACTGCTAAATCAGCAAGGGCGGGTTTAAAAACCCCAAAGCCCTTGCCACCAAACTCATTTAAAACTTCTTTTTCTGACTTTTTCGATAAAGCTGCATAAATTCCAATTAAATTACTAGCCTCAGGTCTATCTTTAAGCTCCTCCTTAGAGAACGGAATTGGATTAGAATCGGATTTAGCTTTTTTAAGTTTAAGTCCTATTTCAGTTGCTGTGTCTTTAAGATTAATTCTAGAGTATTCTGAAACATCTGATTTACTCATTTTAGACAATCCGTTTCTTAAGCTCATTACTCTTGATGCTGAACCAAAAATTTGAGGTTCAGGTAAAGGAAAAAAATCTAACTCATAAGAAGAATTAAACGCTAAAGCTATGTCTCTTGTTAATTCTAAATGCTGTTTCTGGTCTTCACCTACGGGAACATGAGTAGCTTTATAAGCTAAAATATCTGCAGCCATAAGCGTAGGGTATACGTATAGACCAACACTTGCGTTTTCTCTATTTTTTCCTGCTTTCTCTTTAAATTGTGTCATTCTATTTAGCCAGCCTAATTTCGCCGTGCAATTAAAAATCCACGCTAGTTCTGAATGATGAGTTACCTGTGATTGATTAAATAAAATTGACTTTTCAGGGTCAATGCCCGAAGCAATTAGTCCGGCAACAACTTCAAAAGTATCGCTTTTAAGTTCTTCTGGCGTTCTTTGAACGGTAACTGCGTGCAAATCAACAACACAATATATACATTCAAAGTCTTTTTGAAGATCTGCCCAATTTTTTATTGCGCCCAAATAATTTCCTAAATGTAAGTTTCCGGTAGGTTGTACCCCGGAAAAGATTCTACCCTTCATGTCTAAATACCTAATTTTAATTTAAGAGGATTTTTAATTTCTAATATATTTAATAATTGATTTAATACAAACAAATCTAAACAAAACCATAAGACTAATCCAAGTTAAAACTGCAATCAGTATAATTATAAGCATAGATAGAAGCAAATTCATATTATCAAACATCAAAGACAATTGAAACAGCAATAAACCAAATACCAAACCTAAAAACAACAATAATAATATTGGTCTTATAATTGATAATGATAATCTATTTTTGTTTAACAAAAGAAAGTAATATAAGAAGAAAGTAATATAAGAAGAAATTGATGTTGCTAATGCTATTCCATAAAAACCAAATTTTTTCATAAGTAAAATACTTAATGTAATATTTAATATAACTGAAAATATTGAAATTCGAAATGGTGTGACTGTATCACGCATTGCAAAAAAAGACGGTTGTAATACTTTAATTCCTATAAATGCTGGAACACCTAATCCATAAGCAGATAAAGCTAGTGCCACTCCAAAAACATCTTTTTCATCAAACTCACCCCTTGCATAGACTACTTCAATTAAAAAACTGGGTAACACTAGAAAAGCAACACATGAAGGAATAGAAAATATAGCTCCAAATATTAGACTTTTTTCTAATTGTTGTTTAACAAAATTTATATTATTATTGGCCTCAGCTTTTGATAGATTTGGCAAAAGAGCTGTCCCAAGAGCGATCCCAATAACCCCTAAAGGTAGTTGCGACAGCCTATCTGCGTAATATAGGTAGGATACAGAGCTAGCACCAACAATGGATGCTAAAATAGTATCTACTAACAGGTTTATCTGCAATAAACCAGCACCTAATGATGCTGGTATAAATTTTTTCCAAACCCCATAAAAATTAATATTTCTTTTAGGCAAAATAAGTTTTGGAACTCTTTTATCTTTAACTAGCCATATTGATATGAAGACCATCTGCAAAATGCCAGCTATTGGAACAGATATAGCAAGAGCAAAATAAGATAAATATTCTGATATAATTAATAAAGAGCCTGCTATTAATGAAACATTTAATATTATTGGGGAAGCCGCTAAAGGCATAAATTTTCCTGTCGATTGTAGAATTGAACCCCATAGCGCAATAATTGATATAAGGGGTAAATATACTATTGTAATTCTAGAAAATTGAACTGTAGTTTCATATTTTTTGGGATCATCTAAAAATCCTGGGGCCAAACCCATGATTATATATCCCATAAAAATTTCTGCCAAAACTAATAAAATCAACAATAATATTAACAAAACACTTTGTATATTTGAAGCAAGTTCCTGTGATTTTTCTTTTGATTTTTGTTCTTCAATAAATGTAAAGGTTGGAAGAAAAGATTGAACAAGAGCTCCCTCTGCGGTTAACCTTCTGAACATATTTGGGAGTTTAAAAGCAACAAAAAAAGCATCGGAAATCGGTCCTGCACCAATAGAAGCAGCAAGCAAAACATCTCTTAAAAAACCAAAGACCCTACTAACAAAAGTCCAAAAACTAACATTAATAAAGGCTTTCACAATTGAATTTTTCATTGTATTTTTTCAGTCTCCAAATCATCCACCAGAGCTAACTCAATGTTTTTCTTTATTAAATTTATTCTTTTTTCACTTTCTATTTTCATGCCAAAGACATCTTTAACATAAAAAACATCCACTGCACTGTTACCATATGTTGAAACAGAGGCTGATTGAATTTGCAAATTAAGGTCTTTAATTTCCTTTGTAAGTTTATACAACAATCCCGGTTTATTTTTACAATTAACTTCAATAATTGTTTGAGAGTTACTTGCCATATTATCTACTATTACTCTTGAAGGAGATTTAAGCGATCTAATCCTTTCAGGCGTTGATTTCCATAACTTAAATATCTGTTTTTCTGGATTAAAATTAGTGGATAGACTTTTAGTGATAGATTGATTTATTTTATTAAGTTTCTCTTTGTCAAAAACAGTTCTTGAATTTGTTGTTACCCAAAAAAAGTCTGTTGCCATTCCATCTTTTCTAGTAAAGATCTTGGCGGTTTGAATGTCTGCGCCTTGAACAGAAATTGCGCCTGCAATATCACTAAACAAACCAGGGTTGTCTGGAGCAATTACTACAAGTAAAATTGAGTTTGTGTTTTTTAATTTTTTAAAAAATATGTCTATAAGTTTATTTTTTTTTCTATTTGTTTTATACTTTTTCGCCAACCAAACATGAGTCTCAACGTCTAATGCTGACCAAAAATTTCTGGGATATTGCGTGCTATATACTTCAAACTCTTCATTCTCCCAGTTTTTAAGATTTTCTCTAGTCTTTATCATTGAATTATCGGGGTTAAGCTCTAGAAGATGATATGGGTTAGCACCGTATAAAACTTCTTCAGAAAGCCTAAAAAGATCTCTCATTAATGCAGCCTTCCATGAATTCCAAATTCCTGGACCAACAGCCAGTATGTCTGCAACAGTTAAAATTAGTAATAATTTGAGTTTCTCTGGCGATTGGACTATTTTGGTAAAATCATCAATTGTCTTGGGATCAGAAACGTCAAAGTTAAAAGCAATTTTACTCATTAAGAGGTGGTTTTTAACTAGCCACAAAATATTTTCGGTTTCCTCATCTTTTAAGTCTAATGAAGGGCATATTTTTTTGGCTATTTCCACACCAACACTACTGTGGTCTTCGTTTCTTCCCTTTCCAATGTCATGAAGAAAAATTGAGATAAATAAAACTTTTCTAGATTGAATCTTTTTGATAAGTCTTGATGCAATGGGGGCTATTTCTCTTAGATCGCCTTTTTCCAATTTATGTAAAAAACCTATTGATCTTAAGATGTGCTCATCAACTGTATAGTGATGGTACATATTGTATTGCATCAAACCAACTATCTTTTGAAAATCAGGAAATAGTTTTCCTAAAACACCGCACTCATTCATTAACCTCAAATATTTTTCTGAATTTTTGGAAGATAATAAAATGCCAACAAAAATATTGTATAGTTCTTTTTTGTTCTCAAATTCTGAAATAGTTCTTTTAGAATTAATAATACTATAAATGGTTGAAGGATGAATATTCAGGTTTCTGTTTTGAGCAAATTCAAAAATTTTTAAAATTATTTTTGGGTTAACTTTTTCTTTTTTTCCGTCTGTTATATTTTTATTATAAAAGACTTGTCTGTTTTTTAATTCAAAGCCTTTCCAGTCCCGATCATAGGTTGCAGAAGAATATATAGGTTGAACATCATTGTAGTTATCTAATTCTGTGCAAAATAATCTTGTTAAACTTCCAACATCTTTTACAATTAAATAAAACCTCTTCATAAACCTTTCAACAGATAGTGTGTTTCCACGATTTTTATATCCCAAATTCTGGGCTATTTGCTCTTGTGCAGAAAAGTTTAATATATTGTCATCTTTCTTTGACATGTAATGAAGGTGGCACCTTATAGTCATCAAAAAATCTAATGCCTTATTAAAACGCTTTAATTCATTTGACCATGATAAACTATATTTTTTGATTTCCGTTATTTTATTAAATCTGTAATGGTATTTTGAAATCCAAAACAGGGTATTTAAATCTCGCAAACAACCCTTGCTTTCTTTAATGTTGGGTTCCAAAATATATCTGGAGTCACCCATTTTATAATGCCTGTTATCTTGTTCTTTTAGCTTTAAGTTGATAAATTCTGAAACTGTTCTTTTTTGTAAAAGTTTAAGTTTGCTATTCAAGTTATTGAATAGTTTTTTATCACCAGCCAAATAGCGATTTTCTAGAACTGATGTACATAAAATTATATCCCTTTTTGAGTCATTTATTACATCTTCAATATTTCTAGTTGAGTGACCAACTGACAAGCCCAAATCCCACAATGTGTACAAAATAAAATGTATAACCTTTTCACATATTTTTATATTTCTAGGGCCTGTTAAAAATAATAGATCAATATCACTGTATGGAGCTAATTCACCTCGCCCAAACCCTCCAACTGCCAACAAACAAAGAGGGTCTTTAATTTTTAGGTAATTTTTGATTTTATCATACAGAATAGATATTATCTGATCCATTAAATGAGAGTGAGCAACTGAACAAAATAAGCCTTTGTTGTCATTTAAAAATTTTGCTTTTAATATAGATTGTCCCTCTGCAATTGTCACCTTTAGTGATTGAGTGATTTGTTTTCTTAAATTAGCTAAACTTATTTCTTGTTGAGAACTTTTTTTCAAATTATAGGCATTGATCTTAATAGGAAATTTTGTTTTTATTATAGTATCGTGTTCAATAAAGTTGAAAACCCCATCCTTAAAATTCGATTGTTGTTTTTTTTTTGTGTTCATTATTTTGTAATTATTTGTCCATTTTTTTAAGTTTATATATTAAATCTATAGCTTGTAATGGTGTAATGTCGTCTGGATTTGTTTTTTTTAGCTCTAGTGTTATTTGATCTTCATCTTCTTCTTTAGGGTTTTTTTGTATTTCAATCAAAGGTAGTTTTTTTTCAATACTGTATTCATTTTCAAGCTCTTTAAGAATTTCATTTGCCCTTTTAACTACATCGGAAGGTATTCCCGCTAATTTGGCTACTTGTAAACCATAAGATTTATTGGCGGATCCGGGTATTAAATTATAAAGGAAGATGATCTCTTCATTAAACTCTTTTGCTTCTAATGAAAATAAACTAAGTTTTTTTAATGTTTTACTTAACTTAGTTAATTCATGATAATGTGTAGCAAACAATGTTTTGCAGTTTATTTTATTATGTATGTTTTCTATGACAGACCAAGCTAAAGACAAGCCATCCCATGTAGCAGTGCCTCTTCCAATTTCATCAAGAATCACAAAGGATCTGTTTGTTGCAAGATTTAATATTGACGCCGTCTCAATCATTTCAACCATAAATGTCGATTGACCTTTTGATAAATCATCACCAGATCCAACC
This sequence comes from uncultured SAR116 cluster alpha proteobacterium, assembly GCA_902532475.1. Classification (GTDB taxonomy): domain Bacteria; phylum Pseudomonadota; class Alphaproteobacteria; order Puniceispirillales. The sequence continues at coordinate 6,827 of CACAIE010000061.1, forward strand.
CTGCTAAAAACTCTATCAGTAATACCAATTTTTGCTTTTTTTGCAGGAACGTAAGATCCCATTTGAGCAAGAATATTAACCAAAGCATTTTGTCTCAAAAATGTTGACTTTCCTCCCATATTAGGTCCCGTTATTAACCAAAGGTTTTTTTGGTCATTTAAATTACAATCATTGCCAACAAATTTAATATCTGAATTATTAAATAAAGATTGCTCCACTACAGGGTGTCTTCCGGAAACAACAGAAAAGATGTTTTCTTTTGTAATCTCAGGTCTACAATAATCCCAAATATCAGCTATTTCTGAAAAAGAAATGGATACATCTAATAATGATATTGCTGAAAAAACATTTAATAATTCATCTGAAT
>CACAIE010000062.1 GCA_902532475.1 uncultured SAR116 cluster alpha proteobacterium
TTGATGAATTGTATAATCTATTTTATTGAAATTTAGTTGGTTAAAGAAATATTTTTCAAAGCTTTTATCCTCAATTTCAAAAAAATTAAGTTTTGATATTTTTTTATCATTAATGAAAATCTTTAGTAAATCAAAATAACCTTCATCGTTTTTTCTCTTATCAAAAGAGAAATAATATACCTTAATGCCATTCTTCTCAAGTTCGTCACGATACTCCCTCATAGCACAAAGAAAAAGATAAATTTTTAGTTTATGATACTTAGCGTATTTACATAAACCGAAGTCCTCCGCCATAAAGACATAGGAGCAACAGTTATCTTTTAAGTATTGAGGATCAAATAACTGATTACCTAAAATAACAAAAATATTTTTTTTCATAATTGGAAAATAATATTAATTTATGTCACAAAATTAAGGGCTAAAATTATTGCAATTGAATAAACAAGAAATATTGCAAGCAGACCATAAACAGAAAAGCCCTTCAGGAATGATGCTTTTGCCATTTGAGAGGCTTGAAAAATTAAATCGGGCCAAGTATATGAAACAAAATCTCCTTGAGTAAAAATTACTTTAATTTTTCCATCCTTGTCCACAACAGGTAGTCTTCTAAATCTATCATTTGACATTATTCTTAGCCAGTCAATGATGCTATCATTTTCATTTGCCACTCTTGGATTTTTTGTCATTATTTCTTCAAGATTTGTTGTTTTCGATTCTAATCCTTTTAGGACTAATTTTTTAACAATATCCCTCTCAGTTACAATGCCAATCACTTTTTTATCATCATTAGTAATCACAACTGAACCATAATTTTTTTCAGACATTATACTAATAGCTTTATATACTTTATCTGCTTTTAAAAAGGTTATAGGTTTTGGTTTATTATTAAATTCTGGTCTGTCTATGAGACGTGTACCTTTTCTATTTTCCATATTAATCCCTTATTTATAAAATAATAAAATTTATATAAATAAATATTTTTGAAAAAAAAGGGTGGCTTATTTTTTTAATGTATTCAAAGAATCAATAACATGCATCAGAACGTCATTTGCTTAAGAAAAACCTTACCCAAGGACAGATAAACATTATTGAATTCAATCAATTTTGTTTCATTTTATAAATGATACCATTTTCTCTCAATTGCGATGGAGATTTGAAAGATGATGAAAACAAATTTTAGTTGAATTATTAATGATAATAATAGATGGTATAATTATGTCAGATAGTAAAAATCACTACAAACTTTATGGTATTCCCTATTTAGGTTCTATGGTTATTGAATTTTTAATGGAGGAGGCAAATATAAAATATGATATTATCTTTCCAACCCAAGAAGAAAGAAATTCTGCAGAATTTAAAAAACTTTCTCCTAAAGGTTTAGTTCCCGTTTTAATCACTCCAAATGGTTTGTCTATTTTTGAAGGCCTTGCAATAATTAATTATTTATTAGATACACACAAAACTAATTTAATTGCCCCTATTGGCGACCCAGATAGAGCTAAATGCTGGCAGTGGCTCTCTTTTCTAGCTACAGCATTAGGCAATGCTAACAATCGCTTTTTCTTTCCTGAAAGATATGGCTCTACTGAAAATACCATTAAAGAAAAAGCTGCTTTAGACAGGAAAGCTTGTTATGATATTTTGCAAAGCCATTCAGACCTTTTCTTATCAGGAAAAACTTTTGGAATTGCAGATTTTTATTTTTATATGTTTATGCAATGGGATGAAGATAAAACAAGCGAATTGGCTAAAAGACCAAAACTAGAAAAAATATATAACCATATTGATCAAAAATCATCAATTCAAAAAGTAATGAAAAATCAAACACCTCAAGAATAGAAGTAATTTTCTGATCTCATTGTTATGGAATTACTCAAGTAAATAGATTCCCCTCGGAGGTTATTTTAATTCAACGTTATAAGGAGGAAACCATTTTAAGAGAAAACAGTTCCTCCATCAACATTGATAATTTGTCCATTGATGTAGCTTGAATCTTCTGAAAGTAAAAAATAAATAACGGATGAAACTTCAGCGGGAGAGCAAAATCTTTTTAAAGCCATTTCCTGAATTAATTTTTCCCCTTGGATTTTAATATTACTACTTGCCATCGGAGACTCAACTATCCCTGGAGCCAAACCATTGACGATTACTTTTGGTCCAAATTTTCTTGCATATGCCCTTACCATACCTGCAATAGCACCTTTAGCTGCAGAATATGGGATGTAATTAAAAGCTCCTTGCCTATATGCTTTTGAGCTTAACAACACTATCCTCGAAGGTATATCTTCATGAAAAAAATTCACACATGATGAAATTAAAAAGTAAGCATTTTTTGCATTAGATAAGATTGCCCTTTCCCAAATTTCTTCATCACCAGGCGAATCTTTGTCAAGCTCAAACACTCCTGCCAAATGAACAAGTCCATAAATTTTTTTATTATATTCATTTAATATTTTGTCTGTAATAGCTTTTGAAGACAAATCTGAAGTAACAAATGTTAGCCGAGTGCTGTTATATTTTAATTTAATCTGTTCAAGTTTTTCTTTCTTAACATCAATCAAAAGCAAGTTCGCTTTAAGTTGAAACAATCTTTCGATTAAAGGTTCAGCGATTGCTCCTGCCGCCCCTGTTATAATAAAATTTTTGCCTTTAAATGTCATAACTTAACTTTCAAGCGAGACAAAAATACACTCATTTCTGTTCAAAATTTTTATTTTATCAATCATAAATTCAACTTTAAACATTTATAATTTCTTCTTTAGATTGTTATATATTTTAATAATTGCTTCAGATGAAATTTCATACTTTTTAAATAAATAATCAGTTTCCGCACCTTCAGCAAACGTATCTTGAACTCCTAATTTTGTTAATTGTGCATTTAGACCTTTCGTAGCAATGATATCCGATAAAATTGAGCCTAACCCACCAATGACATTATGGTTTTCTATTGAAATAATATGTTTGTGCTTGTTAATAATCTCAGCAAAGCTTATTTCATCGATGGGTTTCAAGCAAAATACATTTACTACAGAAAGTTTATGATTATATTTCTTATTGATTTCACTTGCAGCTTCTAATGCAATATCAACTGTCATTCCACAGGCAAAAATTGCTAATTCTGAACCTTCTTTTAGTATTTGCGGCTTGCCAATTTGAATGGTTTTATCTATATCCGTATACATTTTGTCAAATTTTTTCATTCTTATATAAGATGGGTTAGAACTATTGAGAGCCATTTCTATAACAGGCAAAAGTTGTGTTTCATGATAAGGTTCAAAAATATTCATGTTCGGAAGGGATCGAAAACAAGCAATGTCTTCAATTGCTTGATGGGATACTCCTAAATTAGTTGCAATACCTGGTAAAAATCCGAGTATTATTACTTTCGCTTTTGGATAGGCAATCTGCATAGCAATTTGGTCCAATGCTCTTCTATTTGTAAATGCAGAAAAGGTATGAGCAAAAACAATGTCACCAGTTTTGGCCATGCCTGACGCAACACCCATCATATTTGCTTCAGCAATACCCATTTGATAATAGCGATCCGGGAAATGTTTTTTGATGTAATCGTTTTCAGTTGGCCATTGTACATCAGCACATAAACTGACTATTCTGTGATCTTTTTTCATTAATTTTACTAATGTTTGACCATAGACATATGGAACAGGTTGAGGAACTGAAGATATTGTAGTGAAATCTCCTAAAACCTCGAGTTCTTTCTGAATATCAAACTGTTCATTTTCCATTCATTAACTCCTCAACCGCATACTGGGATGCCTTTCTTGAAAAGAACATCTGATGACTATAGATGCCTTCTAGAAATGACACGCCTTTGCCTGGTAATGTTTTTGCTATAATTACTGTAGGCCTTTGATCTTCTTTTTTGAACGTTTCAAATGCGTCTATTATTTCATTCATATTATTACCATCAATTTCTATCGTGTTCCAATTATGAGAATTCCACCTTTCAAATAAATTAAAATGTTCAATTGCATTTTCCGACTTACCTTCTACCTGCAATTCATTGAAATCTATTATCATACATAAATTGCTAATTTTCATATTTGACGCATATATTGCTGCTTCCCAAACCTGGCCTTCCTGCAATTCTCCATCTCCTAAAACAACATAGGTGTTGAAAGGTTTGTTATTTCTTATTGCAGATAAGCATATCCCTACTGCAACAGAAAGACCTTGACCCAATGAACCGCAAGTTGCTTCAACAGGCTTTCCTAGTCTCTCTGTGATATTAATTTCTAATTTTGATCCGTCTTTACAGTAAGTATCCAATGTTTTTTTATCAAAATAACCTCTTTCGTGAAGCGCAGCATGGTAAACAGCAGAATTATGAGCAGTTGAAACAATTAACCTGTCCCTGTTTTCCCAATCTGGAAATTTTGGATCAATATTCATTTCCGAGAAAAATAAAGCAGAAAAAATATCACTGGCGCCCAAACCCTGCTGAACGTATCCTCTGCCCCTTTGACTTACTAGTTCACAGGTATGAATTCTTAATTTTTTCGCTTGTTCCTTTAAGTAATCTATAGATACTTGGTTGGGTTTGTTCATTGAATTCCCATTTGAAAAAACCTTGGAATTGTTAATGAAAGAGCAGGAATAAAAGTTACACCTAATATTAATAGAATGTGAACAACATAATATGGGAGCATATGCCTTGCAATGGTCTCTATAGGTTGCCTACTAATACTTGAAGCAACAAAGAGAATTAACCCCATCGGGGGCGTTGCAAGACCTACTGTAAGATTAATACACAGTATTATGGCAAAATGCAGAGGTTCTATACCAAGTTGATAAACAATTGGCGCTACTATTGGTCCTAATATTAATATAGCAGGGCCCGCATCTAAAAACATGCCCACAAAAAGAAAGAAAATATTTAATAATAAAAGAATAGCATATTTATTGTCACTGAGAGAGAAAATGAAATCAGCTAATTTGTTTGGTATCCCAGATAACGTTGAAATCCATCCAAACACAACAGCGGCACCAACAGCTAGAAGAATTGAAGAAGCAGCAATTCCAGTTTTCAGTAATATTGGACTAATATCTTTTAACTTTATCTCTCTAATAACAAAAACACTTATAAAAAAAGCGTAGCATACAGCTGCAGCTCCAGCCTCTGTTGGCGTAAAAATTCCTGCCAGGATGCCTCCAATTATTATAACCGGAGTCAATAGTGGCAATATCCCTTGTTTAAATGCACCAGCTCTTTCTGATAAGGAAGCTCTTTGCTCTCTTTTTGGATAATTTCTTCTTTCACCAATTATCTTGGTAGCAATCATTAAACCTAATCCACATGTAATACCTGGAACTATGCCCGCAAGAAATAAACCCCCAACAGATACATTCATTATATAAGCATAAACAACCATTATTATACTTGGAGGAATAATTGGACCTATCACTGAAGATGCGCTTGTTACAGCCGCTGCATACGCCCTTGAGTATCCTTCCCTTTCCATTGCAGGGATCAACATAGAACCTAATGCAGAAGTATCTGCAACAGCAGATCCACTTAATCCAGCAAATAACATACTTGCTACAATATTAACTTGAGCTAATCCCGCTCTAAAATGGCCAACCATCGCATTTGCTAAATTAACTAATCTTTGAGTAATGCCACCAGTGTTCATAATTTCACCAGCTAAAATAAATAGGGGAATTGCTAATAAAGGGAATTGATTGATTCCTATATATAATTTTTGCGGAAGAGTTTTAAGAAAGAAAGCTTTGTCAGCAGCAATAAAGCCAAAAATTGGCGCTAGAGACAACGAAAAAACAATCGGGACACCGATTGCCATTGTTATTACAAATACCCAAATAAAACTTATCGGTATCATTCTTCGACTCCTCTATCTTTAGCTGTTTTAATCCTAAATTCATGAAATTGTTCATGATCATAAATAACTAAAACTTGGTGTAGAACAATCTGAAAAGAGATTAACACCATGACACTGCTGCCAAAAGGTATACTTGCAAAAACAACACCGAGTGGAACCCAGTCAAAGGAAGAAATTACTTGGCTCCAACCACCAATAGTATATTCAACTCCCTTAACTGCCCAAAAACCCATAGTAATTACAATTAGAACATTAACACATAAAAATATGAAGGCTCTTAATCTTGGTTTAAACAAATTTGGTAAAATTTCTATAGCAATATGCCTGGATTCTAACATGGCAATCGGCGCTCCAACAAATACCATCCATACCATTAAATATTTAGAAATTTCCTCCGACCAAGTAAGAGAATTATTTAAAATGTAACGAAAGAAAACGGACAATGATACAATAATTGCTATTGATAAAACGCAAAAGATCGTTGCGCCCCTGCATAACTTTATAAGTGGATTTAATATTTTATCCAAAAGCAAAACTAGTTTTAATAAAACATTCATTATATTATGAAACCTCCGCCGGAAACATCTAATCTTGAACCACTAACGAATGAAGACTTATCAGACAAAAGCCAAAAAACTAGTTCAGCCACTTCAAGAGGTTCGCCAAATCTTTTGAAAGGAATTGATTTTGCGTAGTGCGTTTCTAAATGCTCATCTCCGTCTAATTCTAACTTGACCATGTCAGTTTTAATCACCCCTGGTCTAACAGCGTTGACTCTTATTTTATCTGGAGCTAATTCCTTAGCTGCTCCAATAGTAAAAACATCTACAGCCCCCTTTGAAGTCGCATAAAGAGTTCTGCCTGGCCTGCCCCCAATAGTTGATGCCATAGAAGAAATATTTACGATTGATCCGCCTCGAGCACCATTCTTAATGGACATTAATGGTATGACTTCCTTGCAACAAATTAATAAGCCTTTGACATTTACCGATAGTACCTCGTCTATAGTCTTACTTGGAAATTCTTTAATCGAAAGATTCCCTCCAGAAATTCCAGCATTATTTACTAACCCATCAAGAAATCTAAACGAATTTTTTAAGCTTTCAAATAACTTGGTTATATCTTCAACATTATTTAAATCACATCTAGAGAAAGATAATTTGCTAGAATTAATCTTCTTATGCATTTGTTTTGCAGCTGATAAATCATTAGCATAGGTAAAATGAACGTAGTAACCTTCTTTAATACATG
>CACAIE010000063.1 GCA_902532475.1 uncultured SAR116 cluster alpha proteobacterium
AGGGGGGTGTTAGTTACAATTACAATCACAGCTGACTAATTTATCATTTTTATAGATTGATTTACATGTAACAACTCCATTTTCATAATCAGCTGAAATCCCATCTAGCTTTCCATTTTTATAATTCATAACAAATTGTAATTCCGATTTTATACTGCAATCATCAGTATTCTCTGAGTAGAGGTTATAATATTCTACTTTTCCATGATAAAGACCATTTTTATATGTTTCTAATAATTCTAAATATCCACACTTGTTAAACCACTTGCTAACTCCATGTTGTTCACCATTTTTTAAATTAATAATAGAATAACGTTTGCCATTTTCACGGTAAGAATTAGCTATTCCATTTTCTTTTCCATTTGTAACTTTTCCAGTATATCTAAGTTGACCGTTACTATGATAGTCTTCAATAATGCCAGAAAATGGAACATTGCTAAATTTTTTAAAATGTAAACCATCTCGTACGACTAAATCATAGCTTGAAACAACTTCACCCCAACTCGGCAGAGCAAAACATAGTAGACATAGTGTGAAGAATAGATGTTTCATATTTGAATTCTAACATCACCAAATAATCTCTGACAAGTTTGATAAAATAAATGTCCATCAGATAGAATTCATATTTGAATATAAAATTAATATTGACATAATGTAGAGTGTGTAGTACTTACTCAACATATGTCAGACTTTGGTAAATATTTTAGAGAAAAAAGAGAAGCCTTATCCAAAAAAGGTAAGGGTTTATCTTTAAGATATGTTTCAAAGGAAATTGGTGTTGACCCGGGATATTTATCAAAGATTGAAAGAGGTGTTTTTGCCCCACCTTCAGAGAACCTGATTATTAAGATGGCAGAAATTATTGATGAAGACAAAGATGTGCTTCTTGCCTTGGCAGGGAAAGTTTCATCTGACCTTCATATTATTATTAAAAAAAGACCCAAATTATTTGGACAACTTATAAGGCAATTAAAAGATGCACCTGATAATGCAATTTTTAGTCTTGTCAGAGAAGTCCAAGATGGTGATTGGTAAAGGAGATAAACGATGTTGTATTTAAAAGATAATACTTTAAATTTTAATTTTTCAGAGTCCGTTCATAATGAGGCAAGATGCCGAATTGATTTTAAAAGAACTTTAAGAATACCTGATGATAATAATTATTATCCATTACCTCCCAGTCTAGGAAGATTTGTACTCAGAAATACCGAAGATTACAAAGAAACTATAGCTGAAAAACATATTAACAGAGGAGGTGTTGCATTTCCAATGTATCAGTCAGAAGCTATGTGGATTAATTTTTATAAAGGAGATTATCCTTTTGCAATTAAAATTGCAGCAGGAAAGATTAATGCCCTTACTGGTGATACATGGACAAATAAATTATCTAAAACAAAACAAGATTATGTTGTTATTCCAGACCAGCCTTGGATAGATGGTTTTGCTATTGATGATGGGTTTATCAGGCAGTTTGTAGCCATGCAGTTAGGTGACGGCTACACAGCTGAAGAACAGATTACAGGTAAAGCAGAATTTGGTGGATTACAAATTATTGCATACCCCATGAAAAGAGAAATTTATGAGGAATTAAAAGAGGAAGAAAGAAGAAGAGAGGAAGAGGCTAGAAAACGAGCAGAAGAAGAAAGAAAAAGAAGGATAGAAGAAGAAAAAGCATTATCTGAAAAGATTGAAAAATTTAAGCAAGAAGGAAAGTGGGAAGAACTTAAACAAGAACTAGAACCTAATGAAAACAGAATAATGCGCAAAGAGAGAGTAATGCACAGCATGAACATGGATATGGAGGAGTGTTCACTTGGTCCTATAGAAGAGTCTATGGGCATGGCACCCGGTGGCAGGATGAAACAAGAAATATATAGAGATGAATATGGTGTTGAGGCTTGGGATGAAAATAATTGCTCACGTGTATTTGTAAGTATATTGAACTCTGAACAATGGAATAAAGCTACAGGTGAAAAGATGCCAACTAAGCCCATTTCAGCAGAGGATTACAATAGATATGATATGCCATGGTTTGAATATTATTCTGACAATAAATCTCTTGAGGGTTCAGATAAACTTGCAGAATTAAAGAGTACTGGCAATTTAGAGATTCCTGCGTTTCTCAAAATAAATAAAATTTACAGTGATGATTATAAAGGGAAAAAGATATCAGATGGCAAGGGTAAATCCAATATTTGGGATGAATAACTAAATGAAAGAACATCTAAATTTTATTGTTAATAAATTTACATGGTTGCTAATCTTGTCAGTAATAACCTTTATAATGATTGTATTTCCTTTTCTAAATCCTTTCGAGATATCTTTGCGTATATTACTCGAAATCATCTATGATTTTCAAAATGCAAACTTCAAAGAAAATTTCTTGAACTTTATATACGAGCCAAGTCTACCAAAACATTTAATACCGGAAGGATAAGTTATGAACGATAGGCATTACAGATTTGAAGATGATTTAGAAGAAAATATTAAGATATATGAATCTTTAGAAAAAGACTTTTCGGAAATTAAGGAAGCAAACCATGGTTTTATCAATAAAAAAATAACCTCCGTATGGAAAAAGTGTGAAGGTAATTATCCACGTTTTAGTTTAATTTTAGAGAGGTTAGTATTGAATAAAATTATTGATAAAAAAATGGAATTAATAATTAACAAATTAAGTTCAAAATTTAATCCCGTAAAAAGATGGAATGATTTAAATAGTGAAGAAAAAATAGAAAGAGTAAGGGAGGTTTCTAATAAACGAGAGAATGAATTAAGAAAAGCATTATTAAATATGCAGAGAATAGCATTTATATTAGGATTTATTTTGTTCATAATTATATTGAGTTGGGGATTTGATGGGAGTTATTGCCCACCTTGGGATAATTGTTATTAACTCAAAAATAATACCAGAAGGATAAGTTATGAACGATAGGCGTTACACATTTGACGAAGATTTAAAAGAAAATAATGAAATATATAAATCTTTGGAAAAGGAATTAAAAGGCATTAGCAAAAATGAATATGGGATAATAAATAAAATAATAACATCTGCTTGGTTAAGATGTGGAAGTAATTTTGAAAGGTTTAATTCAATTTTAGAAAGGTTAGTATGGAATAGTATTATTAATAAAAATGTTGAAGCAATAATTATTGAAATGATTTCAAAGTTTGATAGTCAACCATTACATAAAAATGTGGTCAATAATGGAACTGATACATTTATCAAAAAAGATAATACAAGAAATAAGGATGCCAACGAAAAAGAAGGAGAGAATAATACTGAAAATTTAATATTTGTTTATAATAGAAATTACAAAATTGATAATTTTATTGGAATATGTATGCTTGTTTATGGTGCATTCATTCCAATTTATAGCGTATATCATGCTTTCCAAATTTATCCTTGGTGTAATTTTTATTATCCTAGTGGAATTGGTTGTATAATTGGAGCAGGAGTGGGTTCAACTATATGGTGGTTTGTAGAACTTGTAAATCCTCCAGAATTTAAACCTATAGACAAAATCTTAATAATAAATTCCATACTTTGGTGGTTATTTATGCCTCTTAGCCTTATAGTTCTAGCTAGAAGTGAAGGGAAAACTAGATTTTAATTTTTTACTCAAATCTATTCAGGCCATGAACACTCTTACTGAACTCACTCACCAACTCTCCAAAGAAATACAAGATAAAGAAGGTAGAACTCGTTCAAGGACAGCAGAAGAACAGATAAGATTTGATTATGCTCTTACTAAAATACTGAAGGACATTTGGAGTAACCATTTTGTACATCCTGATAGTGAATGTTTAATGAAAAGAAGAAGTGGTGCTTACTCAGAAAATGCTAAATACAGAGACCCTCATCTAACATACAGAATGGCAATGGCTGCCTTTAATGGTCTTGTTAATTTAGATATGATACGTATCACTCGCAATGGGTATTATGACCGTACCACCTTCCAAGGTGACTTAACACGATACAAAGCAACCCAACGATTACTTGAAAGAATTGGTAAACTAGAAGGTCATCCTGCTATTTATATTAAACCCAATTTAGATGACCAAACTATTATACTTCGTAATGTGGTTGAAGGCAGAAAGATAGCTATAGATTATGAAGAAACATCTTTCACAGACCAAGCTAGGAAGAACTTACGAACAATCAATAGCTGTATTGCTCGTCATTGGATTGACCTCAAGATTAAAGATGAAGAAATAATCAAATTACAGGAAAGACTTTTGCTTGATGATGAAAAGCAACCTATCGATTTAACCAAGAAAGTGCTCTATCGCATCTTCACAAATAACAGCTTCAAAGAAGGTGGCAGGTTCTATCGTGGTTGGTGGCAGAATGTACCAAGTGAATACAGACAGTTCATTACCATCGATAGTAAAAGAACACAGGAATATGACTTTTCACAGCTTAATCCCAATATGATTTACTCTCGTCATAATCTGGAATTGGGCAGTGAAGATGCCTATTCAAGAGTATTGGATGGTGAACATCGTGAAACTGTAAAGGAAGCTTTCAATGCCATGATTCAATCTTCCACATCACTTAGAGGTGAACCTGAAAAGATTAATTTAGATACAGTAGGAATGACATGGTTGGAGTTAAGACAAGCTGTTCTTGATGCTCACAAACCCATTCAACATCTTTTCTTTACTGGTATAGGTAATACATTACAGTTTGAAGACAGCAATATGGCTGAAGGTATTATGCTTCACTTTGCAAAGATGGATGCACCTGCTTTACCTATACATGACAGCTTTGTTATGCATCACGGATATGCAGGAGAATTGGAAGAGTCTATGCGAAGGACATTCTATGATAGGTTTAAAGAGCACATAAAAGTAAAGGCTGAAATAATTGAAGAGATTAAACCTAAGAATGATTATCCAATTGGTCACCCAAAGTTCTGGGAAGATAATTCTATTGAAGCATTACTTGAAGGTGACAAAGAGTATTCACAATGGCAAGATAGAGATGCTATGTGGTTGAGTAATAAGAAATAGTTATTAGCAAAGTTAATATTAATATTAATTATATATTTCTAGGTAAAGTCCCAAATATATACTACTGAAAAAATAAATAGAATCAAAAATATGACAAAACCACTAGCATATCTATCCCTCTCTTTTTTAACCTCTTTTAACTCAATTTCTTTAATGACTATATCACTAATAAAATATTCAATTTTCCGCTTATGCTTTTTATAATACTTTATTCTATCTTCAGTAATTTGTTTGATTAATTCTTTTTTTTCATGGTCTTTATCCCAGAGTTCACGAAGTTTTTTATTTATTTCATCTTCTTCCATATAATTATCCTTAATTAATTTTCTTTTGAGTAATATGTCTTCTAAATTTTTTTAAGAGTATAACTAACAAATTTTTCAATTAAAATTGTCACTCATAAAATCTTCCTAATAAATAAATAATAGATATAAATTATACTTAATATAGGAAAAACAACCATTAATATTATCAGTAATGGAAATACTAATATCCAATTCTCTTTTAATATTTTTTTTTCAGCCTGAAATATAATTTCTTCTTTCATCAAACCTGCTCTTATTAAATGTTGTACTATTGTCCTTTGTCTTCTTTTCATATCACGACCAATTTTACAAATAGATTGCCCTGAACTAAATCTCTTTATTAACTCATCAATTTCATCTTTAGTTAAGCGACCTTTTGGGCGAGTTAAAACCGTATTAAATTGGTAAGAGTTTTTAATGTTTATATAGGCATCATTGATTTCTATCATTTTTTTTGCAGAAATATTTTCGTCTAAATTGGATGTGTCAGGATGGAATCTTTTTGCTAACTTTAGATATTTATCTCTTACCTGTTGGGCGTTAGAAGAGGCTTTAACACCTAAAACTTTATAAGGATTGTTCATGCCTATTGTGTTATTGCCATTCTATCACCTTTGTCTAATTCTAAATATGCTAACAGTTCTGGGTCAATGACTGTATTATAAATAAACCTCCATGCCTGTTTATCAGCTTCTTTCTCTCCAACTAAATATTCAACAAGTTTTTTATATCTATCATATGAAGTATCTTCTTTAGTGAAGAAATATTGCTCATCATCAAACTGTTCTCTAATTGCTCTTAACTCATGCCAGACATCAATAATTTCGTTAACAACCTCTTGCCTACTAGCATCAGGAAAATTTTCTTCATTTACTATGTTGACTTTAGTGCGAGATTTCGTTATCTTATGTTCCCAAATCTCATATTCTTCTCCTGAATCCTTATTCCAAATTTCTAATAATTCAAAACCCATTTCTAACAATATCTTTTGTGTATTGATACGTAATGTTAAGTTCGTTTGAATTTCGTTAATTGGTGTTGTCATCATCATCTCCATCTTTTTTAAAAATAAATTTAAAACCTTTCGCAGATTCATAAGGTTTTAAATTTATAAAAAAGATGGAGATGATGATGCACTTGAAACAGATAGGTTTATTTCCTTCTCGTGCACGTATGTATATGTACACTCCTGCCTATTCATTCCTTGAATGTATATGAAAGGAATGAATAGGCAGATAGAGTGTACATCAATTCAACTGCCATTCTCCTTAAAACAAACTACAAAAACAAAGGAGTTAAAAATGTCAGATAATAAATTTTACTTAAATTGTCCCTATAGTGAAAAAGACCTATGCAAAACTTTAGGTGCTAAATGGGATAAAGATAAAAGGAAATGGTATGTTCCTGAGGATGTCGATAGGAATAAATTCAGACGTTGGTGGTCAGATAACACTGCAGAAAGAAATAACCTAAAAGTGATTAAATAGATTTTTATAGTAATGAGTGACATATTAATTTATGTCACTCTTCAATAATTTTGATTAAAATAAAGGAATTTATTATGAAAATAGATTTATATACAAAAATCATCTTAACAGTAATTGCGATGGGTGTGGCAATGCCTCTGTTAACCAACCCCCCAGTTATAAATAATGCAAATGCATTATTAGGTGGTGGTGATGGAACTGAGATGATTTCTG
>CACAIE010000064.1 GCA_902532475.1 uncultured SAR116 cluster alpha proteobacterium
AAAAATAGAAAATTCAAACTCATTATTGCCTGGAAAAGTAAAAATTGAAGAAATTAATCCTGTTCAAAATGACGAGAAAAACAATCAGTTAAACGAAGATACAGAAATTTCAGAAACTATAAAAGAAATTGACAGGCTTCAAATCTTGATTGAAAAACAAGAAGAAACTCTAAGAAAATTAAAAAATAATTGAAATTACAGTTGATTATTTAGAATGCATTCAAATCTGAAAAATCTATTTCCTTTGCTTTATCTACTTCTGAATTTACTTCGGAAATAAAAATAATTCCAACCATTTCCTTGATTTATGATATAAATTTTTCACCAAATTTGAATCTTGAATCATCAAATTTTTCTTTATTTTTTTAGAGTGAGATTATCATACTGCTATTAGTTGATATGTCTGCGTGCAATCTAATAAATAGTCCTTGTTTAAAATGATCCTTTTTAACAGCTCTTGAGAGAGCAATAACTGATTTTTTAGCTGACTAGTTTGTAAATTTAGTGCTTATAACTCTAATATAAATGATTAAATGATTTATAAATTTAGAAATGCACAGTCTTCAAACTATAATTTTAATTTTTATAATTCAATTTATAATAAAATTAATCGATGAATATGAAAAAAAATATTTATATATTTTAAATTCCTTATTATATTGTTATTTATGGACGACATTCCTTCAAATAATAAAATAACACCTAAAACATGCATAAGAACAGGTTCTCAATATCTCGACGGTCTAAAGGATAGTCGTGAAATTTGGATTCATGGTAAAAGAGTAAAAGACGTTACTAAAGAAGATGGATTACAAAGGTGTGCAGAGAGTTTAGCTTCATTTATTGATAAACAGCACCATCCTAAATTTATTGATGACATTACCTACGTTGATGAAGATGGAGATCGCTGCGGGTTAGCATTTAAAATTCCTAAATCAAAACAGGACATTAAGGACAAAGGAAAATCTTATTACGAATGGGCAAAATGGTCCAATGGATATTTTGGAAGAACACCTGACTATAAAAATGCTTCTGTAATGGCTTTTGCTGCAGGAAGCAAATTTTTAGAAAAAGGTACTAAAGGCCAGGGTGGTAAGGTGATGGCCGAAAACATGATTAATTATTATAATTACGTTAAAAAAAATGACAAAGTTCTTACACATACTCTTGTTAATCCAACTTATAACCATCAGCAAGGTTACAAAGGTAAATTCTCCGAAAAAGTAGCGTTACAAGTTGTAAAAGAAACTGACGCTGGGGTTATAGTTAATGGCGCACGTTTACTAGCTACCTTAGGACCTCTATCAGATGAAATTGAGGTATTCCCTTCTACGGTCTTGAAAGCTACACCAGACAATGTTCCATTTGCTTTTGCTTTTGCTATACCAATTGCAACTGAAGGACTTAAACTTATTTGCAGGGATAGTTATGATACAGGTCAATCTAATTTCGATGCTCCATTATCTTCGAGATACGAAGAAATGGATGCGGTTGTAATTTTTGAAAATGTACTAGTTCCATGGGAGCGTATATTTATGTATGGAGAGCCTGAACTGTGTAATCCTGCATTTAGTGAAACGAATGCAGTTGTCCATATGATGCATCAGGTGGCATGTGGTAAACTTGCAAAATCAGAATTTATGGTTGGCTTGATGTGTTCAATAGCTCAGGCTTCAGGGCGTGATAAAGACTTGCATACTAAAGGCTTGATTGTTGAAGTTATGAAAATGGCAGAAACGGTCAGGGCACTATTATTTTCTGCAGAGGAGCAAGCACATGAAGATCAATACGGCAATTTTATTCCATTAAGAAGCCCATTGGAAACGTCTAGAAATTTATATCCTGTTATGTACCCAAGAATGATAGAGATTCTTCAAATACTTGGCGCTTCTTCTTTAATGGCGCTACCATCAGAAAGCGATTTTTCAAATGAAATTTCTTTAGATGTTGAAAGATATTTTCAACTGTCAAACCTTGATTCAAAAAATAGAGTTGCATTGTTTAGATTGGCCCATGACGTTGCTATTTCAGGCTTTGGAAGTAGGCAATCCTTATACGAAAGATACTTTTTTGGCCCTCCTGCACTGATGGCTTCAGGTTACTATGATTTATATTCGAAAGATGAACTGATTGGCAGAATTGATTCTTTGATTAATAATAAATAAGGGTAAAATGTTTTATTATTAATAACGCAGTAAACACAACACTTAAAAATATCCCTAACATAAGCCATAATCGGTAACCTTTAAAAAGTTCTAACTTTTTATCTTTAACAACCATGATATTTAAATCTTTGTATATTTTCATAATTCAATCAATGGTATTTATACTTGCAAAGAATGTGACAATTTATTAGATGTACTTTTTAAATTTTTTAGGGCTCTTATTTTTAGATTTCTTTTTTTAATTTTTAACTCATAAGCATGTTTTTTATTCTGTGAAACTTTATATTCCCATCTATTGATTGGTAAATAAAAAATGCCACTTGCAATAATAACAAATAAAAAAAGAGAGATTTCAAAATGAATGTATGTCATAGTAAAATTTATTCAAAATTTGTACCAAAAATTGCTTTAATGTTTAGAAAATTAATTTTTTTTATTTTTTGTTCTTTTATTTTAAATGCCTCTGCCAGTGAACTGAATAGGGGACTTAAAGCCCTTGAAAATGGTGACTACGATAAAGCACTATATTATATAAGTTTTGATGCTGTTCAGGGCGATCCAATAGCTCAATATAATTTAGGTGTGATGTACAGAAAAGGTATTGGAGTGGAAGTTGATAAAAAGGAGGCATTCGGTTGGTTTCTTTTAGCTGCTGATAGTGGCCATATGTTAGCTAAGTATGCACTTGGAATGTTATATTACCATGGTGATGGAGTGAAAATAAATTACACGAAAGCCTTAAATTTATTTCTTGAAGCCGCATATTTGGGGCACCCAGCTTCTCAGATTAATGTTGGTAATATTTATTATTTTGGTCAAAGTGTAGGTAAAAACTATCCAAAGGCACACATGTGGTGGAGTTTGGCTAAAGAAAAAGGTGTAGAGGGTGCGTTTAATAATATAACAAAAATTGAAAATATCATGAGTGAAAACCAACTATTAGAAGCTCATAAACTTTACAATGATTGCCAGAAGAAGACTCTTCCACAATGTTAAACATTAATAAACTTTTGACTCTATTTTTACATTTGGATCATAGTTTTGATTAATTGCAGGAAATGATGTTTCAACATAATCCAAATAATCTTCAAGATCATTTAGCAATTCATTTCCAATAATAATTTCATTATCATATAAATTATTTTTTTCATTTATATCAGAAGCTAAATTAAAAAGGGATGGTTGCATTCCATCATAATATTTTATCAACTTCCACGAATTTTTAACTATAGCTGATTGTGGTTTATATTCACCTTGATAGTGAGAAAAATGAAAGATTAATCCAGGAGTATTTCTATTTAAGTATTTAAAATTTTTTTTAAATACTTCTAAAATATATTGATTCTACAAATGAGTTCTATGTTTTTGATAAAATAAATGAAGATATTTGTTCTTATTTATCTGGTAATCAGACAGAAGAGGAATGGAAAGCTTTGGGTAATGGCCTGAGTTCTCCCAAGAAAAGAGGATATATTAAAAGTAGTTTTTAATTCTGAATCACTAACTTCCATAATTATTATACTTTACCTACAGACAGCACACTAGATGCTAAGGATGTAGCATGAATTTAATTTAATAATTTTCTATGCTTCCCATTCTTTCTTCTACTGAAAACGTACCAACACACGATTGGCATCACCCTGCAGTTCAGGTGTCTGTGAGCCTGTTGATTGATGGATAACGTTATCTTTTACATAAGCATGAAGTTCTCCAGCTGTAATTTCTTTATCTTTATCAGCATCTGCTTCTCCTTCCATACCCTTCATCAGGAAGTAAGAGAATAGTCCATGTTTAGCTTCTTCCAATGGTTTAGCAGTCTGGTCACCTGCAGCAGCAGTAAAGACAGTAAAGTTATCGGGGATGGCTTGTTCCTTTGCCACAATCGCAATCGGTCGAGAGGCAATCAGCATATCAGTGCCACGTGTGGTGCCTGAATAGCAGGTATCAAGGAAGACAGTCACGGAGCGGGGATTTGAAGATGCTACTTCTTTGAATAGCCGTTCCCTCAATATAGCAGTATCTTCTAATAATTCAGGGGAACCATCGTATGGTAGAAGATACATATCTTTACCATCCGAACTCGCAAGACCATGACCAGCAAAGAAAAGATAGATATCACTTTTCCCCTGTTTGGTGGTAAGGGCAATCCATTTCTTTATAGCCAAAAGTATCTCGCTTTCATCTGCTTTTTCATTAACAAGTTCCATAATGTTAGTTGGGGAAACGCCTAGTTTGAGAGTTGCATAGTCATAGAATATCTGAGCATCACTATCAGCATACATTGCTTTGGCAGGTGTTTTTTTATAATCAGCTACACCGATGATAAGGGCTAAAGCATTGGGGTTCGGTTTGACTCCCTTACCTGAAGGATTGAGTTGAGCGAAGACAGGCCCAGAAGCTTGCTCAATCGCATCACGTTTAAGCTGGATGGTCTTTACAGCTTTGTTACCCTTTAAATCAAAGGCGACTATCTCAACTGTTTTACCATTCCTTGGGATATAGAGATTAGTTTGAAAGGAACTGTCAGTATTAAGAGGAACTAACTGATTATCAACCGTAACTTCTGCAACTTCAACATTGTCAGTGATTACCCCTTCGATAATGGCATTGGTATCCGTATCGTTATAAGCCATGGCAGTAATCAATGGTATCTGATTATCCTGACTTATTTTTTGTTGTTTCTTTTTTTGTTGAGCTAAAAGTTTTTGATTATCATATTCAACTTTGGCAAGTTGTTGTTCTAGCTCAGCAGCTTTTTTTTGAGCCGCAATCAACTCTTCAGATGTAACTTTTGCCTTGCAAGTATCACCCACTTTTTCATAACCTGATTTACATTTCCAAGAATCTCCAGATGCATACGCATTTTCAGGTATAGCAAATGCATGTGTATCATTATCATCAAAAACAATACCATCAAAAAGGGCATTATTATTAGAAAGCTCTTCTAATAATTGTTTCGTTGTTTCCTCATCAAAAATAGTAATTTTATTTTCTTCTGAGTTCCTAGATAGTCCCAATATTTTTGCATCGTTATTTTTAAGCTCTTCCAAAAAGTTCTTTATTTCTTCATCCTCATTTAAATTTAAATTATTATCTGAATCAATCTTCTTGGCATATTGAAATTCATTATCTTTATAAACACCTTGCCTGAAAATGCTACCATCAGCATTATATTCAATGGCTTCACCGTGTAACATGCCATCCTTCCATTCACCAGCCTCTATTCTACCATCTGTCCAGATATAAGTACCCTGTCCATTAGAATTACCATCCCTAAACTCACCGACGTATTTGTCTCCACTGACATAGATATAGGTGCCTTTTCCATTATATTTGTCATCCCTGAATTCCCCGAAGTATTGTTGTCCATCGGGAAAGGTATAGGTGCCTTTTCCATTAAACATACCATCCTTAAATTCACCGACGTATTGGTCTCCATCGCGAAAGGTTATGGCACCCTGTCCATGCCCTAAACCATCCTTAAATTCACCGACGTATTTGCCTTTATCATTGAGTTGAGTTCCTAAACAATTGGTCCAAGTGTTAGAATTATAATTACCCTTACAAGAAGGTAAATCAGAAAAATTAGAAGCTGATATAGTTTGAGAAGAACCACCTACACCGCAACTTAAATTTCGGCGTTTTGCCTCTTGGACATACTTTTTTAAAGCTGTGTTCCAAATTTTTTTACTTCCACTACTCGAGTACTCATTCAGTGTAGATTTTTCACAAATATTATTATCTGAAATTTTCTGAATTAAAGACGATGTTTTCATTTTAAACTTAAATTTATCACGTATTACTGTACATTCTATTGGAGTGAATGTTATTCTAGTTTTGTCGTGTGCAATTAGCCATGCATAAGAATTAGCTCCAGCTTCTCCTTGCAATCTATAATCAAAGAATTGACAAACATTTTTATGACTTAGAGTATGTGCTTTATAGAAAGTTTCATTTTTATAAAGCCCTTCAGTAGTTATTATATATTCTTTTCCACTGATCGTGCCTTCCCACAGAATTTCTCCTGAATTCGAGGCACTTAAAACTCTCTCTTCTGATATTAGCAGCATAAAGAAAATTATAAAAAATGTTTTCAAATAAGAAGCCATATCTTATGCTATCAAAGATAATGTTGTTTGTTAATAGCCTCCAAACTCTACTTTCAATTTCAATTACAAGACCAAAAGAAAGAAAAATTTAGACAACCGCAAATAAAACTCCATAGCAAAAAGCTAGAAAGTACTGGTTTTTGAATCTATGCTTGAGTTTGAGTGGTGGCATCACGTAGGCTACTTAGGGTCAATAAAATCAATGATTGAGATGACAGATGAGCTTTTGGGGATGAATGGCAATTTATTCCAGAAAGTTGATGAAAAATTGTCATTTACTAAATGGTAACTTTACATACTTTCTGAAGAA
>CACAIE010000065.1 GCA_902532475.1 uncultured SAR116 cluster alpha proteobacterium
GAAATTATAAATGCAGATTCTATGCAAATTTTTGAAGGGTTTGAAATTTTGAAAGCGATGCCCACGAAGGAAGAAAAATGTGAAATTGAGCATCACTTATTTGGGTTTGTCCCAATAAAGGGAAAATATTCTGTAGCAAAATGGCTAAATGACGCAAACTCGAAAATTATTGAAGTTCATAATAGAAATAAAGTTCCTATCTTCGTTGGGGGTTCAGGTATGTATTTAAACGCAGCTACAAAAGGACTGTCAAGCATTCCATCCATTAGTTCTCAGACAAGGTTGAAGGCTACTGATCTATATAAAAGAAAAGGATTTGATTACCTTTATAAAACTTTAATTGCTCTTGATACTGAAGGGAGTTTAAAGATTAAAATAAACGACAGACAAAGATTAATTAGAGCTTATGAGGTTTTTTTGGAAACGGGAAAGCCAATTTGGTGGTGGCAATCTAGACCTAAACTCAAGCCCATAATTAATAATTCACTAAAGATTTTAATTTTACCTTCAAAAGATAAACTTTATCCTAAGATAAATGAAAGAGTTGATAAAATGGTTAATGAGGGGTTGCTTCTAGAGGCAAGAAATGTTTTTGCTAATAATTTATCCCCTGATCTTCAGTCTTTTAAGGCAATTGGGATCGCTTATTTCTTCGATTGCTTAAAAGGTAAAATCTCCTTAGAAGAAGCGATCAAAAAAACTAAACAGGAAAGCCGAAGATATGCAAAAAGACAGATGACTTGGTTTAAAAACTCATTTATTTATGATTTGCTTTACCCTAATATATATATAGATAATGATGAGTTAGTTGACAATGCAATTAAGGCATTTAATTTGCTATCTAATAAAAAATGTTAATAATAATGAATTTACCTATATTTTTTATTAGATAATATTTCTAAAAGGGTGCATATAGTTTAACAATAGATTTAAAAGAGATGAATATGGAAGGCAACACTGAAACAAAACTAAAATTAAATGGTGCTGACGCGATACTTAAAGTTCTTGATGAGCAAGGAGTAGAAGTTATTTTTGGTTATCCTGGGGGTGCTGTTTTACCAATTTATGATGCTCTATTTAAATCTAATAGCATAAAACATATTTTAGTCAGGCATGAACAGGCGGCAGTCCATGCAGCAGAGGGATATGCTAGATCAACTGGGAAAGTTGGAGTTGTTTTAGTAACTTCAGGTCCAGGAGCTACAAATGCTGTGACTGGTCTGACAGATGCTTTAATGGATTCAGTTCCAATAGTATGTTTATCAGGTCAAGTTCCTACCCATTTAATAGGCAATGACGCTTTTCAAGAAGCTGATACCACGGGTATCACTCGACCATGTACTAAACATAATTATTTAGTTAAAGATGTTCAAAAACTATGCTCAACTCTTCATGAAGCATTTCATGTTGCACGTACAGGGAGGCCAGGGCCCGTAGTTATTGATTTACCTAAAGATATTCAATTGTCAGAATGTGAGTATGTTAGTAGGCAAGATAGGCATGGAAGACGGTATAAACCTTCTACTGATCCAGATAAAAATAAAATTATTCAAGTTGCTAAGCTGTTAGTTAATGCAAAAAAACCCATTATATATGGGGGTGGTGGATTAATTAATTCTGGACCGGAAGCATCTAAATTACTAAAGGAGTTAGTCCATATTACAGGTATACCCACTACACTGACGCTTATGGGTTTAGGAGCTTTTCCATGCGATGATAAGCTCTTTTTAGGAATGTTGGGCATGCATGGGACTTATGAGGCAAATCTTTCTATGTATAATTGTGACGTAATGTTAAATATAGGTGCTAGGTTTGATGATAGAATCACTGGTAATTTAAAAGAGTTTTCTCCGAATTCAAAAAAAATACACATAGATATCGACCCTTCATCAATCAATAAATCAGTAGCTGTGGAAATACCAATTGTTTCTGATGCAACTTTTGCAATGCAGGAACTGATCAAAGAATTGAAAAAGTTAAAATTTGAAAGAGCAGAAAATAGAATAGGGGTTTGGTTGAAGCAAATAGATGAGTGGCGCGGAAGGAAATGCTTGAACTTTACTCAGCAAGGGTCAGTTATTAAACCACAATATGCTATCAAGAGACTTTATGAAAAAACAAAAGATATAGAAACATATATAACTACAGAAGTTGGCCAGCATCAGATGTGGGCAGCGCAATATTATGGATTTTCAAAGCCAAATAGATGGATGACATCTGGTGGATTAGGAACTATGGGTTATGGTTTCCCATCTGCAATGGGCGTTCAGGTAGCACATCCTGGGAAATTAGTTATAGATATTGCTGGAGAAGCTTCCTTTTTAATGAATATGCAAGAACTTTCTACAGTCGCTCAATACAAACTACCTGTCAAAGTGTTCATAATCAATAATCAATGGATGGGCATGGTTAGGCAATGGCAACAACTTATTCATGGCGGGCGTTACTCAGAAAGCTATACAGAATCTCTCCCAGACTTTAAGGCTTTGGCCGAAGCTTTTGGTTTGGTGGGGCTTAGGGCAGAAAGCGTAGATCAGTTGGATGGCGTAATTGATCAAATGATTAGTTCAAAATCAGCGGTTGTTTGTGATGTGCAAGTTTCAAAAGACGAGAATTGTTTTCCTATGATACCATCTGGTGCAGCACACTATGATATGTTATTAAGTTCCGAAGATAAACAAAAAAATTCTGTATCTCAAGATGGCATGGTTCTAGTTTAATGAATTTTTAGGAGATAAATGACCGATAAAAAAGAAATAAGGTGTACATTATCTGTTTTAGTGGATAATGAACCGGGCGTGCTTGCTAGAGTAATTGGACTTTTTTCAGGTAGAGGTTACAATATTGAAAGTCTTACAGTTGCAGAAATTGATGATTTAGACTCAATTTCTAGGATTTCCATAGTTACTTGCGGGACACCAATGGTTATAGAGCAAATTAAAGCTCAATTAAGAAGACTTGTGCCTGTCCATGATATTGATGATTTATCTGATAAGTCTTTTCATGTTGAACGAGAATTAGCATTGGTAAAGATTGCCAATACAGGGTCTAGTAGGATTGAGGCATTAAGGATTGCCCAGTCATTTAGGGCTCACACTATTGATAGCACGTTAGATTCTTTTGTCTTTGAAATCACAGGCAACTCCTCAAAACTAGCGGCTTTTATAAGTTTAATGAGGGCTATTGGTGAAGTGGAAATAGCTAGGTCTGGAGTGTGCGCAATGTCCAGAGGGAAAATTTCAAATTTAAAGCAACGTGAAGACATGCTTTAATTATAATTTTTTATCTTTACGTTATAAAACCCTGAATATATAAAGGTTTTATAAAGAATATAAAATTATTTAATCTCTTATTTAAAAATTATAATTTAATTACTACAAGGGAAAAGTTATGCGAGTTTATTATGACCAAGATGCTGATCTAAATTTGATTAAAAACAAAAATGTTTTAATAGTTGGATATGGCAGTCAAGGTCATGCGCATGCTGCTAACCTTCGTGATAGTGGCGTCAAAAATGTATCTATTGCACTTAGGCCAGATTCCAATTCAGTATCTAAAGCTAAAAAAGCTGGTTTTTCTGTGAAAACAGTTTCTGAAGGTTCGAAATGGGCAGATGTGGTCATGATGTTAACACCAGATGAACTGCAGAGTGAAATTTACAATAATGAAATAAAAGAAAATATAAAACCAGGCTCGTCAATTGCTTTTGCTCATGGTTTGAATGTTCATTTTAATTTAATTGAACCAAGGAAAGACATTGACGTTTTTATGGTGGCCCCAAAAGGCCCGGGTCATACTGTTAGAGCTGAATACCAAAAAGGAGGTGGCGTTCCATGCTTGTTAGCAATCTTTCAAGACACTTCTGGAAATACGCATGAAATTGGTATGTCTTACGCTTGCGCTGTAGGAGGAGGAAGGTCTGGAATCATAGAAACTACTTTTAGAGAAGAGTGTGAAACTGATCTATTTGGTGAACAAGTTGTATTATGTGGCGGACTTGTAGAGCTCATTAAGGCAGGCTATGAAACTTTAGTTGATGCTGGATATGCACCAGAAATGGCATACTTTGAATGTCTTCATGAGGTTAAATTAATTGTAGATTTAATTTACGAAGGAGGTATTTCTAATATGAATTATTCTATTTCAAATACTGCTGAATATGGTGAATATATTTCTGGACCAAGACTAGTAACAGATAAAACTAGAGAAACCATGAGAAATATTCTAGATGACATTCAATCTGGAAAATTTACTAGAGATTGGATGCTCGAAAATAAAGTTAATCAAACAAGTTTTAAAGCTATAAGAAATAGAAATGCAAATCACCCTATAGAGAAAGTAGGAGAAAAACTAAGATCAATGATGCCTTGGATCGGTTCAAATAAATTAGTGGATAAAGTTAAAAATTAAATGCTAGATAGTTTCTGGTACAATAGTTTTCTTTGTTATTATTGTTAAATAAGGAGTATAAATAAATGTTCGATAAACTATATAGTATGTTTTCATCAGACCTAGCGATAGATTTAGGGACGGCCAATACTTTAGTTTATGTCAGAGGAAGAGGAATAATAGTTAATGAACCTTCTGTAGTTGCTATGACTACAGTGAGAGGAAAAACTCATGTGTTAGCTGTTGGAGACGATGCTAAACAAATGTTAGGGAAAACCCCAGGAAATATTAAAGCGATAAGGCCTATGTCAGATGGTGTTATTGCAGATTTTGAAGTTGCAGAAGAAATGATAAAGCATTTTATAAAGAAAGTTAATTCTGGCTCGGGGCTTGCTAGCCCTCAGGTTGTCATCTGCGTTCCTTCTGGTGCTACTGCAGTTGAAAGAAGAGCAATACAAGAAAGCGCTGAAGCTGCTGGTGCAAGACGTGTGTTTTTAATTGAAGAGCCAATGGCCGCAGCTATTGGTGCTGATCTACCTGTAACTGAGCCCACAGGAAGTATGGTGGTAGATATTGGTGGAGGAACAACTGAAGTAGCTGTTCTTTCTTTGGGAAGTATAGTTTATGCGCGTTCAGTAAGAGTTGGAGGTGATAAAATTGATGAGGCTATCATAAGTTTTGTTAGGAGAGCTAATAATCTTTTAATAGGTGAAACAAGCGCTGAAAGAATTAAAAAACAAATTGGAATTGCGTTCCCGCCCGAAGATGGAATTGGTGAAACGATGGAAGTTAGAGGTAGAGATCTAGTAAATGGAGTGCCAAAGGAACTCACTTTAAATCAAGCACAAATTTCAGAAGCTCTTACCGAGCCAGTTTCCCAAATAGTTGAGGCTGTTAAAGTTGCTTTAGAAAAAACACCCCCTGAATTGGCTGCTGATATAGTGGATAAAGGAATAGTTTTAACAGGTGGTGGAGCTCTATTAACTAAAATGGATTATATTTTACAGCAGGCTACAGGACTGCCTGTTGCAGTTCCCGAAGATCCATTAACTTGTGTGGTTAGAGGCACTGGAAGATGTTTGGACGAAATGAAAACTTTAAAAAATGTCTTAATTGGTGCATAATATAAAAAAATATAAATAAAATTTATTTGATTTGCTGAAATATGAAGCAACCAAGAAAATTCGAAAATAAAAAAATATCGTCAATAGGTAATATAGGACAAAAATCTATTTATTTTGGTCTTATAATTTCAACTATTTTGATTATGCTCATTGGAAAAGCTGACTTAGCTATTGTAAATAGAATAAGCATATTATTAACAGACTTATCTGCTCCGGTCATCGCAACTATTTCTAGACAAACTCAAATAATAGGGGATTCATTTATTTTCCTTAAAAACACTGCTTCATTAAGGAAAGAAAATAGAAGTTTATACGAAGAAAATCTTAAATTAAAAAAATTCGAGATAATTTCTCAAATATATGAAAGTGAAAACTTAGTTCTTAAAAATCAACTTAATCTTATTCCTTTAAGAATTCCAAATTTCAAAACAGTTAGAGCAATTAGCGCTCCAGGAAATGTGTTTGCGCATTCAATATTATTAAATGCAGGTCATCTTGATGGCATAGAAAGGGGCAATGCAGTTTTATTCAATGGAATTTTGATTGGGCAAATTTTGAAAGTAGGAAAAAATTCATCACGAGTATTACTAATTTCAGATTTTAATTCAAAGATCCCCATTGTTGTATCCAATAATAGGATTCCTTCAATTTTAACTGGAGAAAACCTTGTTTTGCCATCATTACAGTTTTTACCTAATAATGTTAAAATAGATAACGGATCAATTGTACAAACTTCTGGGCATGGAGGACTTCTTCCTGCTGGCCTTCCTATAGGTTTTACGGTGAATAGCTCTACAGAAAAAATTTATGTTAGACCTGCTATAGACTTCAATTTAATAGACTATGTTCAGGTTTTACTGTGGAGAGCTGATGGGGTTAAATTGTCGGATAAAATAAATGGAAATTATTTTAAACCACTGAATTCAGAAGATAA
>CACAIE010000066.1 GCA_902532475.1 uncultured SAR116 cluster alpha proteobacterium
AAAAGAGACAAAAAAGAGACAAATGCAAATAAAACTCCGCAGCGAAAAGCTACAGAGTACTGTTTTTTGAATATATGCTTGAGTTGTAGAATGGCATCCCGTATATTATCAAAACTTAATATAATCAATGTGTTAAGACCTTTTTCCCAGATAAAATCTGGGACTATTTTAAGGTAAGTCTTACCTGTCGCAGGTGTCGGATAGAAACACCTGTAACTCATTGATATTATTAGGTTTTGATGGTATCCCGTAGACTATTTCAAGCAGATAAAATCAATGACTTACGGGTGTTTGTGACAGCGATGTGACAGCAAATAAAATCAATATCAAAGTTAAAATAATATTCCACATAAGATGCGCTAAAATTAAACCATTTTTTTAAAAAGTCTAAACGTTAATTTTTAAACAAAGGAACTCAGAAACGGCACAACGATTGCAAAAAATATATAACTAGAAGAGACAAAAATTATGTTAGTCACAAATCATAAAAATAATAATAACTCACTGGCAAACGAGCCAGATCCTAATGTCATCGAAGCTTTTTATTCACTCTATCATTCAAAAGAATATAAAATTTTTGAAGTAAAAATAAAAAATTTTTTAGATTATTATCCAGTTTCAATAAATTTAATGAACGTTTATGCTTTATTTCTAATGGAACAAAAAAGATATTCAGAATCTATTTTGTTACTTGAAAGAATTATAAAAATTCAACCATCAAATTATAAATCTATATTGGACCTCGGTATATGCAGTTTAATCTTAAGTAATTTTCAAAAGGCCTTGAGGTGTTTTAATAATCTTATCCAAAATAATTACAAAAAAAATATTGTCCTAAACCAAGTTAATTTTTTAATAAAAAAATTAAATTATGAAGAGATTAAACAAAACAAATTCTTGATTATAAAAATTCTAAATTTTGTAATTAATGAAAAAAAATTTAATTTTTCAGATGTTTGGAATGCTTTTAATATAATTTTTTCTAAAAATGAATTGAAACAACTAACTGATAACGATAGTGATCGTTTTTTTAATTCACAATTAAATAAGTTTTTATCGGAAAGTTTGTTTTTGAATAGTTTAAAATCATTTTCATTCAAAGATAGTGAAATTGAAAAAAGCTTAATTAAAATCAGATCTCAATTACTCTCATTGGCTTCCACAAAGCAAGAACTGCCGAATAAAAAATTTATTTTTAGTTTGGCTCATCAATGTTTCCTCAATGAATATTGTTACATCACCAGTAAAAAAGAAGATAAAATATTAGATAAATTAATTGATGACATTGATTGTAAAAACATAGATGAGGTTCATTTATCATTATTAGCTTGCTACAGGCCTTTATATAAAATTTTTAAAAATAGTAAAATATTTAGCAGTTACAAATCTAAGAATTTAGAATTTGCTGAATTGATCAACTTACAAATCAATGAAAGAATTATTGAAAAAGGATTAGCAACCAATTTATTAACCCTTAATAAAATTGAAGATTCTGTTTCACTAAAAGTTAAGGAACATTATGAAGAAAACCCCTATCCTAGATGGTCAGTTTTCTCACTACCACAAGAAGAGTTGTTTGTTGAAGATGTAATTAATAATGACCTGCAAGTTAATGTTCTTGAAAATAACCTCAGTTCAAAAACAAGTGAATTATTAATCGCAGGATGCGGAACAGGCAAACAAGTTGTAGATGCTTCTAGATATGGGAATGTAAATATCACGGCGGTCGATTTAAGCGTATCCAGTTTAACCTATGGGATGAGAAAATGTAATGAATTAGGAATAAATAATGTTCAATTCATACAGTCGGATATACTCAATTTAATTGATTTAAACAAGAAATTTGATGTTATCGAATGTTCAGGAGTAATTCACCATATGAATTGCCCTAATGACGCTTTAAAAGTGTTCAAAAATATTCTCAAGCCAGAAGGTTACTTGAAACTTGGTTTATATAGTGAATTAGCAAGAAAATTTGTAGTTGAGATGAAAGAGTATATAAAAATAAAAAACTATTCTGACAATCCAGACGATATGAAAAAATTTAGATGTGATGTAATCAATTTTGAGAAAAACAATATAATAAATAAAGATATAGTTTCTAAATTATTTTTATCGAATTGCTTTTGGAACCTGTCTGGTGTCAGAGATTTAATATTCCACAAGCAAGAATATAGATATTGTATTAATGAATTAATTGAAATGTTTGAACTATTTAAATTTGAATTTCTTGGATTTGCTATTCAAAAAGATATTTTAGATTATTATCAAGAGAAATTTCCAAACGATAAATACAATTTAAATCTTAAAAATTGGGATATATTTGAAAAAAGTCATCCTGAAATCTTTGGGGGAATGTATCAGTTTTGGCTTAAAAACAAGTAGTTTTTGAACTGAAATATTCAACTATTCTCTCATCTTTTAAAAAAGAGGTATTTAAAAACTTTCAAATCATTAATTCAAAAAATTTGGCATCCCGTATATTATCAAAACTTAATATAATCAATGTGTTAAGACCTTTTTCCCAGATAAAATCTGGGACTATTTTAAGGTAAGTCTTACCTGTCGCAGGTGTCGGATAGAAACACCTGTAACTCATTGATATTATTAGGTTTTGATGGCATCCCGTACAGGATTCGAACCCGTGTTTCCGCCGTGAAAGGGCGGTTTTTTGGTGTATACAGCGACTACTGTATGGGTCTATTTGGCTAAATACAGTCATTTAGTACCACACAGTATATTTCTGTACCCATACAAACTACCAAAAAAAAGAGACAAAAATGAGACAAGCTTTTATCCTCTAGGTTGTTACGTTTTTCATTCTTTCTATTATTGAAACCGCACTAACACACGATTGGCATCACCCTGAAGTTCAGGTGTCTGTTCCCTGCCATCCATTGCTGCCTTAAGTTGGACTTGCATTGATACATATTCATTTAACTCAGTTACATTGATGTTATTGTCTTTATTACTATCAGCCTCACCTCCCAGTCCTTTGAGAACATAATAAGTAAAAAGACCATGTTCCTTTTCTTTCAAAGCACCACTGATTTGAGAACTGGATGCAGCAGATAAAACCGTCATATTAGAAGGAATAGCATCTAATTTGGGAACAATAATGATTGGCCTGGCATCGGCGATCAGCATATTTTTTTCTCTTGTTTGTCCAGTAAAGCATGCATCTAGATAAACTGTTATAGATCTTGCACCCATAGAAGCTAGATCCTGATAAAGTTTAGACATTGAAAGCCCAATGGCATAATTAGGATCAACATCAAAGGGAAGGATCCCTGTTAAATTATCTTTTTGACTGGCTATGCCATGTCCTGAAAAATAAACTACAATGTCTGACTTTCCATTGACAACATTCCTGGCCAACCAACCATTAGAACCAAGTAATTTACTGAACTCAGCCTGGGTTGCCTTACTGTTTGCTGCAATTTTAATTCTTTGCTTTTTAAATCCCAAAGTATCAGCGAGATATTCCCTAAAGACTTCTGCATCATTATAGGCAAAGCTCGCATCTGGAACATATTGATAATTTTCAATACCAATGACCACAGCCAAAGCATCAGGATTATTCATTTTTGTTTTTGGTGGTAAATCGACATCTGCCAGAGTTTGCTCAGAGATAAATTCTTCACGGATTATAGTAATTGTCTTTTCACTAATATTTCCATTGATATCCTCTGCCTGTATCAGAATATCATTTCGCCCAAAAGCTAATTTAACTTTGGCAGCGAATGACCCGTCTTCTTTTGTATTAACTTTCTTTCCTTGTACAAGGATGTTCATGACTCCCACATCATCTGATGCTTTGCCTCTTATAAAAGTTGTATAGGTATCTACTTTTGCAAATTGACCATTTTGATTTAATGAAGGGCTTAACAGTTGTATTGATGGAGATGTTTTATCTAGAGCTTTGGTTTCTTCTAATTTTGACTCTGATGCATTAAAATTGGTCATCCAATTTTTATTATCAACAATTTCTTGTGCTGATTTTATACTTTTATCAACACGAAAGTCAGCTGTTCCATCATTTCCACCCTGATTTAATGTAGACAATCCAATATAATTAGTTTCTGGAGTTACTGTTATTGAAAAAGTTTCACCAAAAGTACCATTTTTATTTAAATTAAAAACACCTCTAATTTGTTTTTCAGGATGTGTTTTAGCAAAATTAATTTTTGCATTTTTACAATTAGTATCTGAAGTCTTTACAAATTTTAATTTTGCATATCCATTATCTAATATTTCTACAGATTTGAAAAACACACAAGCATAATAGTCTCCAATCATGGCGTATCCTGTATCTATAAACTCACTTGATGATACTTTTGACACATAAATCAGAATAAATGACAATGTTTTTAAAAAATATAGAATTTTATAAAGGCTTTTCATAAATTAACTATACTTAATTAAATTTTATTTTAAACAAATTACTGAAACCTGACCAATACCCGATTACCATCACCCTGTAGTTCTGGTGTTTGTGAGCCTGCTGATTGCTGTATGACATTCTGCTGCACATAAGTATGAAGCTCACTAGCTGTGATTGTATTATCATTATCAGCATCCGCCTCTCCTTCCATGCCCTTCATGAGGAAGTAGGAGAAGAGACCATGCTTGGCTTCTTCGAGCGGTTTAGCTGTCTGGTCACCTGCTGCTGCTGTAAAGACAGTAAAGTTATCAGGGATGGCTTGCTCTTTTGCAACGATTGCAATCGGTCTTGAAGCGATAAGCATGTCGGTGCCTCTTGTTGTTCCAGAGTAGCAGGTGTCAAGGAAGACGGTAACAGAACGGGGGTTGGCTAGTGAGACTTCATTAAATAGTTTCTCTCTTAAGATGGCAGTTTCCTCTAATAGTTCAGATGAGCCATCAAAGGGAAGAAGGTACATCTCTTTGCCATCAGAACTGGCAAGGCCGTGACCTGCAAAGAAAAGGTAAACATCGGACTGTCCCGGTTTAGTTGAACGCCTTAACCAGTGTTTGACACCGAGTAATACATCTCTTATATCAGCACCATCATTAACCAATGTCTTGATGCGATTGTTTGGTATACCCAATATATCAGCAGCATAGTCCGAGAATATCTTGGCGTCACTGTCAGCATACACTGCCTGGGCATCAATATTCTCATAGTCAGATACACCAATAACGAGAGCCAGTGCATCGTTGTTCTCTGAGACCCTTTTTCCAAGTGGATTTAGTCTGTCAAAGTTAATCGTATTGGATGCAACGGATGCAGTTCTTTTTAAGGGAACAGTAACAGAGGATGAAAGCCCTGCCATATCAAAAGCTTCAATTGTAAGGACTATCCCTCCATCGGGGATGAAGGTGGAATATTCAAAATTACCGCTATTATCAAAAGAGATACGTTTTCCATCAACAGTGAGTTCAGCAACTCCAACATTGTCTCTTGCTCTTCCCTTGATAATACCTTGTTTGCCCGATGATGTGGTAGAAGTAATATCAATTAGTGGGATACGATTGTCTGCATCAATCTGCTGTTGTTTTTTTTGCTGTTGGGCATTTAGTTGGGCAAGTTGTTGTTCAAGTTCAATTCTCTTCTTGCGTTCAGATTCTGTTTCTGATTTCGCTAAAGCAACTTCTGATTGAGCTTGCTGGGCAAGTTGTTTAGCTTTTTGTGCTTCGGATTGAGCCTTTTTAAGAGCTAAGTTATTATCAGTATTAGAAGATGAACCCGATGAAGCCGTCTGGGTTGAGCCGCCTACCCCACAACTGAGACCGCGGTGTTTGGCTTCCTGGACATATTGTAAAAAATGTGAACGAGTTTCCCAACTTCCATTTCTTGTTGCTAATTGACAAATTCTAGAATCTGGCCATACTAATCTTGAAGAAAAGGTATACGATGAAGAACTGGATGAAGCTGTCTGGGTTGAGCCTCCTACACCACAACTGAGACCGCGGCGTTTGGCTTCCTGGACATATTTATAATTTCCTTTTTTAACAGCGACGCAAAGAGTTGTATTAGAAATATTTGATAGTGGATAAGTAGATGAAGATGAACCCGATGAAGCCGTCTGAGTTGTTTTTAGTTTATCTTCTAAAAGTTTAACCCTCTTACCAGCATTCTTATTCCCTTGAACCGCTGATAACTTATACCACTTTAATGCTTCTTTTAAGTTTTTAGATTTACCATTCCCGTATTCATATATTCTTCCTAAAAATAATTGCGCAGAGTCATGTCCTTGATCTGCACCCTTTTTAAACCAGTAATAAGATTGTGAGTAATTTTTATCTAATCCACCAATACCTTCATAATATAACCACCCTAATATTGTCTGCCCATTTGAGTCACCTCTGTTAGCTAATGGCTTGGCATGTTTATACGCTAAACTGTAATTTCTATCATCAATCGCATCAAAGGCTTTATTAATATTAGGTGTAAATGATGAAGCCGTTTGGGTGGAA
>CACAIE010000067.1 GCA_902532475.1 uncultured SAR116 cluster alpha proteobacterium
AGTTTTTATTTTTTGTCTTAGCTGAAAGAAGTGAAAAAATTCTCTCCTTTCCATCAATGTTAATTAAAATTTGAGGTATTAATACTTTTCCATTTTTATCTAACTCAGATTTGAATTGTGATATTTGATCCTCTGGAACCCCTAATTGCTCAAGGACATTAGGAAAGTATACGTTTTTTATATTTCCCAACACAGGAAAAAAATCAACAAAATTTTTATTAACCTTTTGCACTTCAAGGTTTTCATTTGCATAATAGGCTGCGGTAATTGCGTTTTCAAAATTAAAAAAACTAAGATCTATAATTTTTTCTTGATTAAAAAAGTCTTGTACATTCATCAAATTGACACTCAAAACTCAAATTCATTGCAAAAAAAAATGTGCCACTAATATTAAAGCATTAATACATGATAATTAATTCAAAACTTTAAAACAAGTTTCTTAGAGTTAAATATTTTCAAGCACTGATAATTTATTGTTTAATCTTGTATCCAAATTTAAAAATCTGATAAATAGTATATAAACAAAAAGAACTAAACAATAGAATTGCCATTATACTAACTTCAATTGCAACATCTGAACTTCCAAAAAAAGACCATCTAAATCCTGAAATTAAATAAACAACCGGATTAAAGAAAGAGACTTTTTGCCAAAATTCCGGAAGCATTGAAATAGAATAAAAACTCCCCCCAAGAAAAACTAACGGCGTAATCACCAGCATGGGGATTAAATTTAGTTGTTCAAAGTTTTTAGCCCAAATACCAATGATAAACCCAAACAAACTAAATGAAACACAAGTTAAAACTAAAAAGACCACCATCCAGACAGGATGCTCTACAGAAATTTCTACAAAGAAATGAGCTGTGATAAATATTATAATACCTATCATCATGGATTTAGTTGCCGCTGCCCCAACATATCCAATCACAATCTCAAAAGCAGAAACTGGCGCTGATAAAATTTCATTTATTGTACCAATAAACTTTGGAAAATATATTCCGAAAGCAGCATTAGAGATACTTTGAGTTAAAACTGTGAGCATAATCAACCCAGGCACTATAAATGCACCATATGGAACCTCTGATATATCTTCCATTCTAGAACCAATTGCTGTTCCAAAGACTATAAAATATAGAGAAGTTGAAATTACAGGCGATACCAAGCTTTGAAGAAGCGTTCTAAATGTTCTTGTCATTTCAAAAATATAAATAGCCTTAATAGCTTCAAAGTTCATTTATTTTCTCACAATATCTACAAATATTTCTTCAAGAGAAGTTTGATTAGTATCCAAATCTTTAAGCGTAATACCTGCCTTTTTAAGATCAACAAGCAAACTAGTTATGCCCGTCTTCTCTTCTTGTTTCTTATAATTATACGTTATGGACATTCCCTTTGATGCCAGTTGCAAATTATAAGAAGACAAAGAATTTGGTATAGATTTAATTTTTGAATTTAACTCAATAGTTAAAGTTTTGGTTCCCATTTTATTTAGTAGATTTCTTTTCTCTTCAATCACCAATAACTCACCTTTATTAATGATCCCTACTCTGTCGGCTATTTCCTCAGCTTCCTCTATGTAATGAGTTGTAAGTATAATAGTAACCCCTTGTTTTTTTAAGTTCTTTATGATTGCCCACATATCCTTTCGCAATTCAACGTCAACACCGGCAGTGGGCTCATCTAAAAATAAAATACTTGGCTCATGGCTTAAAGCCTTTGCTATCAAAACTCTCCTTTTCATGCCTCCAGATAATTCCATAATTGTAGTATTGCGTTTGTCCCAAAGTGACAATTGAGTAAGAATTTTCTTGATGAATTCATGGTCTCTTTTCTTGCCAAAAAGACCCCTGCTAAATTGAATAGTATTCATTGCAGTTTCAAATGATTCCAATACAAGCTCTTGAGGAACTAGACCTATAATACTTCTAGTTTTTTTATAATCTTTTACCACATCAAAGCCATTGACTGAGACAGATCCAGATGAAGGCTCTATAATTCCACAAATCATTGAAATTAAGGTTGTTTTCCCAGCGCCATTTGGTCCAAGAAGAGCAAGTATTTCCCCTTTCATGATATCTAAAGAGAAATCCTTAACAGCTTCCTCACCAGTGCTAAAAGTTTTATTAATATTTTTTATTGAAATAATTGGGTTCATTAAAAGAAATTTTATTCTATTTTTGATATATTTACTAGCGTTGTATGCGCACTTGGTCCCTGACCCAATTTGGAAGTTCCCTTATCAAAGGTTAAAGCGTTTGGATTTCCTTGTATTTCTGTACCATGCTCATTAACCTCAAACCATGCACCTGTTGGCAAAGAAATAACACCTTGAAGAATTTCATCCGTTAACTGTGAACGCGCAAAACAAGACCCTCGAGAATTGTAAATTTTTATTATTTCTCCATTTTCTATCTTTAATACTTCTGCATCTTTCAGATTAATTAACACTGGTGTTGGCCTTGCATTTGGAATGTCTGCAATAGCACACTCTAATTGGCTATGAAGTTTGTCATTAGGTTGTGGCGAAACCAAATGAAAAGGGTATTTTTTTGTTAGTTTGGAACCAAGCCACTCATCTGGCTCAATCCAAACTGGGTGCCCTAAACATTCTGAATAACCAAAGCTTGCTATCTTTTCTGAGAATATCTCAATTAGTCCTGATGGGGTTTTTAAAGAATTAGCAACAGGGTCACTTCTAAATTCTTGAAAAGGTTTAGGAGAAAATTTCCTTCCTTCTACTGGTATTGTGATCCAGTTTCTCTCCTTTACCTCAGCTAAACCTGGACAATCTATTCCTGATTTTTTGAAAAATGTTTTAAATTCATCATATAAGTGACTTACCCATTCTTTATCGTCCCTTCCTTCAGTAAAGTCTTGGAAAGAACCCAACCTTTTTGATAGCTCAGAAAATATAAAATAGTCGTTCTTAGCATCTCCAACAGGTTCAATAAGCTTTGGCATATGGAAAATATAGTGATCTCCTCCTATAGCCTTTCCTAAATCCTCTCTTTCATAAGATGTTGTGGCAGGAAAAACGATGTCAGCCCTTTTTGCAGTAGCCGTCCACCAAGGTTCATTCACAATGATTGTGTCAGGTTTTTTCCAAGCATCATGCAAGGAATTTAAGTCTTGGTGATGGTGAAATGGATTTCCACCACACCAGTAAATAAGTTTTATATCTGGGTAAACTCTTCTTTCACCATTAAAGTCATACTTATTTCCAGGAAAATTCAGCATATCAGCAATTCTGGCAACTGGGATAAAATCAGAAATAGCATTTTTACCTTTAGGAAAAGCTAAGCCTCCAAAATTTTTGATTGGATTTCCAACGCCACCAATAGCACCATATCCAAAACCAATTCCACCCCCTGGCAAACCAATTTGACCAAGCATTGCAGCAAGTGTGGTAGCCATCCAATATGGCTGTTCACCATTTTGTGCCCTTTGAAGTGACCAAGCTACAGTAATGAGTGTCCGAGACTGAGAAATTTGCCTTGCCAGAGATTTTATTTTCTCAGCTTTAATTCCGCATATATTTTCTGCCCATTCAGGATTTTTTGGTTGACCGCCATCTTTACCGAGTAAATATAATTTAAATTTCTCATAACCCACTGTGTATTTATCTAAAAATTCTCTATCTAATAAATCTAAAGTCTCTAGTTCAAAAGCAATCCCAAGCATAAATGCTGTGTCTGTTCCGGGTTTAATTGGCAACCAATCAGCCCCACTAGGTGAGTCTGCTTTTTGAGGGCTGATATTAATTAAGTTTATTTTTTTATTAACAAATCTAGAAAACCAACCTTCATTTACATGCCTGGTAGATCCACCCATACTAACCTTAGAATTATTAGGATTAATTCCACCAAACATAAGGAGAGTTTTTGTATTTTCTTCAATAGTGGGCCAAGAATTCTGAAAATTAAATATTAAATTAAGGAAGTTAATTCCTAAAATATGAGGGATGATTACTTGAGCAGCAGCTGTACTATAGCTTCCAAAAATTGAAACAAACCCACCTATAGAAGTTAAAAAACGTTGTACCTGCGTTTGGGCATGATGAAACTTTCCTGCGCTAGACCACCCGTAAGATCCTCCAAATATTGATCCGTTTCCAAAATTGTTTTTGACCCTTGAAATCTCTTGGGCGGCTATATCTAAAGCTTCATCCCATGGAAGCTCTTGAAATTCATCATTCCCTCTTAAATGTCTGTTTCTGTCTGCTCCACCATTAAGCCATCCCTTCCTGATGGAAGGCCGTGAAACTCTTGAGGAATGGTAAATAGCCTTAGGGATTAGTTCAGGTATATCATTAGGATTAGGGTCTTCTTTAAATGGATTGGTGGATACTAGTTTTCCATTTTCAATAACTGCTTCAAATGCACCCCAATGGCTTGATGTTATTTTTTTTATTCTTTTATTTTCCATGTTTCTTTCATAACTCTCCCAATGTTTAATAATTAAATATTAATTATTTTGAAAGTGAAAATTTACTTTTAAAGGATTTAATTGTTTTTTATCTAGTATAAAATCAGAAGCTCTTTCTGCAATCATTTGTGTTGGTGCATTAAGATTTCCACTAACTACATCAGGCATAACTGAAGCGTCAACTACATATAAATTTTTAAATCCATGGACCTGCAAATTTTCATTTACAACCGCTTCAGGGTCTTCTCCCATTTTGCACGTGCCGCATGGGTGATAGTCCGAAGTGGCTGTTTCACGTATCCATAAATCAATTTCACTGTCACTATTTATATCAGGGGAAGGTGAAATTCTTTTCCCCCTAAACTCATCAAAAGCAGGCTGAGAAATAATCTCTGTCATTTTCTTATAAGCTTCTCTTAGTTCTTTAATGTCATGAGGGTGTGACAGATAATTAAAAAAAGAACTTGGGCTCTCATAGGGGTTGTTTGATTTTAACATTACCTCACCTCTGCTTTTTGGACGAAGTTGGTCACATTGCAATAAAAATCCCTGGGAAAGAACTATTTTTCTTCCGATGTATTTGTTGTAAGCTGCCGCAAAGTGATACTGGAGGTTTGGATATTTTTCTTTGTGATTGCCAAAAACTTGCCCGCCCATTTCCCAAACATTTGATGAAACTATTCCCCGCCTAGTAATCAACCATTTCAAGCCAGCTGCAAGTTTATAATGAGGTTGAGTAATTTTGTGAATGGTAACATCTTTTGTGCACTCAAAACCAGTGGCAACAAGCAAATGGTCTTGAAGATTTTTTCCAACTCCGCTCAAATTAATAGCCGGTTCAATTCCTATTGAGCGAAGGTGGTCAGCTGGGCCAATTCCAGACAACATCAGTAATTGAGGTGACTTAATTGCTCCGCAGCTAACAATAATAGAGTTATTGGCATGAGCTGTTTTGACTGAGCCTAAATGTTTATACTCAACGCCTTCAGCAAGGTCTTTTTTGAAAAGAATTCTATGGACTAATGCATTTGTTACCAATTTAACATTTTGCCTCTTAAGGGCAGGCCTTAGATGAGCAGTTGCAGCACTGCATCGCATTCCATTTTTTGTCGTGCTATCTAATCTTGCAATTCCTTCAGGCTTGTATCCATTTAAATCTTCTGAGGTTCCTTGACCAGATTGCTCTCCCGCCTGCATTAAAGCATCAAATAGTGGGTTTTGAAGTTTCCCTCTTGTTACCCCTAAAGGGCCATTGCCGCCACGCCATTCATTTTCGCCTCTATCTGAATTTTCACATTTTTTGAAATAGGGGAGACATTTATCAAAAGACCATTCCTTAAGGCCGTACTTTGATGACCATGAATCATAATCGAGTGGATGTCCTCTCATATAAACCATAGAGTTTATAGATGAAGACCCACCAATAATTTTACCCCTTGGCAAATCTAACTCTCGATTAACGCAATTTTGTTCTTTTTCGGTTTTATAATTCCAATTAATTGCAGGATTTTTATATGCATGATAAACACCTGCAGGCATATGAATTAAAAGTGTTTCAATTGGTTTTAAATAGTTAACATCCATCGGACCAGCTTCAATAACTAAAACAGAAAACTTTCCATCCTCTGAGAGCCGATTAGCTAAAACACAGCCTGCTGACCCAGCTCCGAGAATTATAAAATCAAATTCTAGCTTCTTGTTTTCTTTGTATGAGGTCAATTTCTTTTAATTCTTTAACTAATGGCATTTTTTTATTCAAACTTGACATTTCCTAACTTGAAAGTAAGAAATTTTGATTATTAATATTATATACTTTTAGGGTGAAAATACGCTCTGA
>CACAIE010000068.1 GCA_902532475.1 uncultured SAR116 cluster alpha proteobacterium
AGGATTTGCTTTGCCTCCACTTTCCTTCATTACTTGACCAACAAAAAATCCAAATAGCTTATCTTTTCCATTTTTATATTCAATTACTTTATCTTCATTTTGCTCTATGATTTTATTTATGATAATTTCAATTTCATTAATATTTGAATTCTGTTTCAAGCCTTTTTGCTCAATTATAATTGAAGCATCTTTACCTTTATCACCCATTTCAACAAAAACGTCTTTAGCAATCCTTCCTGAAATTGTGCCATCAGATATAAAACCTACCAATTGTCCAAGTTGTGATGGAGATATAGGACTATCTTTAAGCGAAAGATTCTTTTTATTTAGAAGTCCAAATAATTCAGTTGTAAGCCAATTAGAGACTAGCTTACCATCTTGCCCTTTAGATGCTGTAAAAAAGAAATCTGCTGTTTCTTTTTCTTCACTTATGACCGATGCATCATAGTGTGATAATCCAAATTCATTCACTAATTCTTCTCTAATGTCATCAGGCAGCGAAGGTAAAGATTTTTGAATCTTATCTATGAAATCATGAGTTAGTTCTAAAGGCATTAGGTCTGGATCAGGAAAATATCTATAATCATGAGCATCCTCCTTACTTCTCATTGGCCTTGTTTCTCCCTTAACTGAATCAAATAAACGTGTTTGTTGAATAATTGAATTTCCATTTTCGATTTCTTCAATCTGTCTTCTAGCTTCAGCTTGAATAGCTTGCATTACAAATCTTATCGAATTTAAATTTTTAATTTCACACCTAGTGCCTAAAGGTTCCCCTTCTTTTCTAACTGAAACGTTTACATCACACCTTAAAGAGCCTTGTTCCATATTTCCATCACAAGTTCCTAAAAACCTTAAAATCGAACGAATTTTTTTTATGTATGCACCAGCCTCCTCTGGAGAGGTAATATCAGGCTTGCTAACAATTTCCATTAAAGCAACCCCAGATCTATTTAAATCTATATAGGATTTACCCGGGTGTTGATCATGTAAAGATTTTCCAGCATCTTGTTCCAGATGTAATCTTTCTATGCCAATTCTTTTATTATCCCCATCTGGCATGTTCAATTCAACGGTCCCTTCTCCTACAATTGGGTCTGAATATTGGGAAATTTGATATCCTTGTGGTAGATCTGCATAAAAATAATTTTTTCTATCAAAAATACTAAAAGTATTAATTTTTGCTTTTAAACCCAACCCTGACTTTACTGCTTGTTCTATGCAATGCTTATTTATAACTGGAAGCATTCCTGGCATAGCCGCATCAACTAAACTTACATTTTCATTTGGTTGGGAGCCAAAATTTGTTGAAGAGCCAGAAAAAAGTTTTGAGTTAGAACTCACTTGTGCGTGAATTTCTAAACCTATAACAATTTCGTAACTACTTTTCTCTCCATGAATTAAAAATTTTTCCATTATTTAGAGCCTTTAAATTAATTATAATTAAGAAAAGAAAATTTTGCCTCGTCTTCTAGGTTTGCTGCGATTTTAAAAACATTTTCTTCGTCAAATGGCTTTCCAATGACCTGCAAGCCTAGTGGAAGGGCTTCTTGAGACATTCCTGAGGGAACACTCATAGCAGGAAGACCGGCTAAACTTGCAGGAACAGTAAAAACGTCATTCATATACATGCTAAT
Source organism: uncultured SAR116 cluster alpha proteobacterium (assembly GCA_902532475.1). Taxonomy (GTDB): domain Bacteria; phylum Pseudomonadota; class Alphaproteobacteria; order Puniceispirillales. Next base: position 1,638 of record CACAIE010000068.1, read on the forward strand.
TGGATCTTGCTGTGAACCTAACTCGAAAGCTGCTGTAGGAGTAGTGGGGGTTAACAAAACGTCTACTTTATTGAAGACCTCTGAAAAGTCATTAATGATTAAATTCCTTACTTTTTGAGCTTTTCTATAATAAGCATCATAATATCCCGCAGAAAGAACGTAAGTACCAATTAATATTCTCCTTTGAACTTCTGATCCAAACCCCTCTGCCCTTGTAGATGAATAAAGCTCATCAAGATTATCTTTAGATTTTCTAAAGCCATACCTGACACCATCATAACGAGCAAGGTTCGAAGAAGCTTCAGCAGGAGCAATTACATAATATGTAGGTAACGCATAATTTGTATGAGGTAAACTTACATCTATTATTTGAGCTCCTCTATCTTGAAGCCACTTTGCTCCTTTTTCCCATAACTTAATTATCTCCGATGACATTCCATTAATTTGGTATTCCTTAGGAATGCCAACTTTAACATTATTTAAAGAATTTTCCATACATGATGCTAAAAAGTCAGGAGTTTCTTCATTGGCTGATGTGGAATCTTTTTGGTCATAGCCTGACATTACACTTAACATTAAAGCAGAATCTGAAACCGTCTTTGTAATTGGTCCTGCTTGATCTAAAGAAGATGCGAAGGCAATAATGCCCCAGCGAGAACATCTGCCATAGGTAGGTTTAATTCCTGTAACACCACAGAAAGCAACAGGTTGTCGAATTGATCCTCCTGTATCAGTTCCAGTAGCTGCTAAAGCTGCATTAGAAGCAACCACTGCAGCTGACCCCCCTGAAGAGCCTCCCGGAGTTAATTTTTTGCCCTTACCTTTAGACCATGGGTTAATAACATTTCCAAAATATGAAGTTTCATTTGATGAGCCCATAGCAAATTCGTCACAGCTAACTTTACCCAGCATAACAGCTCCAGCTTCCCATAAATTATTTGTGACAGTAGATTCATAATTAGGAATAAAGTTGTTTAAGATTTTTGAACTAGCTGTAGTAAGAACTCCTTCAGTGCAAAAAAGGTCTTTTACTGCTACCGGAATTCCATCTAGTAATTTTCCTTGACCTTTATCTATCCTACTTTGGGAAAGTTTTGCCATTTCAATTGCTTTTTCGGGAGTAAAGGTATTATAGACATTAAGTTTTTTAATTTTTTCTGAAGCTTCTATAAAGGCGTTGGTCACTTCCAAAGCGCTCAAATCATGTTTTTTTAACGCTTCTTTAACCTCTAAAAGTGATAAATTGAAAATTTCATTCATTCTACAACCTTTGGAACCACAAAAAATCCACTCGCTTGTTCAGGTGCATTATTTAAAATTTTTTCTGCATAGCCTCCATCATTGACTTTATCTTCTCTTAAGGGAAGGGTTTGCCCAGTAACGTTAGCAATAGGTTCTACACCTTCTGTTTCTACCTCGTTTAATGTGTTTATCCATTCAATTACCGAATCTAACTCTTTTGAAAGTTTTTCTAGTTGCTTATCATCGATTTCAATTCTAGCTAAATTTGATACTTTTGAAACTGTATCTTTATCAATAGGCATGTTATAATACTCTAAATTTTGTTTTAATTAAATCTGTTACCATTAGAAATGACAATCTGCAATCATGTAAACTTTTTTTCTAGAATTATTAATAGAAATAAAATAGTTGGTTTGGATGTTGGTGATAAAAATATAGGAGTTGCTATAAGTGATCAAGGACTTAAATTTGCAAATCCTCTGTCAATTATAAAAAGAAACAAACTAAAATTAACTGCACAAAAATTAATTTCAATTATTGAAAATGAAGAAATAGGCGGTTTAGTTTTGGGCTGGCCAATAAACATGAATGGCACCCAGGGACCTAGATGTGATTCTACAAGAGATTTTGCCTATGCTTTTTTAAGGATTTATGATATCCCAATATGCTTTCATGACGAGCGCATGTCATCCGTTGTAGCAGATAAAGCTCTAATAAAAGCAAATCTTTCAAGAAAAAAAAGAAGAGCTAAACAAGATGCTGTGGCAGCAAGTTGGGTACTTCAATCACTCTTAGATATATACAATAACAATAAATTAGAAAGCTTATCATGAATGGCTTAAACTATGATGGCTTTGATAATATTCACTTAATAGGGATTGAGGGTTTAGAAAAGAGTTTAATTACAAAATTATTAGAAAGAGCTGCATTTTTTAACAGTCAAAAAAGAAATAAGAAGAATGAAATTTTAAAAGATTATTTGGTTATAAATTTATTCTTTGAAAATTCTACCAGAACTAAAGCTTCTTTTGAAATTGCTGCCAAGTCTATGTCTGCAGATATATTAAATATTCCAGTTTCAACTTCATCCATTAAAAAAGGTGAAACTTTGATTGACACGGCTTCTACATTAAACGCTATGCACCCTGATTTTTTAATTTTAAGACACCCAAATTCAGGAGCGGCAGAAATGCTATCAAAGCATGTTCAGTGTAGCATTATAAATGCGGGCGATGGGAGACACGAACATCCAACTCAAGCTTTGCTTGATGCTGCAGTAATTAAGGAAAAAAAAGGTAAATTAGAAGGATTAAAAATTGCAATATGTGGAGATATTTTAAATAGTAGAGTAGCAAGATCAAATATACATTTGCTAATAACTATGGGGGCTATAGTAAATGTAATTGCCCCACCTACTTTAATGCCTGTTGGAATAGAAAAAATGGGTGTAAATGTATTTCACGATTTAAATTTGGGATTAAAATCAGCAGACATAATTATGATATTACGTTTGCAAAATGAAAGGATGATTGGCTCTGAAACTCCAAGTAAAAGAGAGTATTATGATTTATTTGGAATAAATGAAGAAAATATTAGATTAGCAAATAAAGATGTATTTATCATGCACCCAGGACCGATGAATAGAGGAGTTGAAATTGATTCTTTATTAGCTGACAACAATGAAAGAAGTCTTATTTCAGCTCAAGTAGAGATGGGCGTTTCGGTGAGAATGGCTTGTCTGGAAATGCTAAAATTATCTAGGGATAAGATATATAAATGAGGAAACTTTTATTTCAAAATATTAGAGTAATAGATTCTAATGCTTCCTCTGATACGTTTAAAGATGTTCTGGTTGGAGAAAAAAATTTTGTAGGTGTTGACAAACCTTTTTCTATAAAAAACTCAAACTTTCAAATTGTAGAACATCCTAAAAACTCAATTCTTATGCCTGGAATAGTTGATTTAAGAGCTGAAAGCAAGGACCCTGGTGAAACTCATACAGATAACCTTGAAACACTTTTAAGATCGGCCGCAAAAGGCGGCGTAACCTCTTTAGTATGCCTGCCTAATACTTCCCCAATCATTGATGAATCATCTATTGTACATAGTTTGGCAAAAAGATCGGAAAGCTTTAACTTATCAAAACTACTTATATATGGAGCAGCAAGTATTGGATTAGAAGATGAAAAAATGTCTGAACTTGGTTTGCTTGCAAAAGCTGGAGTAGTTGGTTTTACAAATGCTCATAAACCAATTTATAATCCTTTATTAATGAGAAGAGTGTTGTCCTATTCTCAAATGTTAAATCTACCCGTAATACAACATGCAGATATTCCTGAATTATCTTCAGATACAGAAGCTACAGAAAGTGAAATTTCAACCAGACTTGGATTACGAGGTGTGCCTTCAATAACAGAAGCGATGTTAATTGAAAGAGATCTTCAACTAGTTAAATTAACAGGAGGAAAATATCATGTTTCACACATTTCCACAAAAGAAGGTTTAAGTGCAATTGAAAAGGGCAAAAATGATGGTTGTAACATCTCATGTGACACTTCACCACCCTATATGATTTTGAATGATTTTTCGTTAATTAATTATGATACTAGATTTAAATTATCACCTCCACTCAGAAGTGAAGAAGATAGATTATCAATAGTTGAGGCTTTAAGCAATGGATTGATAGATGCCATAAGTTCTGATCATTCCCCTCAGAATAGAGACACTAAACTTCTTACTTTTGCTCAATCTAAATCGGGAAGTTTAGGACTAGAAACATTACTGTCCTCAACTTTATCATTAGTCAATTCAAAAAATATTAGCCTCAAAAGGGCTGTTGAGTTATTAACTTCTGGTCCTTCTTCCATTCTCAACCTAAATGGGAGCAAAATATCAAAAGGTTTTCCAGCAGATTTTATTATAATAGATTTGAATAAAAGCTGGGTGGCAAAAGGTGAAGAAATGCTTTCACTGTCCTCTAATTCTTGCTTTGAAAATTTTCCCATGCAAGGTACAGTTTTGTCTTGCTGGAAAGATGGTAGGAAGATTTATTAATGCCAACAGATATCATTCAATCTCATTTTTTTATATTATGGACGCTATGTTTTTTAATCTCTTACTTTGTAGGTTCTATCCCTTTTGGATTAATATTAACTAGAGTTTGGGGTTATGGGGACATTAGAAATGTTGGCAGTGGAAATATTGGAGCAACCAACGTTTTAAGAACAGGTAATAGAGTTTTAGCCTTAATTGTATTAACACTTGATGCTTTCAAAGGTTTTGTGGTTATAAACCTACTTTATTTGTTTATCATTACAAACAACATTGAAGTTA
>CACAIE010000069.1 GCA_902532475.1 uncultured SAR116 cluster alpha proteobacterium
TCTTCAAAATCTTATTGTATAGTTTTAATGTTTCACTAGACATTTTATCCATTGAAAAATTATTGACAATATGTTTTCTAGATGCTGATGCCATTTTATTTCTCTTATTAAGAGATATAGTAACAAGCTTCTCAATAGCAATTCCAAGTTCTTTTACATTTTTTGGTTCAACTAATAAACCAGTTTTTTCATGGATCACACTTTCACAAGCACCTCCATGATTAAATGCTACTACCGGCCTTCCCATTGCTTGAGCTTCAATAAGCACCCTTCCAAAAGGTTCAGGCTTTAAACTTGGAACAACAACAACATCGGCAAGCATATAAGCAGCAGGAAGGTCATCCAGAAATGGAAGAAAAACAATTTTACCAAGCACATTATATTTTTTTGATAAATTCCTAAGATTTAATACAAATTTGCCTCCATCATCAGAACCAGGCATTACACATATTAAATTTTCATTGTTTATTTTACTAAATGCTCTTATTAAAATTTCATGACCCTTCCAGCCAGAAGACCTCGCTGGCATCATGATAATTTTTTTATCATCTGGCAATTGAAACATTTCAGACATTTGTATGATCCTGCTTTTAGCTATCTTTTCTGGGTTAAACAAGTTTATATCAGCGCCCCGATGAATAACCTCAATTAATGAACTTTTATCTGGATGAACTTTAAGAATATTATCCTTAACATAATTTGAAATCGCTATAACTTTATCAGCTTTAATTGAAGCATTGTTATATAGTTTTTTTAATAATGAACTAGCTAAATAACTACCATGAATTGTTGATACCAAGGGTATTTTCATTTTTCGGGCAACTGTTCCAGCAGTCCAAGCAGGCACTCTAGACCTGACATGAATAATATCAGGCTTCTCTTGAATAAATATTTTTTCATATTGCGCCTTCAAATTAAGCCATCGAAGAGGATTTTTTGTATGGGAAGGCAAATTAATGTGAAGTGAGCCCTGCCTAACCAACCGTTGTTCTAATCTACCTCCAGAAGATATTACAACTGACTTCCAGCCTTTTTTTACAAGGTATTCAGCTATCTCCAATGTGCCTCTCTCAACTCCTCCACTATTTAATGCTGGTAAAATTTGAACTGCACATTTTTGTTGGTTATTGATCATATTTTAATTATATAAACAGTATTAATAAAATTTCTTTTTAGGAAACTCTTTTTTGTAAATCAAAGTAAGATGAAAAATAAAATATTTCATAAATCTGGTACTCATATTACATATTCAATTCAATCGGGCAAGCCACCTTATGTAGTTTTTCTTCATGGATTAATGTCAGATATGAAAGGAACTAAAGCTCTAGCTATTGAAGAATATTTAAAGAAAATAGGGCATGGGTATATCCGATTTGATTGCAGAGGACATGGTGAATCTGCTGGAGAGTTTCAAAATTTTGGAATTAATGATTGGGCAGAAGATGCATCCCTTATCCTTACAGAACTTACAAATGATCCAGTTGTTTTGATTGGCTCTTCAATGGGTGGGTGGTCTATGCTTTTAACTGCCATTAACCACCCTGAAAAGGTTTTGGGATTAATTGGAATTGCTGCTGCACCTGATTTTACTCAAGATATTCTAAATAAATTAAGTAAAGAAAATTTAAAATTATTGTCTTTAAATGGGGTTGTCGAAATTCCTAGCGAATATGATGAAAGCCCTTATATAATATCAAAAATACTAATAGATTCTGGAAAAAATAATTTATTATTAAATCATGAAATACCTATCACTTGCCCTGTTCACCTGTTTCATGGTTTCAATGATGAAGATGTCCCCTTTAAAACAAGTCTTAAGCTAATAAAAAACCTAAAAAGCGATGATGTGCAATTAACTTTAGTGAAAAATTCTAATCATCAGTTTTCAAAGAGTAGTGACTTGAAACTAATTTTTAATTCAATAAATAAGATGTTGACTTTGGATAGGTAATTTAAGTGTCTTGTCCTTCTTTTATAATGCTTCTTCGTATTTCTCTTGTTTTAATAAATAACTCTTCTAATTTATCTCCCTCAGACCATCTAATAGCTCTTTGCAAATAGGTTAGATCTTCACTGAATCTTTGCAACATTTCTAATACAGCATCTTTATTATTTAAAAAAACGTCTCTCCACATAATGGGGTCCGATGAAGCTATACGGGTAAAATCCCTAAAACCTGTCGCAGAAAATCTAACTACATCATGCTTTGTTTGATCCTCTAGATCAGTTGCAGTGCCCACTATTGTGTATGCAATAAGATGAGGCAAATGAGAGGTGATAGCTAAAATCTTATCATGATATTCAGGTTTCATTATCTCAATAATTGCACCAAAGCCAGAAAGAAATCTCTTAAGACTATTTATAATGCTTTCAGGTATTTCATAAAAAGGCACTAGAACCCAATACTTACCATTAAATAATTCAGGAAACCCTGCATCAGGGCCAGAGTTTTCAGTGCCTGCAAGAGGATGGGAAGGGATAAACCATACGTTTTTATTTATATATGGTTTGACATCATTAATAACAGAGTTTTTTGTTGAACCTGTATCTGTAAGTATACATCCATCTTTTAATGAACTTGAAATTCCCTTAGCTACTTCTTGCATCGATCCAACCGGAACACACAAAAAAACTAAATCAACATCATGAACTGTATCTTCAAGATTTTCGCAAACTTTGTCTGAAATTGAATTAACTCTTAGCTTGTCTCTTACCTTTTGATTAGAATCATAAATAAAAACATGGTTTGCTAGGAGATTTTTCCTTATAGACATTGCTATTGATGTCCCTATTAACCCTCCACCGATTATAGCAACTTTATCAAAATTCTGTTTTTCAATCACGTTTAAATTTCCCACAAAAATCTATAGTATTTTTTAAAAATTTCTTCATTTCTGCTTCCGTTCCAATAGACACACGCAAAAAGGAATGTAAATTGTATGGTTGCATACCTCTAACATAAATGTTTCTATCTTTTAAATACTTTAATAAACCATCTGCTCTTTTTTCAGAATTAAGATTTATTAGGAAAAAATTTGCTACACTTGGTATAAAATCAATTTCGACCTGAGAGAGTTGCTGAAATGTCCAGTCCCTCAATTTTTTATTATGTAAAATTGATTGTTGTTGAAATTCAATATCTTGAATAGCCGCTGTTCCAGCAAAGCTTGCAAGAGCGTTCACCGAAAAAGCTGGTCTGATCGATTTTAATAGATTCGCAATCAATAAAGGACAATACGCCCACCCTAATCTTAGGGAGGCTAAACCATGCAGCTTTGAAAAAGTTCTTAGCATTATTACATTATTATAATTCTCTACTAAACTGGCCCCATCGATATAAAGATCATGCTCAACATATTCTGCATAAGCTGCATCAATCACTAAAATTATATCTGATCTTACATTTATTATGAGTTCATTTATCTCATTAGAGTTGACCATAGTCCCTGTAGGGTTGTTTGGATTGGCTAAAAAGATTATTTTGGTTTTATTTGTTATTTTTTCAACAATATTTTGAATGCTAACTGTGTAATTTTTATCTTCTGCGCAAACTGATGTACCTCCTGCAATTTTTATACTTTGTGGGAAAACCAAAAACCCAAATTCAGTATGAATCGCTTCATCACCTGAATCTAAAAATGCATTGCATATCATCTGGATTAAATCATCAGAACCATTCCCTAAAACAATGTTTTGTTTTTGCAGATTATACCTATTTGATATCGCTTCAATTAAATTTTCATCAATTTGATCAGGATATCTATGAAAAAAATGTTTATTAGTTGACCATTCTTCTATAGCCTTAGTTGCTAGAGGACTAGGACCAAGTGCACCTTCGTTGACTGATAATCTAATTACATCATTACCTTTATTCTCTGCAACAGCAGGCCTATATGCTTTTAGCCTTCTTAATGCTTTTTTTGGCAAAATATCGTTCAATTAATCTTCCTTTTAGCTCAATCAGATTTTTTATAGATGGCAATTTTAAAAAGGTTTTTTTTACTAGTTACTGGACTAACTGCCAGTCTATTAATACGAATATCATTAATTTGATAACTATCCTTCAAGTTTTCATTTTGTAAAACCACCGCAGCATCAAAATCATTGCCCGTTAGTTTTTTCATAGCTTCTTCATCAGATACTTGGGGTTCAATTTTTGCCCCTCGACCAAAATGCCAATGAGCAGATTTTAATGCTTCCTTTGAAGGTCCTATGGAGATCCTTATTCCACCTTGTAAATATAAGTTTTCTGATATCAATAATCTCCAGACATTCTCAATAAATTTTGGATTAGATGATTTTGCAAAAGATATAAGCTTTTTTATTAAATTCTCTTCTCTTTTGGGTTTGAATATATCAACACCATCCTTAGCTTCAATTATCTTTTTGGCTAAGTTAGACCTTTTCTCTATTAAACTTAATAACTCTTTATCAATCTTGTCGATCTTATTTCTTAGTTCTTCAAGAGGATTGTTAATATCTTTCATTTTTGAATTCGTTCTTATTTAATATAGTTTAATGATATAAAACTTTTAGCTAAACTTGATGTTGAATCGATACTTTCGATAAATTATATCTATAAGCTTTTAATTTGGGTTTTGGAATAGCATAATTAAACTTAGTGGCTTCAATTATCATAACCCCTCCTGTTTTATAAAAAACTTTATTACCTAAATATTCAATAATTTGAAAATTTTTTAATATAAATTGGTTGTTATATGGAGGATGATATAAGCAATAGTATGTTTTAATTTCTTCAAACCCGTGTGTATTAAGTAACCTTCTAATTTGATGCTGAGAAAATGGTCTGTATTTTCCAAAAGGGTTGTTTTCATTTATTGCCCATAAACTAAATGAGTTGGGTATAATTAAAATTAATTTTCCCTGCCCCTTAAGAATTCTCCTTAGTTCTTCAATAACCAAATCCAATCTACTCGAAACTTCAAACCAATGGGAAATTAATATTTTATCAAAATATAAATCTTGAAAAGGAAGGGCCCTTTCATCCAATTCTAAAGAAGAGTTATAATTGTTTTTATTCCATTTTATTCGTTTATTTACTGAAGGAATAGCTACAAAATTAACTTTGGATTCTAAATCGTTATTCAGTATATATGGTAGTAAATAACCAAAACCTAAAATTTTTTGATTATTTTGTTTTATGACTATTTTATTTAATTTGTTTTGTATAATTTTTACACATGTCTTTCCTAGATCGGAAGAATAAAATTTAACCAAGTCATCTAGATTAAAGTTCATAATTCAATACTAACTAATTTAACGTAAACCTTTTAAGCTAAATATAAATATATTATAAATCTAATTATGAATAAAGATATTGAAATTATTAATATAAAAGCTCTCAGTGATAATTATATTTGGTTATTAAGAAACCATTCAAAAAAATTAACTGCTGTCATTGACCCAGCTGAAGCAGAACCTGTAGAGAAAATACTTTTAAAAAATAATTGGGAACTTAATCAAATAATCAACACTCATCATCACTATGACCATACCAATGGCAACCTCAAGTTAATGGAAAAATATAATGCTGTATTAATTGCACCTAAATTAGAACAAGATAAAATACAAAATATTAATCATTTGGTTCAGGACGGAGACATTATTGACATAGCAGGGCTTCCTGCAAAGATAATTCATACTCCTGGACATACTTTAGGACATATAATTTATTATCTTCATAATGAAAAAATACTATTTGCAGGGGATACAATTTTTTCTCTAGGCTGTGGAAGAGTTTTTGAGGGTTCAATGCAAGATATGTATCTCTCTCTTGAAAAAATTAAGGAATTAGATCCCAAAACAACAATTTATTGCGGGCATGAATATACAGAAAGTAATTTAAATTTTTCTTTAAAAGTTGACCCTAACAATAATGAATTATTAATTTTTGCTGATAAAATTTTAACACAAAAATTAAAAGGTATGCCTACCATTCCTACGATTTTAAAAGATGAAATGAATTGCAATCCATTTTTAAGATCTGACAATCCTGAGATAGCAGAAAATATTGGCAATAGCAAAATGAGCCCTCAAGAAATATTTAGAAATTTAAGAGAAATGAAAGATAACTTTTAAACTATGGAAATATTTTTTCTAAAAACTCTGACTTCAATAAAATGAACAAAAAAGAAACGA
>CACAIE010000070.1 GCA_902532475.1 uncultured SAR116 cluster alpha proteobacterium
TAATTTTGCCATGATCCCCAGAGGTTAAGACTTCCGGGACATTTAAACCATTCCATTCCCTTGGTTTTGTATAATGAGGGTATTCTATCAAGGTATTGTCTGAAAAACTCTCTTCTTCTAAGGTTTCAATGCCACCTAAAACATTCGGTATCAATCTTAATACACTTTCTAATAAAACAATGGCAGCACTCTCACCGCCGGTTACAACATAGTCCCCAATACTAATTTCTTCAAAATTATAATAATCTATTACGCGTTGATCAATACCCTCATATCGACCGCAGAGCAAGACTAAACCTTCATCAAGTGAAAGTTTTTTAACTTTTGCTTGAGTAAGTTTTTCCCCTCTAGGGGTTAAGCATATGCGTGGACCAGGGAAATGCGAGATAGAATTAAGTGCTAATTCAATAATGTCAGGCCTCATAACCATTCCAGCTCCGCCTCCATATGGAGTATCATCAACACTTTTGTGTTTGTCATTTGCAAAATCACGAATATTAATCAAATTTAAATCCCATATTTTATTGTTTAAGGCTTTTCCGATTAATGAAATACCCAGTGGTCCAGGAAAAATTTCTGGAAACAAAGTTAAAATCGAAACTTTATATGCATTTTCAATATTCTTTTTCAATCTCAAATCCTAATTTTGTTCTTCACTAATATTAAGCCATTGATCTAAATTAGATAACCGAATTGATTTTTTCTTTAAGTTAACACTATCCAGATTTTTTGAAATTAGAGGAACAAGGAAGCTTTTCTTCTTATTTTTAATTTCAAGAATATCTCCGGCACCATAATTTGAAACGTTTTCAATTGTTCCAATAACTTGACTCTTCTTATTTAAAGCTTTTAAACCAATTAAATCTATGTGGTATATTTCGTCATTTTTTAACTTTGGCAAAGCTTTTCTTTTTACAAATAAGTATTCACCCTTTAGCAGATCAGCTTCATTGCGATCTATAATGTTCTCTACTTCATAAATTGCGAGATTTTTTGATATGCCTTTATATTTCAGGTAAACTTTTTCCCTTTCTTTATTATATACCGTTCCATATGAAATAATACCTTTAGGGTTTTCAGTGTAATACTTAATTTTAATATGACCATTAACCCCGTGTGGAGAAGCAATGATACCTACACAAATTAAATCTGTTTCTTCCATCTTTAAATTGAATAATTATTTATTCTTTTCCTCCTCAGCAGGTGATTCATTAGCAGGTGCCTCAGTAGCAGGTGCCTCAGTAGCAGGTGCCTCAGTAGCAGGTGCTTTTGTAGCTTCAATAGCCTCGTTTTCTCTTTCTGTGCGCTTTTTCCCAGGCGCAGATTTTTTTGGTTGCTCTCTTATTATTGGTTTATCTAAAATGCCTTCGGCAGCTAAAATTTTATGTACTCTCAAAGTAGGTTTTGCTCCCTTACTCATCCAATATGTAATTCTTTCATTCTTAAGTGCCACTCTATTTTGGTGATCTTTAGGTACCATTGGATCATAACTTCCTAGTCTTTCAACGAAACGGCCGTCTCTAGGGCTGGATGCTTCAGCAACAACTATCCTATAAAAAGGATGTTTTTTAGATCCACCACGTGCAAGTCTAATTTTTAAAGCCATTTAAATTTCCTTTCAAAAAATTATAAGTTATTTTTTTTTGCCAAATGGAAAATTAGGAGGTAAGTTCCCTAGATTTCCTAAACCAGGTAATTTTCCTGGCGACATTCCTTTATTTGATTTCATCAAGTCAGCCATTGATGACAAGTCAACATCTCCTTGAGAAGGTTCACCTTTCATGCCGCCGCCCATCAAACTTTTCAATAGTCCACCTGCTCCTTGACGGCCCATTTTTTTCATCACTTTAGCCATTTCCATGTATTGTTTAATGAGGCGGTTTACTGCTTGAACAGAAGTGCCTGAACCAGAAGCAATTCTTTTTCTTCTACTAGCATTCAAAAGGTTTGTATTTTTCCTTTCTTTAGCAGTCATTGAAAGAATTATTGCTTCTTGGTGAGTTATAACTTTATCATCCATCTGAGCGGCTGCCATCTGCTTCTGCAATTTTCCAAATCCAGGGATCATGCCCATTAAGCCACCCATACCTCCCATTTTTTTAATTTGTCTTAATTGTTTAAGTAAGTCTGTAATTGAAAATTGACCTGAAGCTAGTTTTTTCATCATCTCTTCAGCGTCTTCACGCTCAACAACTTCTGCAGCTTTTTCAACTAAACCAACTACGTCACCCATTCCAAGTATTCTTCTAGCAAATCTATCTGCGCTAAATAGTTCAATTTCTTCTTGCTTTTCACCAACACCTAGAAATTTAATTGGGCAATTAGTAACATGGCGCATTGAAATGGCTGCACCGCCTCTGGCATCACCGTCTGCTCTAGATAAAATTAGACCAGAAATGTTTACGGCCTCTTTGAATGCTTTAGCTGTAACAACAGCATCTTGACCTGTCATGGCATCGGCAACTAGAAGAATTTCTGACGGATTACTAATTGAAGTAATTTCTTTGAGTTCACTCATAAGAATAGTGTCAATGGATTGTCTTCCTGCAGTGTCAAGTATTATAATATCAGTGCCTTGAATTTTTGCAGCAGCTCGAGCTCTTTTAGCTATAGTAGGTGGTGTTTCGCCATCAATTTCAGGTAAAACAGAAACGCCCGCTTGTTCACCTAGAATTCTTAGTTGCTCTCTGGCTGCAGGTCTATAGGTATCTAAAGAAGCTAAAAGAACCTTTTTGTTTTTTTTGTTCTTTATCCATAACGCTAGTTTTCCTGCTGTAGTAGTTTTACCACTGCCTTGAAGACCAGCTAAAAGTATTGTAGCAGGTGGAGAGTGATCTATATTTAATGATGCATCTTCATCATCACCTAGAAGGATAACCAGTTCATCATGGACAACTTTTATTACCATTTGACCAGGAGTGACGGATCTTAACACTTCTGTACCAACAGCTCTTTTTCTAGTGCTTTCAAGAAAAACTTTAACTGCTTCAAGAGCAACGTCAGCTTCCAAAAGAGCTTTTCTAACTTCGTTTAAAGCTGCATCCACATCCTTTTCAGATAGAGCGCCTCGACCTCTGATCTTATCAAAAACAGTACCGAGTTTTTGTGTAAGGTTTTCTAGCAAATTTTCTGTCCTCTATCTCAATTAAAAACTTTGATTAAAAAAATATTTATTAATTAAACTATATTTATTAATTAACTAAAAAAACGCCCGTGCCTGAAACTCAGGGACGCGCGTGGCCCGTTAAGACCTTAGGTGTTAATCATCCTTTAAATTAATTTTTCATTAGTCTAATAAAAGATATTAGTCAAGAAAAGTATGAATAAATTTTCATAGAACGCTTAACAATCATAACATTATAAAGTATATGGCAGTTATGAAAAAATTTTTTAAAATGCATGGATTGGGCAATGATTTTGTTGTTCTTGATTGCAGAGATGGCTCAAATGTATCAGCTGTTGCAGCAAAAGAAATAGCCAATCGAAGAACTGGTGTAGGATGTGATCAGTTAATAATTCTCAAAATCTCACATTATAATAATGACGTATTCCTAGAATTTAGAAATAATGATGGGTCAAAATCTTCAGCATGTGGAAATGGGACAAGGTGCGTGGCTGAGATGATTTTAGAAGAAAAATCCAAGGAAGAAATTAAGATTGAAACTGAGGCTGGTATTTTAAAAGCATGGAAAAATAAAACCAATGGCTTTATTGCTGTCGATATGGGTAGGCCTAAATTTATATGGAATGAAATTCCTTTAGCAAAAAACATAGATCACAAGAAGGTAGATCTAGGTAAAGATTCACCAGCAAATGCATTTTGTTTGTCAATGGGTAACCCTCACGCTGTTTTGTTTTTAGAAGATTTTGATGGCTTGGATATTGCTAATTTAGGGCCAAAATTAGAAAATCATCCTATGTTTCCAGAAAAAGCAAATATATCGTTTGCTAAAATTAATTCTAAATCTCAAATAAAGATGAGAACTTGGGAAAGAGGTGTAGGTATTACTATGGCCTGCGGAACTGGAGCATGTGCTGTAGTTGTTGCAGCCAACAAGTTATTGAAAATAGATAAGAAATGTGAAGTGATTCTTGATGGTGGAAAACTAAATGTTTGTTTGTCTAATGAAGGCAATGTTTTACTTGAAGGTCCAGCTGAAAAATCCTTCAATGGTTTTCTTTGCAGACGACTTTCAGATTTAATAAACTAAGATTAAAGTTAAATGAGCTCAACCAATCATAAAAATCAAATTAAAACATTTGGATGCAGGCTCAACTTGCTTGAAAGTGATTTGATTGAAAAAAATTTAGATTCAATAAACAAGGATATATTAATCGTTAACACTTGTGCTGTAACGAATGAAGCTGAAAAACAAGCTAAACAATTTATTAGAAAAGCTTCAAGAGAAAATCCAAATATAAAAATAATTGCCACAGGATGTGCAGTTCAAATAAATCCTAGAAACTGGTCTGAAATGCCTGAAGTTTTTAAAACCATTGGTAATGTTGATAAAGTTAAAAAGGATACTTGGGTCAACATAGAAGATAAAGAGCAAGAAGTATCAAATATCATGTTAGAAAAGGTAGCAGATCCATTTTTTGTGTCTGGGTTCAGGGAGAGAACAAGGGCTTTTCTTCAAATACAACAAGGGTGTGACCATAGATGCACATTTTGTATTATTCCTTTTGGAAGAGGGAATAGTCGAAGTATAGACATGGTGAGTATAATAAATAACGCACAAAAATTAATTGACTATGGACATAAAGAGATAGTGTTAACTGGGGTTGATATAGCAAGTTGGGGAAAAGACTTAACCGAAAAATCCCATTTAGGCATTTTAATAAAAAATCTATTAAAAAGAGTTGTTGGTTTAAGGCGTTTAAGATTGTCAAGTATTGACCCTGCTGAGATAGATGATGATTTAATGGAAGCTCTTTCAACTGAAAAAAGATTGATGCCACACCTTCACCTATCAATCCAACATGGTAATGATCTAATACTCAAAAGAATGAAGAGAAGACATTTGTCTAGAGATGTGGAACGCTTTGTTGACCAAGCTAAAAGAAATAGACCAGGGATTGTAATAGGAGCAGATTTTATATCTGGTTTCCCGACTGAGAGTGATGAAGCTCATAAATCATCTCTTGAATTAATAAATAATCTTGAAGTTTGTTGGGGGCATATCTTTCCATATAGTCCAAGAAATGGAACGCCAGCATCTAGGATGCCGCAAGTTGAAATCAATTTGAGAAAATCTAGAGCAAAAGAACTTAGATTGGCATGTGAAAAAAATACTAAAAGATGGATGAAAAACCAAATTGGTAGTTTTTCAAATGTGTTAATGGAAAGTCATAATTCAGGTCATTGTGAATATTTTTCAAATGTAAAACTGAATGGGCGTTTTCCAAAGGGTAGCATTCAGAGAGTGAAAATCATCAAATCTAACAGGAACTTTTTAGAAGGTGTTTCTTTAAATAATATAAAGAAAGAAAATTATGAATTGGTTTAAAAGACTTACTGGAGGTCTGAACAAAACAGCCTCTGGAATAAAAAATAGTCTTGGTAGCATCTTTAAAGGCAATAAACTTGACGTGAGTCAATTGGAAAGCTTGGAAGACCAATTGATTTCTTGTGATATTGGGATAGAGGTATCTGAGAAATTAGTAAAAAAATTAAAGTCTGAAAAAATCAAATCTGATGCATCGGAAGATGAAATTTTAATTAATTTATCTTTAGGAATAAAGGAAATCCTTTCGCCTGTATCCAAGCCTTTGGAAATTGATTCAAATAATAAGCCACACGTAATAGTTTTAGTTGGGGTGAATGGTAGCGGGAAAACAACCACTGCGGGAAAGTTAGCTTCCCAGCTTAAACAGCAAGGTAAAAGTGTTCTTTTGTCAGCCTGTGATACATTTAGAGCTGCTGCAATTGAACAACTAAAGATTTGGGCAGACAGATCTGGTGTAGAGATGGTTTCAGGAGAGAAGGGAGGCGACCCCGCAGCTCTAGCATATAAATCTTTAGTAAAAGCCCAAGAAGATAATATTGATGTTTTAATTGTCGATACTGCGGGCAGGTTGCAGGTTAAAGATGAATTAATGGAAGAACTTAAAAAAATTATAAGAGTTCTTGGCAA
>CACAIE010000071.1 GCA_902532475.1 uncultured SAR116 cluster alpha proteobacterium
TTTCACAGTCACTTAGCAACGTTCCATATCCCTACACTATGGATCATGCTTCCGAATGGTTGAAAACAATCAATCAAAGAGCTCACAAATATAATTATAGTATTTTTTTAAATTTAGCTTTGATTGGAGGAGTTAGTTTAATTTTAAAAGATGATGGATGTTACGAATTGGGTTATTGGTTAGGCGAAAATTTTTGGGGAAATGGATATGCGACAGAAGCAGCTAAGGGATTACTTAGTCATATTTTTGAAAATGAGAAAAACCCAAAAATTACATCTGGGTATTTACAGGGCAATATCGCTTCTGCCAATGTTTTAAGTAAACTTGGTTTTAAGAAAACTGGTGAAGTGGAAACTTATGTTCTTTCTCTTGATAAGTCTTTAACTCTTGTAAATACTAAACTAGGGTTTGAATAGAACTTATGTCTACCGCGACAGAAAAATTTAATAAAAACTACGTTGAAGTAGTAAAAGTAATTGAAAAAGATTTCAGCGATTTAAAACGTGGAGATAAAATGCTTATTTCATCTCCAAGATCTATTGCAAAATATATCAAAAAAATTCCTTATGGTAAGGAAAAAACAATCAAATTGATGAGGCAGGAATTAGCCAAATTTTCTGACGCTGACAATACTTGCCCTTTGACCACAGGTATCTTTTTAAGAATAGCGATAGAAGCATCTCTAGAAAGTCAAACTGGTGATAAACCTCGCTTACCTTTTTGGAGAGTAATTAACGAAAGGAGCCCAATTATAAAAAAACTGCCTATTTCAAAAGATGATTTGATATATTTGAGAACTTTAGAAGGATTGAGAGAGTGAATTATATATTTTTTATGTCTTTAAGCATTTAAACTATTATGAAGATCCAATATTTGCTTCCAAGTTTCCTTTGGAACTGAAATTTTTCCATCGGAGACTGTACGATGTTTCCTTTCCCGTTCGCCAGGAATTTCAACGCAATTAAAACCTTTTGAAGGTCTACAATTCCTAATTTCTGACAAGACTTCTTCTGCTGCTTGATGCATTTTTGTTTTATTTCGGAATCGAGTAACATCTAATGATATTAAAAGCCAATTCGCTTCAGTAGTAGATGGGCCGAGCATTGCTTCTGCAATGATTTCTCCCATCAGTGCCAACCCATAGCCTTTCTGAGCTCCTGCAGGAAGTATGGCACCACCATCAAAGTAATCTTCTGGATTACGTGTTAGCTTACCATGCTTATCAATCACTGAATTCTTTGGTAATAGAGCTTTAGCTGAACGAGCAGCGTAAATCCAGCCACCAGCTATTTTAGAGGTTGCAAAATCAAGTATTATTGGGCCTAAAGATCCTCCAGGGATCCCTATGCACCATGGATTTGTAGGTAACATTGGCTCAGCTCCACCGTATGGTGCAACTTGCCTCCAAATTTTTCTATTCCCTCCACCTAAACAGATTGTCAAAAATCCCTTTTCGGCGGCTTCATCTGCGAATGCACCATGACGACCAGTATGGCCAACATTACGAATTGATAATACTGAAATACCATTTTTTTTTGCATCCTCTATGCCAGCATTGTAGGCAATTTTCATTGTGGGTATACCAATCCCTCCACCTCCAGAAACTTTTTTAGTGCCTTTGCTATCAATGAATACTTTTGTTTTAGCCTTTGGTTTAATGTACCCTGAATTCAACTGTTCTGCATATTGTATAGCTCGCATTATTCCATGGCTTTCCATGCCGCATAAACTTGCATCAGTTAAATGTTCGGCAACTCCCAAAGAAACTGACGAAGTGCAACCGAGACTGACAAATATATCAGTAATTATTTTAATTGAATAAGAAGCATCAATTGTTGTTCGTTTGCCCTTTAGGTAAAGTTTGCTGGAGGGTGATTTCATAATAAACCATTAAGCAAAAGGGTCTGCTTGGCTTGGATTGGTTGACAACCACACAGATTTAGTTTGCATGAAACATCTCATACCTTCCCATCCATTTTCACGTCCGTAACCTGACTGTTTAAATCCACCTACTGGGCTTTGTGTTGCTGCATTGAAATAATTATTTATATATACTGTCCCAGCCTCTATTTTATCAGCTATTCTCATAGCTTTTGTTGTATCACTTGACCATATTCCGGCTGCCAAACCATAAATAGTATCATTTGCTTTTTCGATGGCATCATATTCTTCATCCCAACTTTCAGTTGAAACAACTGGTCCGAATATTTCATTTTGTGCTAACGATGAGCTATTTGGAACGTCTTTAAAAATTGTAGGACCAATGTAATAACCTTTATCTCTACATTCCATCCTTCCATCTAAAATGAGTTTATGTCCAGCTTCAACCGCACTAGAAATATTTTTGAGTATCTTTTCATAGTGATTTTTATTGGCTATTGGCCCGATTTGAGTTTTAGGGTCTAAAGGGTCACCCACTATGGCTTTTTTAACCAACTCTACTAATTTTTCAGTAAATTTTTCAATAATAGATTTATGAATTAGCAAACGTGAACCAGAAATACAACTTTGACCGCCAGCAGGAAAAATTCCAGATGCAACTCCGTTAACTGCCAAGTCAAGATCGGCATCTGGTAAAACAATATGTGGAGACTTGCCACCAAGTTCCATCACTATAGGCTTTGTTTGTTTAGAGGCAATTTTTGCAGCGGCTTGGCCTCCATTTTTACCCCCAGTAAAAGATACCATTCTTACATCAGGATGGTCTATCAGTGGCTCACCTGTTGAAGGCCCATATCCAGTAACAACATTAAGAACGCCAGGAGGCAAATCCGCTTTAAGCAAAATATCCATTAGTTCTAATATAGAACAACTCGCTTGCTCAGAAGGTTTTAAGACTACTGTGTTGCCAGCGGCAAGGCAAGGAGCTAACTTCCAAATCAAAGTACCTATGGGTGAATTCCAAGGAAGTATTTGTGCCACAACGCCAAAAGGTTCCCAGTTCATATAATTATGCATATTTGGCATTTCTGCTGGTATAAGTCTTCCTTCAAACTTGTCACACATGCCAGCATAATAATACCAACTATCTAATAACCATGCTCCTTCTTTAAGGGAAGGGGTGATTTGTTTTGGAAGTTTTCCATTATCTGTTGTTTCTATTTTACCAATACGACTAGCATTTTTACTAATTACATCTCCAATTCTACGAAGATATCGACCTCTTTCGGCTGGCATCAATTTCCCCCAAGAACCTTCGTAAAATGCCATTTTGGCGGCTTTTACAGCGTTTTCAATATCAGTTATTCCACAGTCAGGAACTTTTGCCCAAACATCTCCAGTGGATGGATTTTCACTATCAAACCAAGTTTTAGTATCTGGGTCATGCCATTTATTCGAATAAAAGTATTTAAAATATCTTATTTTTTCCATTACTTTCTCCTAAACATAGTGACCATTAAATATCATTAAATATTAAATTAAAATAAAAACATTTTAATAATATCTAATTAGGGAATTCCTCCGCTAAAGGTGAACGGTTTAGAATAAGATCTGAAGCTTTTTCAGCTATCGCAATTACTGTGGCGTAAAGGTTGCCTGTGATTTGAGTGGGCATTACAGATGCATCACAAACTCGTAAGCCAATCATACCTCTAACTCTTAATTTTGCATCTAAAACTGCCATTGGATCATTGTCAGCTCCCATTCGAGCGGTAGAGCATGGGTGGTGGCCAGTATACGCAGATTGTTTTATAGATTCAACAATTTCTGATTTTGTATTAGAATTAAACCAAGGACTAATTTCACTATTTAAGTATTTTGATATTTCATTCTGCTGCATAACTTTTCGCATAACTGCAACACCTTTAACCAATTCTTCTAGGTCTTCAGAATTTGAAAAATAATTAGGATCAATCAATGGGTACTCCCTTGGGTTTGAGCTCGCTAATTTTATCGATCCTAAAGACTTAGGCCTCTCTTGATTAATGTCAATTTGAACGCCTGGTCTGGCAATTTTTCTCCCTCTAACTAATAGTTTTCGGCCGAAATGTTGGAGTAGGGGTGTTTTTTCATATGAGCCTTTATCAAGGTTTTCTTCAACAATCATTGGCGTCATAAACACTTCTAATTCTGGAAATTTTGGGTCATTAAATGCATGGAATAAGCCTGTTGACCAAAAAGCACCACCACCGGGGCCCTTGCCGTTGAACAACCATCTTGCCATTAAAAAAATAGCTTTATCTAGTCTCTGGTGACGAGCATGACTTAAATCTATTCTATTTGAGGAGTACTGCATTGAAGCAATAACGTGGTCAGCTAGGCTAGCACCAACACCAGGTAGGTTGATA
Organism: uncultured SAR116 cluster alpha proteobacterium; assembly: GCA_902532475.1. Lineage (GTDB taxonomy): Bacteria > Pseudomonadota > Alphaproteobacteria > Puniceispirillales. The sequence continues at coordinate 4,290 of CACAIE010000071.1, forward strand.
ACTGGTTCTATTCCATTTTCAGTCAAGTGATCAGCTGGTCCAATTCCAGAAAGCATTAATAAATGCGGAGTACCAAAAGCTCCTTGACATATGATGATTTCTTTCCTACAAAAAATTCTATTTCCTTCTAATGTTTCTAGACCTATTGCACGATTTTTATTTAGTAAAATTTTGGAAACTTGTTGTTTAGTTATTACTTTTAAGTTTTTTGGAACATTTGTTAAATATGCAATTGCGGATGACTGTCTTACACCATTAGAAACTGTACTATCTAACCTAGAAACACCAGTGCGCTCTGAACCATTAAAATCATTTATTTTTTTATGCCCGGCTTTGACAGCTGAATTAATAAAGGCCTCCTCTAATTTGCCAAAATTTGAAGATGGCTCAATTTTAAGTGGACCATTAATCCCATGGAATTGATCTTTTCTATGTTTTGAACCTTCAGATTTTTTGAAATAAGGCAAAAGGTCTGAATAACTCCAGCCTGGCAATCCCATTTGCCGCCATCTGTTATAATCAGAAGGTATTCCACGCATGTAAATCATTCCGTTTACAATTGAAGATCCACCTAAACTTTTTCCTCTAGGAAAATAAATTGTTCTACCGTTTAAATGTTTTTGCGGAATTGATTGATACCCCCAATCAAGTTTAGGATTCCCAAAAACGAATCCATTTCCTGCCGGCATTTTAATAAATAAGTTTCGACCATTTCCACCTGCCTCAATAAGACAAACTGAAACAGATTTATCTTCTGATAATCTTGCAGCTAATGCACATCCTGCTGACCCACCACCTGCAATTAAATAATCAAATTCTAATGTCATGGATGTATCTCACATAGAATATTTTTGGTTATATCTTTTGTAGACGTAACTCCTCCCAAGTCAGGTGTAAGAAAACCTTTTTTAATTACATTTTTAACGGCACTTTCGATCATTAAACAAATATCTGATCGATCAAAAGAATATTTAAACATCAAAGCGACACTAAGTATCATTCCTAATGGGTTTGCTTTGCCTGTTCCAGCAATATCTGGTGCTGAGCCATGTACAGGCTCATAGATTCCTTTAACAAAGCCATTTGGTGATCCGCAAAGGCATGCAGAGGGTAATAAACCCAATCCTCCGGAAACTACGGCAGCTAAATCAGAAAATAAATCACCAAAAAGGTTGCAACCTAAAATCACATCAAAATTTTTTGGGTTCATTATTAGTTGAAAAGCGCAGTTATCAGCATAGTAATGAGTAAGTTCAATTTCTTTGTAATCTTTAGAGACCTCCTCAACAACATCTCTCCAAAGCTTATAACTTTCCATTACATTTGCCTTGTCAATCGAACAAAGTTTACCTTTTCGAGTTTTAGCTAACTCAAAACCTGCTATAGCGAATCTTTTAATTTCTTCTTCATTATAGAATGCCGTATCATAAGCGTATCTAATTTTACCTCGAGTTTTCAAGCCCCTAGGTTGACCAAACATAGCTCCACTGGTCATTTCTCTTAAGACTAAAATGTCGGAGTTTTTTATTAAATTTTTCTTAATCGGAGATTGTAAATGAAGTTCGTTATAGTAAATTACTGGCCTCAATCCTAAGAAGGCATTGAGCTCTTTTCTTAAGCGCATTAACCCATCCTGCTCTTCTGGCGGTCCTTCTATTCTGATTTTGTCCCACTTTGGACCGCCAACAGAACCAACTAAAATAGCATCAGATTTTTTGGCTTTAATAATAGTAGTGTCAAGGCAAAATGTTTTATGTTCATCCCAACAAATGCCACCAATAAGATCATGTTCAATTTTGATATTTATTTCT
>CACAIE010000072.1 GCA_902532475.1 uncultured SAR116 cluster alpha proteobacterium
TTAATTGGAACAGGAATTGGAGTTAGTCCTTGGACAGTACTTGCAGAGGGATTAACAAATTATGTGAATTGGACAGTTGGTTTTGCAACATTCATAATAAGCTTGATTGTACTTTTGTGCTGGATACCTCTAAAACAAACACCGGGAATTGGCACGGTATTGAATGCCTTAATTGTTGCTATAGTAATTGATTTTTCACTCCCATTTATTCCAGAGATAAATAATTTTTTTGGAAAATTACTTTTTATTTTTTTTGGCGTAATAATTACAGGGATTGGGGGAAGTGTTTATTTAATTTCTAACCTAGGTCCAGGTCCTAGGGATGGTTTAATGACTGGAATACAAAAGAAAACTGATTTACCTTTAGCATGGATACGCAGCCTTATAGAAATTACAGCCGTAATATTTGGTTGGTTATTGGGTGGAACATTTGGAATTGGTACAATTTTGTTTGCACTTGGTATTGGTCCATCTTACTCATTAAGCATTTATACCCTCAACAAAGTTTTAAATTCAGAAAATTAAGATCTAAAGGTAATTACAAAGGTGGAAAAGAAGATGGTCTTTGGGAAGAATATGATTCAGATGGTCAGTTAGAGTCAAAAATGAATTTTAAGAACGGAAAACAACACGGTCTTACGGAAGTGTATCATGAAAATGGTCAGTTAAGAAATAAAGTAAACTACAAAGACGGGAAAGAAGAAGGTTCTTGGGAATACTTCAATGAAGATGGTTCTCTGAAAAAAAATGAGACTTGGAAAAATGGATATAAATTAAGATGTGAAGGAGATTGCAACAAACTAACAACACAAACACCCCCTCCAGACTCCTACCAACACCCTCTGACTCCCTTAAACTACACCACCCTAACTTGGTACATAAAACTACTACATCCTATGTATGAGTCTGTGAGAGTCATTAAAATGGTTAACAGTTAAATACCCTCATCTGTGTCACAACCTATATATAATATCGTATAAGGGGGTATGGCACTGGCATGGGGTATAGTTAAGATGGATACATATTAAATGTAATCCATTATTAATGAATTATTATTATATATTATAAACTCAAATATATAGAAACAATGACCCTATACTAAGTACGTTAAGAGTTATTACTTAAGGGTAGACCATTGGGTAGACCATTTGTGCCTGTTGACACATTAACTGTTATCGGTATAGGTAAATATAATAGCGGAAATGCCTAAATCATTAGAAATAAAAGAATCCACTTCAGATTTTATATTTACTTTTCTTTATTTTTTCTAAACCTTTTTCAGAGCCATCATGAAATGTTCCAAAAAGTCTATCCCAATGAGTTTCAGAAGAGCCATAGTTGCATTCATAATATCGATGATGAAGTTGGTGAAAAAACTCTCCTAACGCATATCTTTTCTTATCGCTAATCAAAAGTTCTTCAAAACCAGAGTGAGATGTAACGGCCCCAATTACCTGTAATTGTAAATAATAAATCACATGCACTGGGTGTGAAGCAATTAACCAGTGAATTGAAACTGAACTCAACCACAAAATATGTTCAACAGGATGCATAGAATTTCCTGACCACGGACCAATATTAGCATTTCTATGATGAACAGAATGAGCAAGTTTATATAGTGGAGGCCAATGCAATAATCTGTGAATCCAATAGAAAGAAAACGCTTGCCATAATGGTAACATTAGAAACAAGCTAACAAACCAAACTGGGTTATTTTCCCAGTGAATTAAAATGCCATATCCATTAGCAAAGCCCCACATTAATAAAACTTCATAACTAGACCATACTAGGACGCCACTACCTAGGCTCCAAAACATATTGTCCCAAACTTGATTTTTTAGCGTGAACCTTCTGCTATTAGTTGCAAGCTCCCTATCATCAAACTTTAACACCTTCCCCTGCATTGAAAATGAGTAAAAGTAAAGATGTAGAATTCCAGTAATTAGAAACATGATAGAAAAGTTTCGTAAATAAATTTCTGCAATCCAATCAAGTGAAAAATTATGGCAACGGTTTAAAGAAGGAGAAAAGTAAATCCATGTAAAAATCGAGAGGATGGTAATTAATCCACGCTCAGTAATTGGTAGCCATAAATTTAGCAACCATTTGAATGTAACAAGAGGTTGGGGTTGCCAATTAAAATATGGCGCTGTCTGAATTGGTAAATTTGGATGATAATTCCAAATCTTTCTGTTATTTCTTTTTAACATCTTACACGCTTTGGCTAGGCTACTCTAAAATTATTAATTGTTTCATACAATCAAAAAATGATAAATAAGCAATCCAAATGTAACTCCTTTAATCCAAGAAATCCATGCTATTCCATAATAAGATATTCCGAATTTTTTCATCAACCACTCAAGCTGTGTCTTGTGCCAATTTAGCATTTTAATAATCCCTATTTTCATCTATTTGACTATGTATTATTTTAGAAAATACTTTATTTTTAAGCTTAAAGAAATACGATTAGAGGAATAAAATTTATCAATATTAACTGGGATACGTCTTACGAAATAGTAAATATTATCCCTGCATTGTAAGAAATTAACATCATTATTGTGCATCATTTTGTACATCACCCATCTACGCTATGAATCCAAAAGGATTACATATCAACGAGTTCGTCTAAATGATGATGGTTAATTGGTGTGAAAGAAACTGTGAAAGATTATGTTCCTTTTAATATATTATTTAATTTTTGATTTGTTCATAGGCTAATGCAGCAACTATATGTGTTCTGGTTACTTCACCTCCATTTATAGCTGTGTGGTATCCTCTAGTATCTGTGAAATAAACGGAACCATCAGCAGGTAAATGTGTTAAATGGTGATTTACAATAAATAGAGAACCTGGGTTTGTTTCAATTGGAATATGGATTCTAGGCTCCGGGTCCCTATGCCATGAATTACAATTATATATTCCTTTTGATAAAATTCTCATACGACCAATTGGAAATCTTTTTATCAATTCAGAGTAAACTTCCTCAAAGTAGGTTCCTTTGAGTTTTGGATTAAATTCAGAAAATTGTTTCTCTTCAATTAATTTTTCTCTAGGTTCTTCTTTATAATGTTTATCACCTCTAATCCAATATCTTCCGGACAAATCGTTTTCAGTCCATTCTTTTTGTCCGGGTCTTTGTGTCAAAGAAAACACACCAAAACCATACTCGTTTTTCTTGTTTTGAGATTTATTTCTCGACTGTAATCTTTTAAGACCATTTCTAAGTTTTTTAATATCAAACTTAAGTTTTAATTTGTGAATCCCTGGTCAAGGAATAAATTCAGTAACCCTACTATAGTCAGGTATTTTAGACATAGCTTGTTTTATAAATTTAACGTCTTCATCTAAATTATCTTGCATAATAATTGCCTAACTCATTTATAAATTAAATACAAATTGAAACTATCAACTATCGGCAAAATTCTTTTTCTTTTACTTTTCTTTTCTCTCTCCAAAAAATTAAAAGTCCTGCACTGATTATAACAAAAATACCAGGGAATAAATCTTGGAATGGCGCTTCACCAAATATCACCCATCCTAAAGTAAAAGCAAATAAAATCCCAAAATACTCAAAAGGAGCAACATTTAACGGTTTAGTCATTCTAAATGCTGCAATTAGAAGAAAAACACCTAATCCACCAAATGTACCCATAAGCATTAGAAATATAAAATCCTTAAAATTTTGTATTTCAATGTACTTAAAAGATATAACAAGAAATAAAACAGAAAAAAATATGGAGCTTACTTGAGAGTGTCCTTGAATGATATTACTTGGGACATCACTAGGGAATAATCTTACTAAAACCATGCTCAGCCCATACCCCAGGGCTGCACCAAGGGGTAAAATAGAATAAAAAGAAAATATATCGCTTGTTGGATTTATTATCATAAATACTCCAGCAAAACCCAAAATAACGGCTGACCATCTCCAGATACCCACAACTTGTTTCAGTATTGGTATTGATAAAATGGTTATAACTAAAGGAGTAGCGAATGAGAGTGCAGTGGCAGTAGCAAATTCAATATGAACTAGTGCAGTAAAAAAACAAATTTGTGCAAAGGTAATACAACCTCCACGTAAAACTGCAATCCAATACTTTGGTATTATTAAAGAGTGTTTATATTCAATAAGTTTCGTCGAAAAAAGAAAAATTAACAAAATTGGTATAAGGCCAAATATATTGCGGTACAAAGAAATTTGGAATGGAGAGTAACTATCGCCAATAAATTTAATCATTACACTCATCATGTTTAAAAAGAAAATACCAGTTAAATAAGTTAGTACTGCCAGTTTAAATGATTTATAATCTGTGGATATTGTTGAGCCCATATAGCTATTTCAAATTTTAATTTAAAATAAAGGTAAACTAATTTAGAGTTTAATTGTTATCTTTTTGCCCATGTTTCCTAACCAATGAGGAAAACTTATTTTAAGGGAACATTTTGATAGAGATAAATTGACAAAAAAAGAAGAATTTCAATAAAGCAGAACAAATTAATGACCTGCTCTAATATTTTTTTTAAGCTGCCAATCTAAAAATAGAAACACAAAACATAGAAAGTATAAATTTAATAATAATCACATTAATTAGGAGATTTAATTGGTAAACCTACATGGAATATTTTTTATGACCCTCTCAATGGGTGGATTTGCAGTTGAGGATTTATTTTTAAAAATTCTATCAGAAACCGTTCCAGTATCACAAATTTTAATCTATGTTGGCATTTCGGCTACAGTATTACTGAGTTTTATATCAATCATAAAGCGTATCCCGGTTCTAAGAAATGATATTTACAGCAATAAATTATTTATAATACGTTCTTTTTCGGATATGATGGGAGCCGTCTTAATTGTGACATCTATTTCTTTGATGCCTTTATCAACGGTATCTTCAATTTTACAAGCGCTACCTCTTTTCATTACCTTTGGAGCAGTTTTATTTTTTAAAGAAAGTGTGGGTTGGCGTAGATGGAGCGCAGTTTCTTTTGGTTTTATTGGTGTGATTTTAATATTAAAGCCAGGTCTTAGTAGTTTCCATCCGTCGTCTTTAATAGTTTTACTAGCCGTTGCATGTTTAGCATTACGGGACATAGTTACCCGAAAAATAAGTAAAGATATTCATTCAATAACAGTTTCCTTATATGCATTTATATTAACTACAGTTGGGGGGGTTTTCTCTATACCTTTCTTTGGAAATTTTGTTACTCTTACAATCACTCAATGGTTTGTAGTTTTAACAATTACCTTATTTGGGTGTTTCTCATATTTTATGCTAGTTCTAGCTACTCGAAAAGGAGATATCTCCGTTATTTCTCCATTTCGTTATTCACGACTTATTTTCGCACTTGTTCTAGCTATATTAGTATTGAATGAACGCCCCGATACTCTTACACTTTTTGGTGCAGCAATTATTGTTGCCTCTGGTTACTATACGATTTGGCGTGAGAGGTCGCTAACCTTAAAATAAGGCGATAATTTTAATGGTATTAATTATAATTTCTAATTAACCCCAACTGGGCAGAGCAAAGAGTATCAGGCATAGGGTGAGGAGTGTTTGTTTCATTTAAGATATTTTACAATTAGATAAACGTCTTAATCTACTATAAACCATTTCTATATCTGTTGAAGCTAGTTGAAGGTGTCGAAGTCCTGAATTTAAATTGAAAGCCTTACGAGCATGTAAAATACGAAGATTATTGAACATGAGGATGTTTCCAGGTTGAAATCTAAACTTAAGTTGATTAAAAAGGTTGTAAGAAAAATAAAAGTTTTCAATATCTTCAAAAGGTATAGATAATTCTCGTCTTTGTTGGTTTGAAAACCTTATTAAATAAAGCTTGCCTTCTCTGTCCAAATCAATAACGGGTGCACTGTGAATCATGTCATGTTCACCTACCCCAATTTTATATTTTACCTTTACCTTAGTTAAGGTATCAAATGCGCTTTGATTAATTTCTTTAAATTATTCGCCATTGCAAAACCGTCAACAATATTACTATTCCCACCTTCAGCTTGGTTTTGTATACAATGGAGAAATTTTACTACGTATGGATGTATAT
>CACAIE010000073.1 GCA_902532475.1 uncultured SAR116 cluster alpha proteobacterium
TATGCCCATTTTAATTTTAATTCAATGTATTGCCAGACCAAATCAAATTATAAGCATTACTTCTCAAACGATAACTTCAATGAGAAAAAATATTGATGACGTAGTAATTATAAGTCTAGCAATGATGGTTGGATATTTAGTAACTCAATCAGAATCCAACCAGAATATTTTAGAAATTTATAATTTCCAAAATATACCAGAATTTTTAATATTCATTACAATACCAATTATTATGTGCATAGGATCAATTATCTGCGTGCATCCAGTAATAAGTAGCACTGTGTTACTGACTATTTTTACTAGCAATCAATTCGATTTAAATCACGCCCTTTTGATGCAAGCACATTTAATTGGCTGGTGTGTAGGCACGCTTAGTTCAGTGGCTTCACTTACGGTTATAACTTGTTCAAATTTATTTAAGGTTTCGTCAATTAAAATTGCTTTTGGTGAGAATGTTTTCGTTGTATTCTCTTTTGCCTTATTTGGAGGATTAATATTAGGAACACTAAACTTCTTTTATTAATTTTTTATAAAAATATTTTATAAAATGTGCCTAAAGCTAGATAGAGAAAAGTAACTGAACATATTCTAAATATATACTTTTTTAAAAGGCTATTGGCGTATTTAAAAATCTTATCTACAGAATAAGCGCAAATGAAGCACCATATTATTGAGGATGAAATAAACCCAAAGAAAAATATAAAATAATGTAATAATTCAGGGTCATTAACACCTAAAGCGCTAAAAGAACTTCCCAAGGCGGCCCAATAGGCTAAATTTTGTGGGTTGGTTATCGAAAGCATAACTCCAGATTTTAAAGCACTATTATTTAGTATTTTTGTAGCTACAAAATTATTATTTTGAATATTTGAAGACCTAAATGAATCATAAGCCAAATAAATTAAATAAATAATACCAGCCAATGACAATGGAATTTTTAATATATCTATATTCAATAGAACACCAATTCCGAGAAGGCCAAGAATGGCCCATAATGCATCTCCTGCAAGCGATCCTATTTGAACATTAAGTGCCGGTAGGAATCCTCCTGACACACCTCTTTTTATTGTTTCAGTAAAAACAATGCCCGGGGCAGCATTAAATAAAAGTCCTAGTAAAAATGCTTCAATAAAAAATAACATATAAATCAACTATATAATTTTCGATGTAAAATGAATATTTTTCTTAATAAATTAAGAGTTCTGTAAATCTTTTCTATTACTTCTTCTATTACTTCAAATTCCTTTTAATAGAAAGTTTATATAATTTATATTATATATTTTTGTGTAATAGTTTATTAAAGTTTATTATGGAAACGCTTTAGCTCAGTTATCAATTATGTCATTTGGAGGATAAATGAAAAATTCGAAAACAGTATTGATAGACAAAAATCCAGGTCGAAATGCACAAACCTATGGCATAGCAAGGGAATTAAATACAGATCTTGATTTGATTCATGAGCCATCAGTTGGCGTTGTAGGTAACAAAGGAGATTCTCAATGTTATATTGGAGTTGAAAGAAAAGTTAAAGTTATACATGAGGCATTGAGAAACAGGATAGGTATAAATTCAGATCAATTAAATATGAGGCTGGTTCAACCAGAATTTACTATTGCTACCTCTGATGGAATTAGAAATGGCACCAAAGAAATGCGTTACTCACTTATTGGTCGAGAAGTAACCAATGATTCAATTTGTGAACATCTTAGTGCTAGTGGATTGGAGGGAGTTATTGCAGTGGTTGCATGTGATAAGCCTCCAGTTGGGACTTTATCAGCAATATTAGAGCATAATAGACCAGCTATTATAATGTCAGATGGATCTATTAGACCTGGAATTGATTCAGTTTCAAAAGAGCCTATAGACATTATCACTAGTTTCCAGTCAGCTGGAAGTGATGATGAAGAGTTAAAAAAAAGAATTTCGTGTGAAGCTTGCCCTGGATATGGAAGTTGTGGAGGTATGTTTACTTACAATACAATGCAAACATTTATTGGTGTTGTAGGAATGCAACCGCTTCATATGGTTTCTCCCGCATCTGAAGATGAAATAAGAGTGAAAAATTTTCCAGATGAACTTATTAATTACTTAGAAGATTTAATAAAGAAAGATATTAAGCCTAGAGATATTGTAACTAGAGAATCTTTGCGTAATGCAATTATTGTATCAATGGCTGTAGGAGGGTCTACTAATGTAATGCTGCATGCTCCAGAGTTAGCTAGAGCCTCGGGATATAAAAGTTTTTCTAAAGATATAATGAGCCCCGATGAATTCAATCATTTGTCCGAAAATATCGTGCCCGTTGTAATTAATGCAAGACCATTTGGTAAATATTCAATGGTGGATATAGATCGCAAAGGAGGAATACAAGTTATTGTCAAAGACTTACTTGATGCTGGTTTGCTTAATGGTGATACATCGACTTGTACGGGTGAGACTTTAAAAGATCAACTTGATAGGCTTTCTCCACTAAAGCCTGATGGAGATGTAATATATAATGTTAAAGATCCTTTTAAGGATACAGGTGGTTTAAGGGTATTGGGAGGAAATTTATCACCAGAGTACAGTGCAGTTTTAAAACTTGCAGGGGTTGAAGGAGGTCTTGAAAATAATATATTTAATGGCAAGGCTAAGATTTTTGATGGTGAGCAAACATTGCTTAGGTCCTTAGAGGAAGCGCCAGATCAATTCCAAAATTTAGATATGATAATAGTCAGGTATGAAGGCCCTGTAGGTGGCCCCGGAATGCCTGAGATGCTTGATTCCACATCAAGAATTACTTCGCTTTGCAGGGAAAGAAAAATCATTGTTGGTTTAATGACTGATGGAAGATTTTCTGGAGGCTCTGTTGGATTAGTAATTGGTCATGTAGGTCCAGAAGCAGCTATAGGAGGACCAATAGCTTTAATTGAAGAAGGTGATGATATTATTGTTAATTTAAATAAAAATGAAATTAACTGCTCCCAATTATTAGATGATATTGTTTACTCAAAAAGAAAAGAGCAATGGGATATTAAGGTTCTTGAAAATGGAGGATTTCACCCTTCAGTGGGTGAAGCAGATACAAGGCTACTTAGCCGAATGAGATCATCTGCAGTTTCTGCTGTTCATGGTGCGGGTATGCATCCTGATAGGAAATTATGGATTTGCAGCCCAAGAGCGATTGAAAACCGAAATTTCACACCTAAGAATAAATATAAATAATTCTTAAATGTGATTTATGCTGATAATTCAATGTGTTACATTTAAAATGTTGGAAGAAATGGCTCCCCAGGACGGATTCGAACCGCCGGCCAAGCGATTAACAGTCGCTTGCTCTACCGCTGAGCTACTGGGGAATAAACTGATTTATACACTATTATATATTTCATGCAATAATCTTAATAAAAGTTATTGAAAGTAATTTAATATTTTTTTTGCAGTATTATCAATACTTAGTTTATCTAAATTACTTAAATTTAATTTAAATTTTATTTTTTCAAAATGTTTTTGTTCTGAATAAGCGTACATTGGGTCATAATGAATTTCTAAAATATTTTGAACAAAATCATCCCAAGATTTATTTTCTATAAGTTCTGACCAATATTTTATTTTTGTATTTGAATACCTTCCTTTCATTCCATTAATAAACGGTTTTATTAATAAAGGATCATCCGTAAGGTGTTTATATTCATTTATTAAAAATTCAACGCGTTTTCTTACAGGAGCTCTTAATAGTATTCTTTCTGAAAAATTTAATTTTTCCCATAATTTTATAGGCAAGTGCAAGTCGCCTATTTTGCTGCTTTCAGATTCAAGAAAGACAGGCTTTCTAGGGTTTAATTTATTTAGATTTTCATGTATCAAGGTTTCAAAATATTTTTGACTGGGTTGACTTTCTTTAATTTCTTTTCCTAATAAAGAACCTCTATGATTAGCCAATCTTTCAAGATCAAGAACTTGAGCATTTAAATTATATAAATTATCTAATATTTTAGTTTTGGCTGTTCCTGTTTGTGCTTGAATAATTTTAAAATCAAATTTAGGTATTACATTGAGTTCATTTATTATTTTCTTTCTATAAGATTTATAACCACCCTTTAGAATTTTTACTCTCCAACCAATTTCATTCAGAATTATTGCCAATGACCTACTTCGTTGTCCTCCTCTCCAGCAATAAATCAAACAACTCCAAGAACCCTTTTTATTTGAAAGCTCAGTATTTAAAAACTTTGATATATTTTTAGAAATTAAGGAAGCTCCTAATATTTTGGCTTTGAATGGGTTCACTTGTTTATATGTGGTCCCGACTTTATGCCTTTCCTCATCATTTAAAATGGGGATATTTATGGAACCTGGTATATGGTCGATTTTGAATTCAGATGGGGATCTTACGTCGATTATTTCAATTCTGCCATTATTCCTCCAATCATCTGTATAGGCTATTGAATTCATTTAGATCAAACTACTTTTATAGTTTCTTGATCAATAACAGTTCCTATTATTGATGCTTTAATATTTTGTGATTTTAACTGATTCAGTATTTGTTTCTCCCTTTCTTTTTCTATGACAGCCAATAGCCCACCCCCCGTTTGTGGGTCAAAAATGATTTGATTTTTATAATCAGAAAAGACATCAAGTCCGGAGGCTTTTCTGTTTGCATCAGACAGTGAAGACACTATGCCGTTCTGCAAAATTCTATAAACGCCATCTAAAACTGGAATTTTACTAAGGCTGAAGCATGCTCCAAATGGTTGTGTTAAATTTAGAGCGTGCCTAGCTAAACCAAACCCAGTTACATCTGTTACTGACGTTATGTTATTATTAAATAATATTTCACCTGCAATTTGATTCGAAGAAAGCATTGTATTAATTACATTTTTATATTCATAAGGCTTGGATTTTCCTCTCATATGAGCTGCTAAAATAATACCCACACCTAAAGGTTTTGTTAAAATCAATTTATTGCCCACCTGAGGTTTTTTGAGTTTAAAATTTTTTGGTCTAAATCCAGTAATGGAAAACCCTACTTGTAATTCTGTTCCTTCACTTGTGTGTCCTCCATTTAATTTCATGTTATGATCGAGGAAGACTTTACTTGCTCCAGCAATTAATTCAGATATTAATCTGGTTTGAGTTTTTTGTAATCCAGGAGGTATAATAAATATTGCTTCAGCAGAATAGGGTTTTGCTCCGGCAGTAATTATATCTGATATTGAATGCAAAGCTGCAATTCTTGATAAATCGTAGGGGTCATTAATTACAGATGAAATTAAATCAACTGATTGAACAATATCCATGCCTGCCGGAGACTGAATTACCGATACATCATTAGTAATATCAATATTGGATAAAGATTGAACTTCATTTGCTGTTTTTATCGCTTTGTCTAATGATAGCCATTGAGCCTTTGCTCCGCATCCTAGACATTTGATTTTTGCTAGCGATGGGTCTCCAAAATCTTTTTCTGTAATTAAATCAGGATGAGGCTTTAGATTTTGCATGACCATTAGAGGTAATACGTTGTATTTCTTTATAAAGTTTTCATCGATAAACTTTTTTAATTTCCAAGACCATTTGCTTTTAAAAGAAAATGGTCCCCAAGAAAAAATTGCTTGACTTTTACCATCCCCAATTAATGATAAAAATGTTTTTTGTGGTTTATATGGAGTTAATTTTAATTGTAAAATCTTTGCTCTTAAATTCTTTGATAAAATTGGTCCTTGTCTTACAGCGTATACACCTGACTTAACGAGATTTTGATCCATAATAGAACAAACATCTCCAGATGCAAAAATATTTTCATCAGACGATTGTAAAAAATTATTAACTAATATAAACCCATCATCAGAAAGGTTTAGTCCAGATTGTGAAATCCATTTTGGTGGAGTTATTGATGTTACCAAGATACTAAAGTCACTTTTTATTTTAGTTCCCCTTTTAGTTTTCACGAAATGCTTTCCAATTTCAATTGCTGGATTATCAGTAATCAGCTTAATGTCATTTTCAATGAGAAATTTAGCTGCATTTAACTTTGCTAAAGCACTATGATCATCTATCAAATGCTTACTTTTAG
>CACAIE010000074.1 GCA_902532475.1 uncultured SAR116 cluster alpha proteobacterium
CAAATAATAATGATTTTAAAAATATAGAAAAAAGTAAATTATTACGCAATTCAATATTAGGAATGCTCAATTCTAAAAATTATGAAATTGTAAGATTGCCTAGAGCTGATTATTTTATTAAACAAAAACCTGATATTAAAATTCATGAACTTTTAAATAAACTTAATTGTGATACAATTTTAACTGGCAAGATATTACAGTTTCAAAATAATTACTTCGTTTCATATTCTGTTACTACTGTTGAAATATACTTAGAATTGACCGATAAATTTAATAATATTCTTTGGTCCGCTAAGCATGCAGCTAGCAGTCATGAGGGGGCATTACCTCTATCTCCAATATCGCTTCTGACAGGTTTAATTGTTGCGTCATCTAACAAACAAGATGAGGTAGCCTATCAAATGATAGATGCAGTATCAAGAAGGATAATTTCAACGTTACCAGATAAAAATGTTATTGAATTTTTAAGTTTTGAAGAACCTTCTATATTAGATATATTAATAACAGAAAAAATAAACAAAATAAATAATCCGCAAAATCTATTAACTAAAGGTGCATATGAAGAAGCTTTAACCTTATCAAAAAAACTTATAAAGAAAAATCCAAACATACTGGAAAATTTTCTCTATGCTAGTATAGCTGAGTTGAAACTTAAAAATTATTCATCATCTATTAATTATGCATTAAAAGCAATTGCTAGTGGGTACGAAAAAGAGGAAATTTTTTCAATACTTGGAATTGCTTATTTAAAAAGTAAACAAATTAATATGGCTGAGGCCTCATTTCAAAAGGGTCTCATGATTAAACCAAGTAGCTCATTATTGAATTACAATTTAGCTTTACTGAAAGAAATTCAATCTGATTGGAAAACTTCAGCAAAAATCTATTTTTTAGCTGGAACATTATCATTAGATGAAAAAAGTAATATAAGATTATATAAATCACTAAAGTCTTTGAAACGTTTAAGCACTAAAAATGTATATGCAAAGGAATACTATAATAAGTTAGGAGTTAAAGTTTCTAATTTTCTAAAAGTTAATTAATTCTTAAAAGAACTTTATTGTGATCTCCATGCAATTCTGGTGTTTGAGATCCTAAAGAATGCTTCATTACATTTCTTTGAACATATGAATGAAGTTCTCCAGTTGTAATTAAGTTATCATTATTTTGATCAGCGTCTCCCTCCATTCCCTTCATAAGAAAGTAAGAAAACAACCCATGTTGAACCTCCTTTAAAGGGTTCGCAATCTGATCAGCTGCAGCAGCAGAAAACAATGTAAAATTTTCAGGAATAGGTTTTTCTTTAGGCACAATTAGCACTGGGCGAGCTGATAAAAGAGTATCAGTGTCTCTTGTGGAACCAGAAAAACAAGTGTCAAAAAATACGCTAACTGATCGTGGTTGGTAGGATGCCACCTCCTTAAAAAGTCTATTTCTAGAAATAGCTGAATCCTCTAGCAATCGTGGGGATCCATCATAAGGGAGTAAGTACATATTTTCACCATTATTAGATGCCATTCCATGTCCTGCAAAAAAAATAAATATATCGCTCTTATCTTTTTTAGAAGTTCGCCCAATCCAATCCTTTACAGCTAAAAGTATTTCGCTTTCTTCTGCATTTTCATTGATAAGTTCTTTTATGTTTGATGTTGGAATACCAAGTCTAAACCTTGCATAGTCATAAAACATTTGAGCGTCATTATCGGCATAAATTGCTTCAGCGGAAGTTTTTTCGTATTTAGCTATACCTACAATCAGTGCTAATGAATTTTTATTAACTTTTGAAATTTTTCCAGTTGGATTAAGTGCTTCAAAAAAAGGACCTATATTTTCATCGATTTCTTTGCGTTGCAAATGAATTGTTTTTATAGCTTTATTACCCTTTAAATCAAATGCAACAATATTAATTGTTTTACCATTCCTTGGAATATAAAGTGTTTCCCGAAAAACTCCGCCACTATCAAAAGAAACTATTTGTTTGTTAATAAGAACTTCTACCACTTCAACATTATCAGATACAATGCCTTCAATGGTGACGTTATAATCTGAATAATTATATTTTAATGAACTTATTGTTGGCAATTTATCATCAGAATTAATTTTTTGTTTATCTTTTTCTTTTTCTAGTTTTAGCTTAGAAAGCTCTTCTTCAAGTTCTTGAGCTTTGTTTAAAGCAGTAGCCAGTTTATCGGAAAAAACTTTATTTATGCAATCGTTGCCAATTTTTTCAAAACCAACATCACAATTGAGATTATTTTTAGATTTAAAAGTTTTGTTTAGATTAGTAATTTCAGTTTCAATTATAACTTTCTTATAATATAGAAACTTGTCATCCTTAAAAACTCCCTGTCTGTAGATGCTTCCATCTGAATAGAATTGAATAGCCTCACCATTTAATTTATTGTCACTCCATTGGCCCACATCTCTATCTCCATTAGCAAAGGCGAAGGTTCCAAATCCATTTTGTTTGTTACTTTTCCATCCCCCTATATACATACTTCCATTTGCCCAAACATTTTTTCCTATGCCATTTCTTTTATTATTCTTCCATTCGCCATCATATTTTTCTCCATCTGAAAATTCAAATATACCATGCCCGTGCTTTTTACCTTCTCTATATTCACCAATATATTTATCTCCTGCATTATTTGATTTCGAACCAAAAGACATAGTGCCCTTTCCGTGTTTTTTTCCTTTTTGAAATTCTCCTATGAAATTACCTCCATCCACATAACTAACGCTTCCAAAGCCATGTAATTTGCCTTTTCTAAAATTGCCTTCATACTTCCAACCTTTAAATTTTCCATCTAAAATATGAATTTTTCCAAAACAATTATTCCAATTCAAGTCAATTGGATGATCAATTGAAATAGCAGTACTAGAAGAGCATATTGGAAGATTTGAATTTTCGTTAAGGTTAATTCCTAATGGAGTTTCTGATTGTTTGTTTAAGTCTAAAGAAGTAGCAGAATAACTTTTATCTAATGTTATAATTGAGTTACATGGTTTATTTTCATCAAGAAATGTAAGCAAACCTGTATTATGATTTTTCTCTTTAGTTATTATTAAACGAGCGCCAATACCCTGAATAGTATATGCAAATTCTAAATTCTTATATTTTGTTATTTTGCTGACCCCTTCGTCATTTTCCAATACTTCGATTAGATAGAGGTTTTCTTTTTTTGTTAAAAATTTTTTAAATGAACTTTCAAGGTATGCTTTACATGTTTCAGAAGGATTGACTAAAAAGAATTGCTGCGCATTTAAAGAGGCGGCCGAATTTAATAATATTAATAAAATCAATATTCTTAAATTATTAAATTTTAAATACTTATTCATTTGAAAAACAATCAATTAATTAGAAAAACTAATAATTCATTATACTATTATAAATATGCTACTTAAAAAAATTTTTATATTATGATAAATTATAATAATAAATTAACAATAACAAAATTATGTATGGCAACTGATAATATAAAATATATAAAGTTTATGAAAATATTGATAATTACAACTTTAAGTATCTTATATATAATTTGTTCAATAACTTCATCCAACGCCCAGGTCGTTTGGAAATCAGATGGAACAGTGATTGATGAAGATGGAAACGTTAAAAAAGAAGGGTATGGTGCCAGATTTCAAAAGCAACTATCAAATCCTACTAAAGAGTGGCCCAAAGCTTCAGGAAATGGCCAAAGTCCAAAAAATTATTTTGGTAATGAACTCTTTATTCCAGGGACACCTTTACTAAGAATGTCAGGGATATATTTAGGAAGCAATTACATAGAAAAAATTTATAAACTCAATAATTTTGAAAATAAAAGAGATCTATACAAATATATTATTAGCAATGCAAACATATCATTTTTAAACAGTCTTAATTTATCAGAGGAAAACGCGATAATGTATGTTTCAGCAAATGTAAATGTTGATCAAATTAATATGAGTCAAAGCGGTGTTGTTGCTTTAATGCAGGAGAAATTAAAAGAAAAAGTAGCGTTAGAGGTTCAAGAAAAAGTTAACAAGGAAGTGAGTGAAAAAGTAACAGAAAAAGTTCAAGAACAAGTTGTTGAACAGGTGCAGGAACAAGTTGAAGAACAAGTTGAAGAACAAGTTGAAGAGCAGGTTCAAGAACAAATTGAAGAACAAGTATATGAAACCCTTGATCAATATTTTGACAGATTAGAAGCTGAATATAAAGCTAAAGGATGGACTATTTGCGAAAGAACTGATTCTAGACTAACTGCTGTTGAGGGAGATAATCCTGATTATTGTCCTTAGGAAAAGATTTTGTTTATGAAGAATTTTTTGAAAAGATATTTTTTTTCTTTTATATTAATTTTGCTTCCTATTTCTTTGAGAGCTGAAACTTTTTATTTGATTAATCCATCAATCCAATGTCAAGCATACCTAGAAATTTCATATAAAGAAATATTTAACAAAAAAAACAATTTATACGTGATTGAATTTAATAAAGGTAGCAAGTTTATAAAAAAAATAAATAAATATAATGACTATGAGTATCTTTATCATGCTCAAGGTTATGAAGCTTATATGATAATTGCAAAAACAAAAGATCAAAAAACAGGAACTTTAACTATTCTAGATGTTAAAAATCCATGTAGAGTCATTGTAACGCAAGATGAAGGATATGCATATTTATCTAATAATGCCTTAAATAAAGAAAGTAACCATTTAAATGAATTGAAAACTATAAAGTCTAACAATAATATAAATTCAGATCTTCCCTACTGTCAATCTACTCTATATGTAAATAAAAGCTTTGGTTTCATTTCTAATAAAGATTTGTGTAATTTAGCTACAAAAGTAACTTATCAAAATAATATTATGAAAAGAATGTGGAGAGATGAAAGTGATACAATTGAAGAACAAAAATACACGAAAGAAGCAAAAAATAGAAATCTAAACTGTCATCAAATTGAAAACAATAATTTTGAATTCAAAAAATGCTTTGGAAAAATTATTTACAAAGATGGAACTCAATTTTTTGGAGATATTTTTGGTAGCATTCCGAATGGTATAGGTATATCAAATTCATCCGACAGTAGTTCATATAACGGACATTGGAAAAATGGAAAAAGAGATGGCAAAGGCACTTATATTTATCCAGATGGAAGTAAATATGTTGGTGAATGGGTTAACAATCAAAAAAATGGAATAGGCTCTTATAAAAAAAACAATGGCATTACTTACTCAGGAGAATATAAAAATGATCTCTTTGATGGTAGAGGAGTTGAAATTTCACCATCAGCAGGAATTATCAAACAAGGGATTTATTCACAAGGGGAGTATAAATATTATGAAAAAATTGATATAAAAGATCTTTTCTCAAGACTAAAAGAAAGCAACATATCCATCAAAGACAATAACATTGATGAACTAATTATTAATAACGAACCAAAAGAAAATGAAGAAATCGTTGAGTTAGATTCAAACTTTCCTGTTCGATTTAATGAATCAAAAAAAGAAAGTGCTTTGCTGACTAATGATATTAAAGACTTTATGAAACAGAATAATAATCTAGATCCAATTATATTAGGGGAACTATTTTTAAAATTAAAAAATAGTAATATTGACAATCCTAATCAGGAATTTATTACCAATTATGAAACTCTTCTAGAGTATGTGTCAAAAGATAAAGATTTTAATTTATATGTAAGACAAAGAAAAGCAAAAAGAAAGAACGATCTATTAATAGAAAAAGATAAAATATTTAAATTTATTAAGCATGCAGAAGTAAAGATAAATGATTATATCTCAAAGAATCTAGATAATGAAAAAATCTCAGAAACTTTAAAATTAGCTAAGAAAGTTAGAGCTGCTAGTGATAATGAAGATTTAAAATTTCTTAATGAATTAGTAAACGAAGTAAAAGTTTGGTTGAAAAATAATAACATTCTTAATTACATTGAAGAAATGAAGTTACAAGAAGATAAAGTAACGTCTATAAAGAAAGCCCAGGAAGAAGCTGAACGAAA
>CACAIE010000075.1 GCA_902532475.1 uncultured SAR116 cluster alpha proteobacterium
TACCTTTCACCTTCAGTTAAAGCAAAAAGAATAGTAAAACCACTTTGGTCAGGGAGCAAATCACCTTGTTTTTTTAAAATATTAAATTTTACAAAGCCTCTAGTATAATAAAACTCTCTTAGTTTTGAAGCATCAATTTCAAGCCTATCAGTGTTAAAATTATCCGAAGAAGTAATGAATCTCCACCAAGCAGTTTGTTTAGTAGAAATTACCTCCTTAAGTCTTCTGTCCGAAAATCTTTTATTTCCAACAAAGCTTATATTCTTAACAGTATACAATGGCCCTTCTTCTATCTCAAAAACCAAGTCAACTCTTTTACCTTCAAGTTCAACAATTTTCGGAACAATTATTGCGCCAAACCTACCTTTAGCTTTATATGCTCTTAATAACTTATCTACAGCCTCAGAAATTATTCTTTTTGAAAAAATTTGATTCTTTTTTAGACTTATCATTTCAGATAAATCTTCATCTGCAAATCTTTTATTTCCTTCAAAACCAATTAAATTAAGAATTGGGTTTTCTTCAACTTTTATTTTAAAAACATTGTCTTTATAGGACACTTCAACGTTTTTAAAAAAACCAGTATTGTATAATTCTTTTAAAATTATATTGGGGGAACTCTCAGAGTATTCAGTCCCCTCAGATAGAGAAATATATGCAAGAATAGTTTCACTATCTACTCGTAAATTTCCTTCTATTATAATTTTAGAAACTTTTTGGTCGGCAAATGATAAATTGATTTTAAACAAAAGAATAATACAAAATATAAAAGTTATTCTGATTAATTTTCTTAATATATACATACTATTCACCATTAATTATATATTATAATTCTTAAATTATGCAAATGTCAAAAAAAGGAAATTATGTGATTATATCATTTATCGTAAATACTATCATTAAAAATAAAAGAAAGGTGATGCCACCTCTCATTAATACGCTTTGAACATAACTAGGTAACGGCTTACCAAAAAATATTTCGATTAAATATAGCATAATATGCCCCCCATCTAAAGCAGGTATTGGCAGCAGGTTCACCAAACCCAAATTAAGTGAAATTAATGCTCCAAAAAAAATAAAGGGTAACACACCAGACACTAGTGCCTGCCCAGAAAGTTCAGCAATCTTAACTGGACCACCAATTTCACCTTTTTGAACATTGCCTGAGAACAACTTGCCAATGCCTCTTATCATTGATTGAGTAATAAATAATGTGTCAACTAAACTATTATAAATTGATTCAGATAAACCGAACTTTCTTATATAGCCTTTGTTGGAAATCACACCAAGCTTGCCCACATTAAGCTTAAGAGTATCAGACCAAACTTTTTCTGGAGTAATTTCTAGTATTACTACCTGGTTATCTCTAAGAATTTTGAATTCTAATTCAACATCTGGATGTTCAATTATTATTTGTCGAATTTCCTCAAAATTTTTAACGTTTATATTTTTAATAGCTAAAATTTTATCATTGGGAATCATGCCACCAATTTCAGCAGCTGATCCAGGAACTACATCATTTATCTCATTGGGAATTTCAACCTTTCCAAAGAAAAAATAAATTCCTGCTATTAAAAATACAGCTAGTATAAAATTAAAAACTGGTCCAGCTAAAACAATTAACAGCCTTTGAATTGGATTCGCATACTGAAATGAACCTTTTACAAGGTCTTGTTTATTTGTGTCAGGGTTAATATTTAATTCTCCTTGCATTTTTACGAAACCACCAATAGGTATAGAAGCAAGTTGCCATTTAGTTCCTTTCCTATCAAAGAATGAAAACAGAACAGGTCCAAAACCAATAGAAAAAACCTCAACATTTACATTAAATATCCTTGCAAACCAAAAATGCCCTAACTCATGAACGAAAACAATTGGGGTCAAAATAATTAAAAACGCAATTATTGATATTAATCCGAACTCTAAATTCATTTTTTACCTAATTTGTCAATTTCACTTTCGGCCAGATTTCTAGCAAATCTATCATATTCAAATACTTCCTCAATAGATTTTGGATCGCCTGCGTTTGCAGAAAACAAGACTTTTTCAACAATAAAAAAAATATCAGTAAAATGAATTTTATTTCTTAAAAAACTAGCTACAGCAATTTCATTAGACGCATTAAAAAAAGTTGTCGCTATAAATCCTTTTTTTAAAGCTAATCTAGCTAAACTTATTGATGGAAAAATTTCTTCATTTAGTTCATGAAAGTTTAATTGAGTAAAATTGGGGGGGGTAATAAAATGTTTACATGTTTTTGGGAAATTCATTGCATTAAAAATAGGAACCCTCATATCAGTTTGCGACAAATATGATATAACTCCACCATCTATAAGTGAAACCATTCCATGAACAATCGACTCTGGATGAACCAAAACTTCTATTTTTTCAGAAGACATTGAAAACAGAACAGAAGCCTCTATGACTTCTAATGCTTTATTCATCAAAGTAGCACTATCAATAGTATTTTTGGGTCCCATTTTCCATGTAGGATGATTAAGGGCTTCTTTAAGATTTCTTTTGGACAACATTTCTTTACTATCTTTCCTAAAAGGCCCACCAGATGCAGTAAGAATTACCTTTTCTATTTCATTTAAATTATAATTATTTAATATTTGTGATAGAGCATTATGCTCAGAATCAATAGGTATTACTTTTGATCCAGTCGATTTTGCTTTATCTAAAAGTAGCTTTCCTGCCGTAACTAATGACTCTTTATTTGCGACAGCCACATCCTTCCCTTTGTTAATGGCATAGTAGGTTGGAAGCATTCCTGAAAAACCAGAGATCCCATTAATTAAAAGATCAAAATCTAAATTGAGCAGCTCAGCGAAACCATCAGGTCCAAAGAAAATCTTTATTTCTTTATTGAAATTAGATTTATTAAAGGTTGTTTCTAAATCTGGATTACTAAATAAAATAATTTTAGGTTGAAAATTTTTACAAATTTCTGACATTTTAAATTCATTGCTATGAGCAGATAGCCCTACAATTTCAAAATGATCATTATAGTTTTCAACTATATTAATTGCCGATAATCCAATTGAACCAGTTGCTCCAAATATTATTATCTTTTTTCTTTGCATGGAAAAAATTTCTTATGAAATAAAATTAAAATAAATTAATAAAAAAATAAATATCACATTTAATAACAAACTATCAAACCTATCAAGCAACCCACCATGACCAGGTATAATATACCCGCTATCTTTAAATCCTTGCTTTCTTTTATAAATGGACACTAGCAAATCTCCGAACTGGCCAAAAATTGATATAAATAAACCTATAAACATACTAAAGTATAGATTTCCGCTCAGTGGGAAAAACATTGAACAAGTTACTGAACCTATTATTGCTGATATTGATCCCGAATAGGTTTTGTTAGGGCTGATCCTTGGAGTTAATCTAGGTCCTTTAATCAAACTTCCCACCAAGTAAGCACTAACATCAGAAATCGAATTAATGATAATTAAATAAAATAAAATATTATTATTTGTTTGAAAAATATAAACCGATATAATGCAAGTCAAGAGAATTAAATTTAATAATAGAAACAAAAAAAAGTTCTTTTTACATATATACAAAGTTAACAATATAAATAAAAACCAAGACATATATAAAAGGTGTTCAGAATTAATAATGGTTACTTTTATTAGCAATACAGAACAAGCAATAATCATCATTAATGATTTAATAATTAGCGATTTTATACTTGAGAGAAATATTTTGGACAAATTAATTGTTTCATTTATTAGTCCACATAAAAGCAAATAAATAAAAAAATAATAAATTGATAAATTATACCAAACAATAAAAATGATTGGCAACATTAGAAAGACAGATAAGGACCTTATTAATAAGTTTCTATAATTAATTTGTTGTTCCTTAATTATCTAAAGTTTAAACTTTTTTAATATCTATCTCTTTTTGAGATAGCATGCTGTCAATCTCTTTTACATATGAATCTGTGATATTTTGGATTTTATTTTCAGCATCCCTTTTTTCATCTTCACTAATTTCTTTATCTTTCTGAAGCTTTCTTGTTGATTCTACGATGTCTCGCCTAACATTTCTAATAGATATTTTTGCTTGCTCTGCATATTTGCCAGCTACTTTTACTAGTTCTATTCTCCTATCTTCAGATAATTCTGGTATTGGTATCCTGATGGAGCTTCCCTCAGTTTGAGGATTTAATCCTAATTCCGTTTCTCGAATAGACTTTTCAACTGAATCTACCATTGACTGATCCCAAACTTGAATCAAAATTAATCTTGATTCAGGAGTGCTAAGAGACGCAACTTGATTAATAGGCATTTTACTACCATATGCTTCAACCATAACTGTATCAAGAAGAGCTGTTGATGCTCTGCCAGTTCTTAAACCAATAAAGTCTTCTTTAAGAGAGTTTACTGCTCCAACCATTCTTCTACGCAAATCATTTTCATCAAAGGCCATTTATATTACTCCTTAAATTACTTAATAATAGTAAAATCCCCATTACCCGAAACAACATTAGAAAAAGCTCCTTTCTGATGTATAGAAAAAACTATGACAGGCACATTATTTTCTCTGGCTAAGGAAACTGCTGCTGCATCCATTACTTTTAAATCTTGCCCTAAAACTTCCATATATTTTAATTCTTTATATTTTTTCGCATCTTTATTTTTTTTAGGGTCTGCAGAATATACCCCATCAACATTAGTCGCTTTAAACATAGCATTACAATTCATTTCGGAAGCTCGTAAGGCAGCGGCTGTATCTGTTGTAAAATAAGGGTTGCCAGTACCAGCAGCAAATATTATTACTCTGCCTTTTTCTAGATGTCTTTCGGCTCTTCTCCTTATATAAGTTTCACAAACTGATGATATTGGAAAAGCAGACTGAACTCTTGTTGTTATACCAATTAATTCTAAAGCATTTTGCATTGCTAATGCATTCATGACAGTTGCCAACATCCCCATGTAATCTCCAGTGGTTCTTTCAATTCCAACCTCTTGAGCAGAAATTCCTCTAAAGATGTTTCCACCACCAACAACAATGCAAACTTCCACACCCATTTGCACAACTGTCTCAATCTCGTTAGAAATTCTACTTATTGTTGACGGGTCAATCCCAAAAGATTGCTTTCCCATCAAGGCTTCACCAGAAATTTTTAACAATACTCTTTGATATTTCAAGGACATAAAATAAGTATAATGAATTTATAATAATTAATATATTTATTTTTATAATTAAAATTTATGAGTTTTAGTTTTAGATATTAACTTGATAACTGATCAGCGACTTCGTCTGCAAAATTTTTTATTTCTTTTTCAATTCCTTCACCTAAATGAAATCTAACAAATTTTGTTATACTAATTTTCTTATTTAGATCTTTTGAAAGCTTTTTTATAACATCATCAACCTTTGTTTCACCATCTAATACAAATGTTTGTTCTAAAAAAACAACTTCAGAATAAAATTTCTTCAATCTACCTTCTACCATTTTTTTAGCAATTTCTTCGGGTTTACCTGAAGCCATGGCTTGTTCAATCAAAACAGATCTTTCTCTTTCAACTATTTCTTCCGACAAACTTTCTATTGATAAGCTTGATGGAGATGTAGCAGCAATATGCATAGCCAATTCTTTTCCTAACTTATTTAATGACGTTTGGTCTGCTTCAGATTCTATAGCTATTAAAACTCCAATTTTTCCCAAATTATCATTTACATTATTATGAACGTAACCAGAAATAACACCATTTGAAACTGATAAAAGTTTTGATCTCCTTAGAGATAAATTTTCTCCAATCTTAGCTATTTTATCAGTTAATGTATCATTCACATTTTTATCACTTAATGGAAAAGAAGCACTTAAGATTTTTTCTTGGTCACCATTATTTTGAATAGCTAT
>CACAIE010000076.1 GCA_902532475.1 uncultured SAR116 cluster alpha proteobacterium
CCGATTTCTTTCGCATATGCTCAAATAAAGTTAGAACAATTGGTAAGGCTTTCAATGATTGAATTCATATCAAAGTTATTATTTACCCTTGTGTTATTTAAGTACTTTTCTTATGCTGCGCCATTGATAGCGATGATAATTATTCATGTTGCTTATCTCGCAAGAGGGTACCAAAAAATTGCTTAACAAATAAAAAATTTAAACATCACTACCTCTACAAAGGACGGATCTTTGAAATATCGTGCTGAAATTGATGGTTTACGAGCTCTTGCTGTTATCCCTGTTATCCTGTTCCACGCTGACTTCAAATCGTTTAATGGGGGATTTGTAGGCGTTGATATCTTCTTTGTTATCAGTGGCTATCTTATAACAACAATCCTAATTGAGGACATAGAAAACAATCGCTTCAGCATAGTTAACTTCTATGAACGACGTGCAAGAAGGATACTGCCAGCACTGTTCTTCGTGATGCTTGTATGTATTCCATTTGCTTGGATGTGGATGCTTCCAAATCAAATAAAAGAATTTTCGCAGAGCATTATCGCCGTCAGTTTGTTCGCGTCTAACGTACTTTTCTGGCAAGAAAGTGGTTATTTCGAATTAGATGCAGAAGAAAAACCTTTGCTCCACACGTGGAGCTTAGCAGTTGAAGAACAGTACTACATTATATTTCCCATTTTTCTATTTTTAGCTTGGCGTTTTGGAAAGAATAGAGTGTTTTGGATGATTGTTGGATTTGCAGCAATTAGCTTTCTGTTAAGTGAATGGGGTTGGAGAAACAAAGCGATTGCAAATTTCTATCTTGCACCAACACGTGCTTGGGAGTTGTTTGCCGGCTCCATGGCAGCTTTTTTAGTGCAAATGAATGGTGTTAAAAAAAATGACACTCTATCTTTACTTGGTTTGTCAGCAATTATCTTCTCAATATTTACTTACGATGAAACCACACCGTTTCCAAGTGTATATGCGTTAGTGCCAGTATTAGGTGTTGTTCTGTTCTTAATGTATGCAGATAAAGAAACAATAGCTGCTAAATTGCTAAGCACGAGAGCTTTTGTAGGGATTGGCTTAATAAGTTACTCAGCATACTTGTGGCATCAACCTCTGTTTGCTTTTACAAGAATATACACGCTTAATCAGTATGATAATTACATAACAAGCCTTCTTTTAGTATGTACAATTTTACTAGCTTATTTGACATATCGTTATATTGAGCAGCCCTTCAGAAAAAAAGGAGTGGTATCGAAAAGCAGTATCTTCCTAACATCGATCTTAGGTATGGTTTGTTTTATTGTTGGCAGTTTGACGTTGCTGAGTCTGTCAGAAAAACGATACGTTGATAATGGGCTTTCTCATTATGTGTCTGCACTTAGTGATTGGAATTACCCAGCGGGACTAAACAAAACTAGTATTGAGGGTGCATTGATACATGACATAGACAAGCCAGTTGACTTGTTGTTCTTTGGTGACTCACATGCTGAACAGTATTCGATTTTGGCCAATGATTTTTCTAAATTGGGCGTGAACATAGCATTTTTAACAAGTGGTGGTTGTGCTCCAATACCCAAAGTATTTGATGACGATCATAGAGAATGTTTTGACTTATTTGATAGATTTAAAGAGTTTCTAGAGAAGTATTCATCAGTTCACCGAATAGTTATTACAGGCTGTTTTAATTGTTACTTTATAGAACAGGCTGAGCCGCGGGAGTTGTCCCGGAGCAAGTATGATTATTACTTTCTTAAGGGTGGAAAAAGATTATATTTTCGTGATGGATTAGGTGTAAGTGAATCAATTGAAAGCCTTATTAATTTTGCGAGGAAATTAGATTTCAAGTACAAAGTTGTGCTACTTGGCGATAACCCATTTGGTGCTTATTTCGATCCAGAAGTTATGATGCAATCAAAGCTATCTCCCTCTTATTATTTTGAAAAAAAATATCAAGATTTTTCTTTGAAAGAATTTGAAGTTCCATTTTCTGTTTTAAAGGTCAACGAACAATTAAATAAAAACATACCTGAAAGTGTTAAGTTTGTTGATGTGCTAAGTATCGTTTGCCCCGGGAAAAAATGTGAGCCTTTAAATGATGTTGGCAATCCAATATACAGAGATAACAATCACATGCGCCCAGGGTATGTTAAGAGGCGGTTTGATAATGTATCGTTGTTTTTAGATTAAATTTTGTTTTCAAAAAAGGTAAAACCCCTTTTTTCTAACCAAACTATTAAAATTATAACACTCCAAATTTCTCGATACAAATCATTGCCTCTTAAAAAACTATCCCATATCTTCATAATTTTTTTCTCATCAAGAAAGGAATATTTTTTCAAGCAATCTGGATTTATAAAGCTTTCTGCCCAATCCCTCAAATCATTTCTAAGCCATTTTTCTATTGGAAGACCAAAACCACTTTTTGGTCTTTCATAAAGTTATTTATATCGCAAGAGGATATCAAAAAATTGAATAACAATTGAAAGCTTTAAAACATTACAAATTTAACCCCAACTTTATTTATGGTTTTATATTTATAATATAATTGTTACTATAGATATATTGGAGATAGTTTCAAATAAGCCAAACTTAAAAATCTAAATCTAGTGCAAATGAAATTAATTTCTAATATCCAAAATCTAAAAATTGACTCAAAAAAGAGGTAAGATTGAATAAATTAGAAATATTAATCGGAAATATACGCTTTTGGGTAAACCAAGAGGGATATGAGTTTTACTGGAATCAGGTTAATGAAGGTCAATGGGAGCCAGGAACTTTTTCAGTCTTTGATTCAAACATTAATAATGAAACGTTGTATATAGATATTGGTGGGTGGATTGGCTCTACATCTCTTTATGGGGCACAGTTGGCTAAGAAAACCCTTACACTTGAACCGGATCCTATTGCATTTAAACGTTTGCAAGAGAACGTGGATTTAAATTTAAATATTTTATCACATGATAAATTAAAATTAATTAATTTAGCTTTATGGTCCAAGGAAACCTCTATTACTCTTATACCCAGTATTAATTTTGGAGACTCTTCATCTTCTATTTTAAGATTAAGTAAAGATGTTGACGAAAATCATTTCAAAGATAAAAGTTTAAATGTTAAAACTTTAACTTTTAATAAATTGTTAAAGCAGGTTAATCTAGAGGAATACAATAAGGTTTTTGTTAAAATTGACATAGAAGGAGCGGAGTATTACTTAATTGATTTTTTATTAAAAAATCTTTTAGAAGTTAAAGCAAATCTCTTAGTTTCAACTCATCCATGGTTGCTTCAACAAAAATCAAAAATTAGCTTTATTAAGCGTATTAAACAAGCATTTGAGCATTGGAAATTTTGCCAAAAAATTAAGAAACATAAATTCAAGCTAATCACGGGCAATAAAAATTTTCCCTACATTCCTATTATTAATTCGATTGGTTGGGTTTTGATAGGGAAGATGCACCAAGATATTTTAGCTATACCTCTAAATCTTGATAAATAATATATGGAAAAATTACTATTTATTTCAGCTGTTGAAAAAAATGATAATTTATGGTTGGGTTATCAAATTATTAAATGATTTTTATAATTTACGATCTTTAAAAAAAAGTTAAAATTCCTTATTTTCTAACCAAACTATTAAAGTAATTACACTCCATATTTCCCTATAAACATCATTGCCTCTTAACAAACTATCCCACATCTTCATAATACTTTTTTCATCAAGGATAGGGTAAAGCTTAAGGCGATCTGGATTTATAAAGCTTTCTGCCCAATCCCTCAAATCATTTCTAAGCCATTTTTCTATTGGAAGACCAAAACCACTTTTTGGTCTTTCAAAAAGGTTTTTAGGCAAATAACGTGACAGAACTTCTCTCAAAATTAATTTTCCAAGATTTAAATTACTACCTAACTTAAACTCATTTTTTATGTTTGATGAAAATTCAGCAATTCTAGTATCTAATAGAGGGACTCTTGCTTCTAAACTTACTGCCATAGACATCCTATCAACTTTAGTTAAAATATCATCTGGCAAGTAATGTTTTTGATCAACAAGCATCATCTCCTCTGCCCAAGAATACTCAGGAAAATTCAGGTTATCATTTCCAAGAATATTTCTATACGAATTTAATACAGGTGCTTTCCCATCCCAACATGCGATAGCTTCAGGGTAGATGAATTCGCGCTCAGTTTTTAAATATCTTCCTAAGCGAGAAAAGCGTTCAAATAATCTACTATATTTAGAAAACACTTTAATTGAATTTAAAGAGCTTCCAAGAATTTTGCAAAGAGGCATACCAAGAGTTTTTTGAATAGATTCTATTCTTGATGCCCAAAAATATCTCGGGTATCCTCCGAAAAGCTCATCTCCACCATCACCGGAAAGAGCTACAGTTACATTTTCTTTAGCAAATTTGCACAAAAAATAGGTTGGTATATTACTATTGTCAGAAAATGGTTCATCATGAATAGAAATTATTTTATCCAAATTTTTTCTGATATCATTAGGTGAAATAATTTTTTCATGATGATTGGTTCCTAGAAATCTAGCAATTTCTTTTGCAAAGCCTGTTTCACTGTTGTTGACCTCTTGAAAACCAATTGAAAATGTATTGATCGGTTTATTGCTAATTGATTGCATTATTGAAACGATTAGAGAAGAGTCAATTCCACCAGATAGAAAAGCACCATATGAAACATCTGAAGCCATATGTTCCTCAATCACATTTCTAAGAATTGTGTCTAACTCGTCAGCTGCCTTTTCTATAGTATCAAATTGTTTTTTTCTAATATTTTTATTATTGTAATAATTAGAAATTTTAAGAACACCTTTCTGATAGACCATTTTAGATCCAGGAGGAAGCTTTTTAACATTGTCAAAAATAGTGTCTGGGTGAGGTGTGCAAAGATATCTAAAATAATAATGCAGAGCATCACTATTGATATTAACTTTAATTTGGCCACTTGCTCTTAGAGAATCAATACTAGAAGCAAACAAAAAATGTTTATTTATTTTATAATAATAAAGAGGTTTAATACCAAAAGGATCTCTTGCCAAGGAAAGTTTTTCCTCAAAAGTATCGTAAAAACTAAAAGAAAACATTCCTTTAATTTTTTTAAGTGTAATGTCCACTCCCCATTCTATTAAAGCATAAAGCAAAACTTCAGTATCGCTTGTACCTTTAAAACTTACACCATGATTCATGCTTAAAACATTTTTAATTTTTTTATAGTTATAAATTTCACCATTATAACATAAAATATAGCGGCCACATTGAGAGATCATTGGTTGATTAGCGTCATCTGATAGATCTAAAACTTTCAAGCGTCGATGTCCAAACCATATGGACTTATTTTTTGAAATCCATTCACCAAATGCATCTGGGCCTCTTGGAGATAGAACGTCTAGCATATTAGAAGTGTTATTATAGTCTATTTTTCCTATCCATCCTGCAATACCGCACATAAACTACCCTCAGAAAACTTTTGAATAATTTTTTTTGTTAAACTGTGAAAAAGTTTTATAATGCATTTCTTCACATTTCTTCATTGTAAAGTATTTTCTTATTCTTAACTGAGATGCATTAGCCATTCTGTTGTATAGGATTTTATTTTCTATTAGATTGCAAATATGAGAAGCAAGCATTTTTGTGTCCCCTTCTTGAGCTAATAAACCTGTTTTACCATCTATTATCAATTCATTGTTTCCACAGATATCATATGCAATGCACGGTAGACCGAAAGACATTGCTTCCATAATAGAGGTGGGGCACCCTTCTGAATAAAGGGAAGGAAGAACAAATAAATGACTTGATTCTAATTCATGTTTTATATCAGAAATAAATCCAAGGATAGTTACACAATGGGACAAATTATTTTTCTTTATAGAATCTAAAACTGCTCCTTTC
>CACAIE010000077.1 GCA_902532475.1 uncultured SAR116 cluster alpha proteobacterium
TTTTTATTTGTAGCAATATTAGTAGTCCCTGGTTACTCATATGCCGCAAAATGGACACTAAAATATGCTCATGTTGGACCTGCAACAGCCGTGTCAGATGATCATATTCCTGGATTATGGTTAAAAACATATCTTGAAAGTAGAACAGGTGGAGATATTGCCGTGGAGATATATCCGGCAGCTCAACTTGGTAACTTTAGAGAGTTGATCGAACAAGTTAACCAAAACACCTTAGAACTCACCCATACAACAGTTGGAGGTATGGCAAGTTTCTTTCCTGAATTCCAAGTAACAGATATTCCCTATATGCTTGCAAATGACTCAATCGCAGAGCAAGTCGCAAAAGGTAGTTGGATGTGGGATGTTATTGGCCCAGAAGTTTTGAAAAGAACAGGTAACGTTAGAATGGTTGCCATTGGGAATACTGGGAGATGGAGAAGCTTTTATACAAGCAAAAAACTCATAAAAACTGCTTCCGACATGAAGGGAGTTAAAATGAGAACTATTAATTCTCAGCTTCAGATAGAATTCATTAAAGCAATGGGGGGCAACCCTACTCCAGTGGCTTGGGGAGAACTTTATACTGCTCTCAAGTCAGGTGTTGTTGAAGGAACAAAAAATGCTGCTACTGACATTATCCCAAATAAGATGCATGAAGTTTGCAAATTTGTATCTTTAGACGAACATGCCAATTTGTTTGGTTTTTATTGGATGAGTGATGAATGGTTAAAATCACTACCAGAAAACTATCAGAATTTAGTTGTTGAAGGCATTAGACAGATGGCTGAAATTCAATCAAACTGGAACAAACAATATGAAAACCAGGCTTTGATGGAGTTTGCAGAATCAGGTGGAACAGTATACGTTCCTTCACCGGATGAAAAAGCAACATTCCTACCCTACAGAGATCAAATGGCTGAATGGTTTGTTGCCAAATACGGCTCTGAGTATGTTGATGGATGGAAGGGCGCGATTGCGCAAGCAGAAAAAGAAGTTGGCGTTATGAACGCAATGGTACTTCAATAACTTCAAAGTTATAAATTTTAAAAGAGCCTTCGTTGAGAAGGCTCTTTTTATTAATAAGAAAATTAACTGATTTAATTAAAACATTGAATTTTTATGGATAGGCTAAATATCCACCATCAATAGGTAAAATTACACCAGTTACAAAACCAGCTAATTCTTCGGAACTTAAAAAATAAATTGGACCCGCAATATCCTCCGGTTCCCCCCAACGCTTCATAGGGGTCCTACTAAGAATTTCTTTTTCTCTTTCTGGAAATTTTGAAGACCTTAAAGTGTCTGTCATTTTTGTTGCAATCCAACCTGGAGCAACCGCATTAACTCGAACATTTTTTGAAGCATAGTTGATAGCAAGACTTTTAGTTAGTTGGGAAATTCCACCTTTCGCAGAACTATAAGCAGGTGAAAGGGTGCCTCCAAAAAACGCCAGCATAGATGAAAAGTTTACAATACTACCTTTATTTTTTGATAAAATACCTATTGATTTTGCGCACATCCTATATGTTCCATTTAGATGAACATCGACTACATGCGAGAAGTAATTTACTTCAAATTCTTTTTCACGCATCACAATACCTGCTGCATTGATCAATACATTAAAATCATTATGTTTAGAAATTAATTCTTGAGCACTTTCATCAGAAGTTACATCTAAAATTTCATAAGAAACGTTTTCTATTTTGGGTCTAGAATTGATTTCTTCTTCATTAATTCCAGTCAAAACAACTTCAAAACCTTTTGATTGAAAAAGCTTCCCGGTTGCAAATCCAATATCTCCACAACCTCCAGTGATAATAACCTTCTTAAGACTCATTATAGCCTTCTTCCTGATTAATAATATCCTACTAAAATATATACTGTTGTCAAATTCCCTTTAAACAATAACGCAATCTTCAATTCAGAAATATTTTTAAATTGACCCTCATGAAGTTTAACAATGTATTATCTTTGCGATTTTTTGTGAAAGAGTTAAAGTTGTTATTAAATGAGAAATAGCTTTTATGCCAAACCAACGACGTAAACGTAGAATCTCTGCTCAAAACAGAGTGAAAAGGCAAGATCTGCCGCGATTACCTTTTATTGATCGTAAAATTGGATGCTTACCTGCTCTATCCGAAGAAGGGCTTCAAGTAATTGAAGCCAATGCGGAGCGTATTCTTTCTGAAACCGGCATGGAGTTCCGTGGCGACAAGGAAGTTCTAGATATTTTTGCTAAAGCCGGATGTGATGTGGACTGTGAAAGGGTTCGTTTTGTCCCAGGGTTTTGTCGCCAGACCATAATGGCTACAGCACCAATTGAATTCATTCAATTGGCACGCAATCAAGAAAATTCAGTTCGTATTGGTGGAACGGCAAGCATTTTATGCCCGTCATGGGGACCGCCTTTTGTTCATGACGAAGATCAGGGTAGGCGATATGCAAAATATGATGATTTTGTCAATTTGGTCAAATTGCACCAGACGATACCTTATTTGCACCATTCTGGTGGTGTCGTTTGCGAACCGGTTGACCTGCCTGCCAACAAACGTCATCTCGATATGCTCTATGCCCATATTCGCTGGTCGGATCGGGCGTTTATGGGAGCTTTAATTGGAGCTGAACGAGCCAGTCATGCAATAGATATGGCGCGGATTGTTTTTGGTGATGAAGTGGTAGATAAAAATCCTGTCCTCTATTGTGTATCTAATACTAATGCACCACTGGTCATGGATGCGCATATGTCTGGTGCACTGAAAACCTATGCCCGTGCAGGTCAACCCGTTGCATGCACTCCATGGACGTTAACCGGGGCAATGAGTCCATCAACTGTTGCCGGAACTCTAGCTCAGGTGCTGGCGGAGGCGATGGCCACAATGTGCCTTGTGCAATTGATCAAACCAGGTGCGCCATGCCTAATGGGCTCTTTCGCGTCAACCATGTCGATGCAATCAGGTGCACCAACCTTTGGCACACCAGAAGCCGGTCAGATGGTCCTAGCTGCAGGGCAATTAGCGCGTCGCCTTGCTGTTCCATTTCATACAGTGGGGACATTATCATCATCAAAAAAGGCTGATGCTCAATCCCAGCAAGAAGGCACTTGGGGATTAATGATGAGTCTATTTGCAGGAGCAAATTTGATTAACCATGCTACGGGCTGGCTTGAAGGCGGACTTGTCACCAGTTTTGAAAAAACCATGATAGATGCCGATCTATGCGGAAAGATTGGGAGGTTTTTCCAAGGAATTGACCTAAGCGAAAACGCTCAGGCCATGGAGGCGATTGCATCAACGGGCCCTGGTCAGCATTTCCTTGGCTCAGAACATACACAAGCCAATTTTTTCTCAGCCTTGTTTCGCCCAGATCTGGCCGATAACAATTCTTTCGAACAATGGTCGACTGATGGTTCCTTGGATATGACGCAACGTGCTAATACTCTTTGGAAGAAAAGACTTAAAGAGTATCAAGATCCAGGGCTTGAGCAAGACATTGACGAAGAATTGCAGGCCTATATTCGCCGAAGAAAGGAAGAAACACCAGATGCAAATTTCTTCTGATCATTATGATGTCATCATCATCGGCGGTGGGGCGATTGGTCTCAGTGTAGCCTATCACCTAGGCCACCGTATGAGTTCAGGAAAAAAAAGTAAAATACTGCTACTTGAACGCAATCAACTCACCTCTGGCACTAGCTGGCATGCTGCTGGGATAGTCGGCCCCCTCAGGGCAACACCGAATATGACAAAACTTGCCACTTACGCTATCCACTTATTCCCTCAACTGGAAGATGAAACTGGTCAAGCAACGGGGTATCGCAGAACGGGTGGGTATTGGTTTGCACGAGCGCTGGAACGACATAATGAAATCCATCGCATTGCCGCAGTGGGGAGAAATTTAGGTTTGCACCCTTCGATGTTAGACAATAAAAACCTTGGTCAGGCGCTACCATGTTTGAGTACCGATGGTATTACGTTAGCCATGGAATTGCCTGAAGATGGCAGCGTAAACCCTGTTGACCTCTGCATGGCTTATGCTAAAGGCGCTAAACAAAAAGGTGTTGAAATCTGTGAAGGCGCCCTAGTATCGCACCTTATTAAAAAAGGTAATACTGTGATAGGGGTCGCAATGGAAAATGGCGATGTAATTCATGCTGGCACTGTGGTTCTAGCAACTGGCGCATGGTCAAAACCTCTAGGCGCTAGTGTTGGCCTTCCGCTACCTATCCAAGCTGTAGAGCATATGTATATAGTAACAGAACCAAATCCTGCATTTGAGCACTTCCCAGTGATCCGTGATCTTGACCGAAATCTTTATATCAAAGGTGATGCAGGGAAATTGCTCATTGGTGTCTTTGAACCAAATGCCACTTGTTGGGATGCTTTTGGCCCGCAAGGTAATATACCGTTTCTTGAGATGGCTGAAAATTGGGATTGGTTTACTCCCTATATGCAAGATGCTCTGAAATTGATCCCAGCCCTCGCTGACACAGGGGTACAATTTTATATGAACGGACCTGAAAGTTTTACCTGTGATACCAAGCCCTTGATTGGGAAAGCGCCAGATATTGATGGGTTATTTGTTGCAGCTGGAATGAATTCACTTGGAATAATGTCTTCGGCAGGTGTCGGTAAAACTTTATCGGAATGGATTGTTGACGGTGAACCCGAACAAGATGCATGGGAGGTAGACCTCAGTAGAATTGATCCTTTGACTGCAAATGATGGTCACATGAAAGCTCGAATGATAGAAGCAGTATCAGCTCATTTTGATTTGCACTGGCCATATAAACAACCGACTGCAGGAAGAGATTTGCGCCAATCTGCCCTTTATGATTCTTGGGCTCAAGACGAAGCGCATTTTGGTGTTACCGCTTCTTGGGAACGACCGTTATGGTTTTCTAGAGACGAAAGCGAAAAACGATTGCCTTATGCTGTTAAGGACCAGCTATGGTGGCCAATTGTTAAACGTGAAGCTAGGGAAATGAAACATGGTGCAGTACTGATTGAACTATCACCATTTACAAAAATAGATTTAACCGGGTGTGATGCTTTGACAGCACTCGATCGACTTGCTACAGCCAACCTCAATCGGCCATTGAACCGAGCGATTTACTCGACCTTGCTCAACTCAAAGGGTGGAATTGAAGCCGATGTGACTATCTCAAGACGAAAAGATAATATTATCAGGATAACATCTGGAGCTGCAACACGTTGGCGTGACCGCGGTTGGTTGCGTCGCAATCTTAAAGGTGACGTCAAAATTAAAGATACCACAGAAAATTTCTCTGTTATTGGCGTAATGGGTGCAATGAGCCGGAAAATTCTGAGGTCTTTAGACAGAAATTGGCAGGATAAAGGCTTTGCCTCGATTACATCAATAACTATCATGGGCAAGGCCTGCACTGCAACACGTCTGAGTTTTGTTGGGGAACTGGGTTGGGAAATAGAAGTTAGGAATGATGACGCTCCAAAAGTTTATGCAGCTCTTCGTGATCAGGGAGCACTTCCAATGGGTCTTTATGCACTTGATGGTTGCCGGATTGAGAAAGGCTTTCTGCATTGGGGGCATGATCTAAATCCAGACATCACTCCGCTTGAGGCAGGTCTTAACTTTTCCATTGACTGGAATAAGGAGTTTCAGGGTAAGGAGCGACTAATTACTCAAAAACAAGATGGCATTGGCAAACGATTGGTACTTTTAGATGTATCTGGTAAACCGTTGTTGTTACATGATGAACCGGTTTATGAAAATAACAGATGCGTGGGCTTCACAACTTCAGGTGGTTATGGTCCTAGGACAGGTAAACATCTAGCACTGGCATTAATTAAGATAACTAAGACCCAAT
>CACAIE010000078.1 GCA_902532475.1 uncultured SAR116 cluster alpha proteobacterium
GTTTCGATTAAAAAACCTTCTTGGAGACAGGTCGGGCTATGGTGAAGATTTAAAAAACGATGAAAACCATAAAGAAAAAAATGTGTCAGAAACAAGAAATGTGATTCGGTTGGATCAAAAAAAGGTTAGTGGTAAGGGTATAGAAGTACTGAAAGATGCAGACCCATCCTTTTCTGAAGATGAATTTATTAGTGGAGCAAAAAACGCGTTTAGAATAATAATTGATGCCTTTTCGGATAGCGATCTTGAAAAACTAAGACCACTATTAGACTATGAATTATTTAAGAACTTTACCAAATCAATTTCTGAAAGAGAGGCCAAACAGGAACTTCAAAATGTTGAAATAAAATCATTTAAAAGTGTTGAAATAATAGATGTAAATCTTATTGATAATGTTGCATCTATCACATTAAAAATTGTTTCTGAACAGATTAAGTTTATTACAGATAGAAAAGATGAGATAGTTTATGGTAACAGAAAAAAACCAGAAACAATTAAAGACAAGTGGGTTTTTGAAAGAGATATATCAACCAACAACCCTAATTGGAAGTTAGTCGAAACTGACATTGCTTATGATTAGAAACAGAGAAAAAATTGAAAGAATCAAACGAAAAAACATCTGACAATGAATTATGGGATCTGGTTAAACAGTCTACAAGAGAACTAAATATAAACAACAGTAAAACTAAAACCTTTTCTGAAAAAATAAAAAGAAAAACCACTGAAAATAAAAAACTAAATCATGTAGATACAAACTTTAAAAAAGTTAACACTAATGCAAAAATAAATATTAATAATAAAAAACCAGTTAACCTTTCTAACGAAAACAAAACACTCGGTGTAAATAGAAGTAGTATAAAGAAAATGAGAGCTGGTAATCTAAATATAAATTCAAAGCTAGACCTTCATGGATATAAAATAAAAGAAGCGGAAATTGTTTTTACAAAATTTATAAAAGATAATTATTATATGAACAAAAGAAACCTACTTGTGATTTCAGGAAAAGGCAATCAAGGCAAAGGAAAAATAAAGCAAAGTATTCCTGTTTGGTTAAATAATAGTCCCCTGTCAGAGATGGTTTATATATATAGTGCTGCAGCTCGCAAAGATGGAGGGGACGGGGCTTTTTATATATGCCTTAGAAAAACCTATAATTGAATGACACCTTTTGGATTAAAATTAAAAAGCTTAAGAAAGAAAAAAAAATTAAGTTTAACCGAACTTTCAAGTAATCTAAAAATATCAACAGCATATTTATCAATGATTGAAAATGGAAAACGTGGCAGACCTACCGATGGTATGGTTGAATTGATTTGCGCCCATTTAGGACTTATTTGGGATGATGTCGAGGAACTTAAATACTTAGCTAAAGTTTCAGCTACAAACATTAAAATTAACACCATAAAACTAGGACCAAATGCCACCTTGCTGACTAATGTTTTGAATAATAATATTAGATGGCTTAAAGAAGATCAGTTGTTTGAAATAAGTAAGTATATTATTGAAAAAGCAAAACAAAATAAAAACTAAAGAACCCCTTTAATTAGAAAAGTAAGGTAAAAATTGATAAAAGAATCAAAACTATTCCCACCACCCAAAATAAAAATAGAAAGAATATCAGATTTGAAACCTGGTGACTTAGATGATTTATGTGATGCTACTGAGTCAGCCATTATTGAAGGTGGGGGTTTTGGATGGTTAAAGGTACCTTCAAGGAAAGTTCTAGAAAACTATTGGAAAGGTGTTCTAACAATTCCTGAAAGAGAACTAATTATCGGAAGATTAGACAACGTTGTTGCAGGTTCATGTCAAATAATTAAACCCTCCAAAAACAATGAAGCTCAAAATAAAACTTGTATACTTACAACTTTTTTTCTTGCTCCATGGGCCAGAGGACACGGTATTTCCCCAAAACTTATTCTATTTGCTGAAAGATTTGTTAAGCAAATAGGGTTTTTTGTTATTACTTTAGATGTGAGAAAAACACAAAACAGAGCCATTGAAATTTATGAACAAAATGGTTACAAAAAATTTGGAGAAAACCCCTTTTATGCAATGGTTTCAGAAGATTTTGTTAAGGGTGTTTATTACTATAAAAAACTAAATTAACGAAAAAGAGATAAACTATGGATAATTATGATGAAAAAAATATTTTTAATAAAATTCTTAATAAAGAAATTAAATGCAAAGAAATAGAAAGTGATGAATATACACTATCTTTTGAAGACATCAATAAACAAGCCCCCGTTCACGCTTTAATAATCCCAAAAAACAAATATAAAGACTTTTCATCTTTTTCTAAGAATGCATCAGACAAAGAAATAGCAAATTTTTGTAGATCAATTTTTAGTGTTGCAAAGAAAAAGGGCATATTAAACAATGGGTATAGAATTATTATCAATTGTGGTCCTGATAGCAACCAAGAAGTACCGCACCTACATGCACATGTTTTGGGCGGTAAAAATTTAGGTCCAATGCTTTGTTAAGTTATAATTTAAAACAACCCCAGAATATTTTTTGCTAGATTCACATTGTTTAGTTTATAAATTTCCTTTAACCCTGTTGGAGAAGTTACATTTATTTCTGTTAATTTGCCGCCAATAACATCTATTCCAACAAATAACAGACCCTTTTTCTTTAAATAAGGACCTATAGTTTTACAAATATCTTTTTCTTTTTTTGAAAGACTTGTTTTGTGCGCTTTTCCGCCAACATGTAGGTTTGCTCTAACGTCATCATCTCCAGGAATCCTGTTAATCGCGCCTAATGGCTGACCATTAATAAGGATAATTCTTTTATCACCTTTTGTAATTTCAGGTATAAATTCCTGTAAAATAAATTGTTCATTATTTCTTTCCATGAACATTTCTATCAGTGAATGGAAGTTTTTGTCATCTTTCTTGATAAGAATAACACCATGACCACCATTTCCATATAATGGCTTTACAATTATATCTTTATATTTTTTTTTAAAATCATATATTTCATTAAAATTTCTTGAAATTAATGTTTTTGGTGTTAAATCATGCCATTTGTTTAATAGCAACTTTTCTGGGGAGTTTCTAATTTCTGATGGTTTATTAATAATCTTTACTTTTTTTTCAATATATTCCAAAAGATAAGTTGAAGTTATGTAAGAAATATCAAATGGGGGGTCTTGTCTTACAAAAATCATATCTAAACTTTCAAGATTAATTTTTTCTCTTTTACTTGATTTGAAAAATGGGGTTTTGCTTTCGTTGATCTCAAAAATATGTTTAGCATCAGCAAAAACACGCCCATTAAGATAAGAAACATCACTGGGTTGAAATTGCCATATCCTATATTTATTGGATAAACATTCAAGCATTATAGCAAGTGTACTATCTTCGCTTACATTCAGACCTTCAATTGGGTCCATTTGAAAGCCAACATTTAATTTCATTTTTTTTTCACTATTGGCTAAGTGATTCAGAAAGTTGAATATAATTAACTAATTGATTTATATATCGAGTTTCCTTTGTATAAGCTAGAACCAAATTCATTTCTTTTTCGCTTCTAGCAACACCACTGAGATACGCAACTCCATTGACTACATCAACATTAAAATTTACAGATTTAATGTTTTTGTCAGCAACCAAATTTCCTCTTATTGAAGTTGAGGCAGCTAGATCTTTAGCTTTATCTTTAATTGAAGTTTTTTGTGTTACTTGTATTTCATTAATAACCTCTACAACCCCCCTTGGTTCCCAAGCCATCCTTGTAGCGTTAATTCTTGTTTCTGGAGAATCAACTTTTCCAGTTAATAATACAATACCATCATCCACATTTATGTTGATACCAATATATTTGTTAACATCTTTTTTAAACATGGTTTCAGTAATTGAGGCATGTATGATAGTATCATTAATTGTTGTACCCAACCCCTTTTCAGATTCTGAGGCAGTGACACCCGCAATCCCTGCTGTAATCGCCGCAGGTGCACATCCTTTTAATAGAGTGCTTAAAACTGCCAAACTAAGAAAAAATAAAAAAAACTGTTTTTTGTTTAATAAAGTTATGGTGCTTATCATTTTAAAAACTCACTAATAATTTAAACTTAATTTATAATGAATATAATAAAATTGTCCATAGTGTTTTCATTAGAAAATGGAACACATTAATTAATTGGTTTATTGTTTTTAATTTCTAAAGCAGCATTATAAATGATGTTTTTAGGTAAATTTGTTTTGTTAACCAAGATTTCTACTACGGATCTTAGAGTCTTTGTTTTAAGGAGCGCAGATATTTGATTTTTAATATCATCATTTAAGGATTTAATAACTGATATAACAGGTTTTTCAAGAAGAACAACATATTCTCCTTTAAGCTGTTTTCTTTTTTCAATTTCAGAAATTAGGCTAAAAAGGTCACCCCTTAAAACCTCTTCATATAATTTTGTTAATTCTTTAACAATTACAGCTTGTCTGTTTCCAAACACAAGTTTTAAATCTTTAAGAAAACCGAGAAGTCTCTTGGGAGATTCATACCATATTAGTGTAGCATTTATATTAATTAACTGTTTTAGTTCATTAATGCGTGCAAGTTTTTTTTTGTTTGGAAAACCAGCAAAATAAAAGTTTTGAGTGCTTAAACCAGAAACAACCAGTGCAGCAATTGAAGCAGAAGGGCCTGGAACATTATCAATTTTAATATTATTCTCAATACATCCTTTCAACAAACTAAAACCAGGATCAGAAATTAAGGGCATGCCCGCATCACCAGTTAAAACTATATTTTTACCTTCTTTTATTTTATCCAAAACATATTTTTGTTTGTATTTTTCATTATAATTATTAAAAGAAACCAGCTTTTTAATTTTAAAGTTTCTTAAATTCGCTAATTTTTTTGTTATTCTAGTATCTTCACATAAAACCAAATCAGCTTCTTCAAATTTATTTATGGCTCTTGGAGATAAATCCATGATATTACCTATAGGAGTGCCAATAATTGTTAAAGATCCACCAGGGATTTCTTTTAATTGTGCTTTCTTTGAATTAGAGTATTTAGTATTCATATAAATTATAGCTTTTACAAAATTTAACTAGTTTTAACTTTCTATGGAAAACAAATTATTATGTAATGTTATTAGGTTGTTGACCTGTTTTTTTTTAATATCTTGTTCAAACAATCAAAAAAACAATGAGATAAATATTGTTAATAATAGATTAATTAATAATAGTTTATACCAATCAAACAATAACACAAAACAACTAGAAGAAAAAAAACTAGCTAGCGATGTTTCAAACCAAAAGCAAAAACAAATTCTAGAAAAAGATAACTTAATTCAAAAGAAAGGCCAAGAAGTTAAAGCATCAAAAAAAGTTATGATTTCAGAATT
>CACAIE010000079.1 GCA_902532475.1 uncultured SAR116 cluster alpha proteobacterium
ATATTTTAACTTTTCATCAAAACTTTTGAGTTCTTTTGTATTAGGTAATTCTCCATAGATGATAAGATAGCTTACTTCTTCAAAGCTTGCGTTTTTAGCTAGATCATCAATTGAATATCCTCGATAAGTTAATTTACCTTCAGAGCCATTAATGTCCGAAATTCCAGATCTTTCAAAATATATCCCTTTAAGACCACGATTTATTTTTATATCATCACCCATTATGATAACCTTAAAAAAATTGTTTAGAATATTATGTTATTATTAGATAGAGCATTTGAAACAGCAAGGAAGAAAAATTATAAAATAGTTTTTCCAGAGAAAGATGATCAAAGGATTCTTGATGCTGCTAATTTTTTAACTAAAGAAAAATTAGCCCAAATAGTTTGGTTAGAAAATACTAGAATTACATCATCACATATAGAAACAATAAAAAAGCAAAGACCAAACATTAAATACAGTATTGCAGAAAAGCTTCTTATGAAGCCCCTTTATTTAGCGGGAGCTGTTCTGTCTTTAGGCCAGGCCGATGCAATGATAGCTGGAGCGATGAACCCTACAAAGAGGGTTATAGAGGCTGTTTCCCTTACAGTAGGGATCACAAAGAAGTTGAAACATCATTCAAGTTATTTTTTAATGGTGTCTCCAAATGGAAGTGAATATATTTTTGCAGATTGTGCAGTTAATTCTTTAATTAGTGAAGAAATTTTACACG
This sequence comes from uncultured SAR116 cluster alpha proteobacterium, assembly GCA_902532475.1. Lineage (GTDB taxonomy): Bacteria > Pseudomonadota > Alphaproteobacteria > Puniceispirillales. The sequence continues at coordinate 716 of CACAIE010000079.1, forward strand.
ACATTTCAATCAGTGCTTCAGCTATAGCTAATAAACTTTTAGGTTATTCGAAACTTGCTCTTCTTTCATTTTCAACACTAGCTTCAGGTGAAGGAGAATCTGTTAAGATGGTAAGAAATGTTACTGAGAGTTTAGTCAGAAAAGGTATTCAAGCCTATGGTCCTATTCAAGCAGATGCAGCTCTTTCAAGAGAAATTGCTGAAATGAAGGGCATAGAGCATTCTGGAGATGTGAATGTTTTAATTTTCCCTTCATTAGATGCGGGTAATATAGCTTATAAGCTTTGTCAATCATTTGGTAACTTCAAATCAATAGGACCATTTCTTCAAGGTTTTAATAAACCTGTTTGCGATCTCTCAAGAGGAGCTACTACAGAAGACATCATCTCAGCGTCTGTTTTAACTTTAGCTTCTATTTAACTACTACAAAGCTTGTTTAGACATATCGTTTTTATCAATTCCTGCAACAATTTCAGGCGCTTTCATGGCGTCTCTTCTAAAGGGTTCACCTAATTCTTGATTAAGGATAACTTCAATAAAAGTTGTTATTCCTTTGGACTGGTCTTCGCATGCTTTTCTTAAAGCTAAAGACAGTTCTTCCATTGATTTGACTTGGACTCCAACTAAACCAAAACCTTCAGCAATTTTCGCGTAGCTGAAATCAGGATTTAATTCTGTTCCGACAAAATTATTGCTGTACCAAAGAGTAGTATTTCTTTTTTCAGCGCCCCATTGATAATTTCTGAATATGATCATAGTAATTCCAGGCCAATCTTCACGACCACATGAGGTCATTTCATTCATTGAAATACCAAACGCTCCGTCACCAGCAAAGCCAATTACCGGAGTATCTGGACAGGCTATTTTTGCGCCTATAATTGCAGGAAAACCATATCCGCAAGGACCAAAGAGCCCTGGTGCAAGGTATTTTCTTCCTTCTTCAAAAGAAGGGTAAGCATTTCCAATGGCACAATTATTTCCTATGTCAGAAGAAATGATTGCATTTTTTGGCATTGCAGATTGAATGGCTCTCCATGCCATTCTTGGGCTCATTCTGTTGGGTTCCCTTTCTCTTGCATCTTTATTCCAAGTAGTGCCTGGGTCATCATCTTCGTTATCCATACTAGATAATTCTTGAAGCCAATGAGATTTTGTTTTTGCGATTATATTTTTTCTATTTTCCCGATTTTGATTTCCAGCATTATGATCTAACTTACTAAGAATTTCATTTATAGTTACCTTTGCATCAGCACTGATACCTAGAGTGATTTTTTTTGTAAGGCCAATCCTGTCAGGATTGATATCAACCTGAATGACTTTTGCATTTTTTGGCCAATAATCTATTCCATAACAAGGCAATGTAGAAAAAGGGTTTAACCTTGTGCCAAGAGCTATAACTACGTCTGCTTTTGAAATTAGATTCATTGCTGCTTTAGAACCATTATAACCCAGCGGTCCTGAAGACAATGGATGGCTTCCAGGAAAACTGTCATTATGTTGATATCCACAACAAACAGGAGCATCGAGTCTTTCAGCTAATTCAACGCATTCGGAAATAGCGTTTGATAATACTACTCCAGCACCTGACAAAATCACAGGAAACTTAGATTTTGATAGAAGGTTAGATACTTGAATAATGTCATTTTCATTTGGTTTAGATTTTCCAAATCTAACAACTTTGGGGATTTCAATATCAACAACCTTACAAAATAAATCTCTTGGTACATTAATTTGTGCGGGTGCAGAACCTCTAATTGACTTTTCAATAACCCTGTTTAATACCTCAGCCATTCTAGAAGGATCTCTGACTTCTTCCTGATAGCAAACCATATCTTTAAAAAGTGCCATTTGTTCAACTTCTTGAAAACCTCCTTGACCTATTGTTTTATTGGCTGCTTGAGGGGTTACTAGTAGCATTGGAGTATGATTCCAATAAGCAGTTTTTATTGCAGTGACAAAGTTAGTAATTCCCGGGCCATTTTGTGCAATGCACATTGCAATTTTACCAGAGGCCCTAGTATAGCCATCACAAATATATCCACCATTACATTCATGTGCAACATCCCAAAATTTGATACCCGCTTTTGGAAATAGATCAGATATAGGCATAAAAGCTGAACCAATTATTCCAAAGGCTTGGTTAACGCCATTGAGTTGAAGAACTTTTACAAAAGCTTCCTCAGTTGTCATCTTTGTCATTTTTTACTCCGTGCCGAAAATAATATTTATTTTTCTGAAACTAACTTTTAATATTGTATTATTATATAATCAAATAGTTTATAAAAATTTATAAAAAAACATAAAAATAGATACAATTTCATCAAAATCCTTTATGTCATCAGACTTCAAAATAAGTACTAACAGAAACATTTCAACTAAAGAAATAATAAATCTTTATGAAACTCAAAGACCTTTCCTACCCAAACCTTTAAGAGAAGGTAAAGCCAATAAGGTTAATTCAATTATTGATATAGTTGATGAATTTGACGCGTTTATTTTAGATTCATATGGAGTGTTAAATGTTGGAGGCAAAATTATCAATGGAGTTTTTGAGGTTTTATCAGAGCTTAGAAAAAAAAATAAAATTTTAATCGTTCTTACAAATGGAGCTTCTTATCCCACTTTCAAAAAGGTAAATTTATTCCAAAGTTGGGGCCTTCCATTAAATGAAACTCATGTCATATCTAGTAGAGACTTGTTAAAATCATATCTTTCTAAACACCAAGAGAAAACTTGGGGAGTTATAGGTTCGCCCAATTCAGATTTAAGTGAGTTAGGAGCTAATGGATTTATCTTAGGTCAAAAAATGGACTTTGCAAACGATTGTCAAGGTTTTATATATTTAGGATCTGAGTGTTGGAATAATCACAATCAAAACATTCTTGAAAATTACCTTAAAAATAAAAATACAACTATTTTAGTTGGCAACCCTGACATGATCGCGCCACAAAACACAGGGTTTTCTTTTGAGCCAGGTTTTTGGAGCTTAAGATTTAAAAAATCTAAAAATATTAAAATTGAATATTTTGGTAAACCGCATCTTGATATATATAAAATGGCTATTAATCAAATTTATAATATAGCTAACAAACGAATTCATTTAAAAAGAATCGTTATGATTGGCGATAGTTTGCATACAGACATACTTGGAGGCTTATCTGCACAAATTTCAACAGTTTTAGTTACTGAACATGGATTATTCAAAAATTATGATTATATGAATGCAATTAAGAAAACAAAAATTTCCCCTGATTGGATTGTTCCTAGTTTATAGTTGAAAGAAATAAAACTAAATATATCTTAAAAAGTATGAATGGTAACCCAAAAAAAATTAAAACAGAAAATAATATGAAAAGAGGTGCTGTATTGATTACTGGCGGTGGCAAAAGGCTAGGTAGTTTGGTAGCGCTAAATCTTGCACGAAAGGGTTTGAAAATTTTACTTCACTATAATCAATCTGAAGCTGAAGCCAATGTCACCAAAGAAAAAATTATCAACGAAGGTGGAAAAGTTGATCTAATTAAAAAAGAGATTTTGAATCAATCAGCTGCAAATGAATTAATTAAGTTAGCTTTGAGAAGTTGCCTAAATGACAAAGAAATCAAGCAGTTTACATTGATAAATAATGCATCAGCTTTTTTATATGATGAGGGAAAGGATTTTGAGGAAGAAACTCTTGAAACTCATATGCATGCTAATTTCAAAATACCTGCACTACTAACCAAGTCTCTTTATAATAACTTATCAAAAAAGATTAACGGAAATGTTATCAATATGCTTGATGCAAAGCTATTTGGAATTAATGCTGATCACTTTACATACACTTTATCTAAATTTGCTTTGTTAGGCCTAACTAAATTGGCGGCTTTGTCTTACGCTCCTAAGTTAAGAGTAAATGGTGTAGCTCCAGGAATTACTTTGCCTAACCCTGAACATAGCTTGAAAGATTTTGAAAGAATCCAAAAATTGAACCCATTGTTGAAGGGCTCTTCCCAACAAGATATATTTAATGCAATAACATTCTTAATAAAAACATCAAGCATAACTGGAGAGACAATATTGGTTGATGGAGGTGCACATTTGTCACCCCAAAAAAGAGATGCAACATTTCTTTAGAAAAGAGGATTAATGGATAAGCCAAAAAAAATAACAAGAAAAATTTTTTTCAAAGAAATCGATATTCCCTGTAGGATAGGCGTAAATGAACATGAAAAAAAACACCCTCAAAGGGTAATTATTAGTATTGAATTAAAATTATCAAATGAAGTTGAACCAATAAATGACAAAATTGATGAAACTTTGAACTATGATTTGATATATAGAGAAATTAACAAAATTTCTTCAAGTCAACATTTTAATTTAGTGGAAACATTAACTAATCGTATTTTTATATACCTAAAAAAATTGAAAAAAGTGTCTGATTTAAGAATAAGCGTTTCAAAGCCTGATATTTATCATGATTGTAAAAAAGTAGGCTATGAAATTTCAACTTTTTAATTAAAATTTTGTTTTTCTGGAAAGGATTTTTTTTAATTCTAAAATCTGGAGCTGAA
>CACAIE010000080.1 GCA_902532475.1 uncultured SAR116 cluster alpha proteobacterium
CGAATTCTTTCTTTATATTTTTGATAAAGTCTGCTGTTGACAAGTTTAATTGATTTTCCATTTGAGTTTTGTTTAATGACCAAATTAAAGAAGAAACACTTTTATTGTTGGTTCGGTTTTCCTTGGCCAGAAAGGCAAGAATTCCATTTTTTGAAAACATCTGCCAAGATACATTAGGATAGTTTTGATTATGCTCAATTAGAGAGACTAAACCATATTTCTTGATCCCGATTTCTAGAGTTTTTATTTTAGTTAACTTCCTTACCATTGAACTAGAACCATCTGCCCCAATAACCAATAATGCTTTGATTTTTTTACCTGATTTCAAAATAATTTCTGAATAATTCTGACTTAAGGAAATATCTTTAATATCTCCTATAATATTATTTATTTTTTTTTCTTTTATTTCCTTTGAAATTAGAATGTTTAATTCTGTATGGAGTATATTATTTTCTATCAAATAACAAAGTGGGTTATTATGAACCTCATCTTCAAACACAGTAAATCCTTTTTGGTATTTAGACTTAATGTGCATTTTATTTGAGGGGAAAGCAGTCTTTTTGATTTCATGCAAATTATGCTTTTTATAAAAATCTAAAGACTGTGGTGATAGCATAGTTGTTCTATCGTCTTTATAGTAATCAATAATATCATTGCTTACCCAAGTAGGATAAAATCCTAATTTAGATAATGATAAAACTGCTGATTTAGCAGTTAGCCCATTACCATATAAAACTATATCAAAAATCTTATTTTCATTTGCCATAAAATAAAAACTATATAAAAAGTTTGAGTTTACATATACTCCTATTCATTTCACACTAGCACAAGCAAAAGAGACATTATATTATCTAAATAATTTTAATAAGCAGGAATTTGATGTTTAACCCTGAATTTTCAATTTTCAATGACTGGATGTTTGGAAAGTTAACTGATTTATTGTCAAATATTAATCCACCAAAAGATTCAGAACCTATATTGTTGACTGTTGGCGAACCAAAACTTTCACCACCTCTATTTGTAAAAGAAGTTTTCAACAAATATCACAGTGATTGGAGAAAATACACACCAAGCAATGGGACTAGATATTTTCGTGAAAGCGTTGCAGAATATATCGCAAATAGATATCCAAAAGCTGCTGATTTTCTCGATGTTGATGACGAAATCAACCCTGTACCAGGAACAAGAGCCCCACTTTTCCAAATCGGGTTACTTTTGAAAGGTGGAAACAAAGAAAAAAGCTTGAGTTTGGTTACCAACCCTTTTTACCACGCGTGGAGAGCCGGTGCAATTGCAGCAAATAAAAAAATTGTATGGATGGATACAAATCATTCAACAGGCTGGCTTCCTCAAGTAAGCAAAATTGAACCAAAAGTTCTCCAGAAAGCTTCAATTATGTATGTGTGTTCTCCTTCTAACCCTCAAGGGGCTTGTGCCTCAATGGACTGGTTAATTAACACAATTAATATTTGCCGAAAATATGACATATTATTGTGTGTTGATGAATGTTATGCAGATATATATAGACAAGATAATTTGCCTCCTATAGGTACAATTGAAGCTTTAGAGAAAATTGGAGGAGGAAGCAAAGGGGTTATAATATTTCATTCACTTTCAAAAAGATCTTCTTCAGCAGGACTAAGAGCTGGTTTTATTGCTGGAGATTCAAATATAATTTCCATGTATAGAAAGTTAATAGCCAATGGGGGTGTAGCAATTTCTGAACCTCAACTTAGAGTAGCTCAAGCCTTATACAAGGATGAAGAGCATGTTAAAAAGAATAGACTGTACTACGATAAAAACTTTGAAATTTCTGAAAAAATTTTAAAGATTAAAAAACCTCAAGGTGGGTTTTTTAATTTTATACCTGTAGATGATGACTTGGTCACTACAAAATATTTATGGGAAAATTATGGCATTAAAGTAATGCCTGGTAGGTATATGGCTTATTCAAATGGGGATAATAACCCGGGTAAAAATTATATAAGAATTGCGTTGGTAAATGATGCTAAAATTACTGATTTAGCACTAAAAAAAATATCCAAGGGATTGCTTGAAATACAATGAATGATATTGAATCGTCCAACAGTAAATCTTTTTTACCAAAAGGTTTTAAAGAATTTTTTAAATCTCGCCTCAGTGAGGTTTTGGGAATCATTATAATAATAATTACATTTTCAATTGTGATTTCTATTTGGAGTTTTAACCCCAATGATCCAATATATTATTTTAAATCATCTACTAAAGATGCAGTTAATTTATTAGGAAGTTATGGTTCAAATTTATCAGGGGTTTTACTTCATATATTTGGTGCTACAAGCATCTTTATTTGTATATTTGGTTTTTTTTGGGGTTTTAAATTTCTAAGAAATGAAAGAATAAATAAAAAACGTATTAGACTTGTTTTATTAATTCCTTCCTTAATCCTAGTATCAATAATTTTATCTAATCTTCAATATAAATCAATTTTTCTTCCTGAAGGAGTTGGCGGTGCATCAGGTCACGTATTAAACTCTTTCCTTCCTGAATTAGAAGAAAACTGGGCATTTGGGTACTTGCAAGGTGGCAATTGGCCCTTTTTAGTTTTGTTTTTCATTATTGGCTTACCTCTTTACTTATGGAGTTGCACAGCTTCTAAGAAGGAAGTTGTTATAATAAAAATATTTATTCAACCTTTATACTCGATTTTATATTTTTTACTCGGCCTGTTATTCAAAACTTTAGTTCAAAATGATAAAAGAAAACCTGCTTCAAGAAGATCAAAAAGAATAGAGCCTATAATTAGCAATCGAGATAAAGGAATAACTAACATACGTTCTAGGCCGAAACAAAAACCTAGGCAAACATCACTTAACTTAGAAACCTCAAATGGTTACAGGCTTCCAGCAGTTGAATTATTAAATCCTCCAACATTTGGCATGGGAGGACCATCTGACGATATTCTAGATTCTAACTCAAGAATGCTTGAAAATGTTTTAGATGATTTTGGAATACGAGGTGACATAGCAACAGCTCTAACTGGACCAGTTGTAACCAGATATGACTTAAACCCTTCCCCAGGAACAAAGACCTCAAGAGTTGTAAGCTTAGCTGATGATATCGCTAGGTCTATGAGTGCAGTATCAGTAAGGGTTGCTGTGGTTCCTGGCCAAAATGTAATTGGTGTTGAGTTGCCTAATGTAGACAGAGAAACTGTATTGTTAAGAGAAATTTTAGAGAGCGATAGTTGGTTAGATTCAAAATTTAATATCCCTGTTGCACTAGGAAAAGACATAGCTGGTTTACCAATAGTTAAAGATTTAGCATCCATGCCGCATTTACTTGTTGCAGGCACAACTGGTTCAGGTAAATCTGTCGCGGTAAATGGAATGATTTTATCTATTCTTTACAAACATACACCCGAAACTTGTAGATTAATTCTTGTAGATCCAAAAATGTTAGAGTTGTCTGTATACGATGGCATTCCTCACTTGCTGACCCCAGTTGTAACTGAACCTTCTAAAGCAGTAATGGCACTTAAGTGGGCTGTTCGAGAAATGGAAGAACGCTATAAGTCCATGTCAAAATTAGGTGTAAGAAATATTACTGGCTACAATAAGAGGCTTGCTTTAGCTAAAACAAATGGTGAAACATTATCTCATAGAGTTCAAACTGGTTTTGACCCTGAGACTGGAAAACCAATTTATGAAGATCAAGATATAAGTTTAATACCTCTTCCTTTAATTGTAGTAGTAATCGATGAGGTTGCTGATCTTATGCTTGTCGCAGGAAAAGATATTGAGGCAGCCGTCCAAAGGTTAGCTCAAATGGCAAGAGCGGCAGGTATACATGTGATCATGGCAACTCAAAGACCATCAGTGGATGTAATAACTGGAACAATAAAAGCAAATTTTCCAACTAGAATCTCTTTTCAAGTGTCCTCAAAAATTGATAGCCGAACTATCCTTGGTGAGCAAGGAGGCGAACAACTACTTGGGAAAGGTGATATGTTATTTATGGAAGGAGGAGGAAGAATAACACGTATACACGGTCCTTTTGTTTCTGATGAAGAAGTGGAAAGTGTTGTAAACTTTTTGAAACAACAAGGCGATCCTGAATATGACGATGAGATAGTTATTGAGCGTGAAGAAAATAATACAAATATGCAAGAAGTGAAATCCAATGGAAATGACAATCTTTATGATCAAGCTGTTGCCCTGGTTGCAAGAGAAAGAAAAGCCAGCACAAGTTTTATTCAAAGACATTTAAAGATCGGTTATAACAGAGCAGCAACAATTATAGAAAAAATGGAATCTGAAGGAGTTGTCAGCCAATCTAATCATGTAGGGAAAAGAGAAGTTTTAATTGATGATCATACAGTTTAATAAAAATTTTCTTATTCTTCTATTTATATTTTACCCATTTGTCTGTTTAGCTAATGAAGATATTACTAATGCAGAAAAATGGCTTAACAACATTTCTTCAATGACTGCAGATTTCATTCAAATTTCATCAGATGGCGGTTCTGCACAAGGAAAAATATTTATTAAAAAAGAACATGGGTTCAGATTTGAATATCTACCCCCATCACCACTTTTGGTTGTGGGCAGAGGAAATTGGGTTATAGTTCAAGACATTGTTGAAAAGACAAGCAATAATTACCCTTTGTCACAAACGCCTTTCTCAAGATTTCTTTCAGATAATGTCTCTTTAACACCAAATGGTTACATTACATCTTCAAAAAAGAAAAATGGTATATTAAAAATTAAAATAGCTTCAAAAGAAAATGTAGACGGCCATTTGCAACTTGACTTCTCTCTAAATCCTTTTCAATTAAGGAGGTGGGTGATTATTGACCAAATTGGAACTGAAATAGTTGTAACACTTCAGAACCATCGATTTGATGTAGAACTTCCAGCCAGTACATTTCGTGGTATGCCAATAAATGCAGAATAAAAATTAAAAATAATCTGGGGAAAAAATGAAAATAATAACATGGAACTGTAATGGTATAAGAGCTAGATTCCATCTAATTGAAATACTACTAAAAAATG
>CACAIE010000081.1 GCA_902532475.1 uncultured SAR116 cluster alpha proteobacterium
TTTTAAAGTTAAGAGAAGAAAAAAACTTACATGATATAAGAAGGTTTTTAAATGAAAAAATTACAAAAATTAAAAATAATGATAGAGCAAATCATGTTTTCAAATATCTTAAATATATTAATTATGACGAAATAAATTTATCGATATCTTTAAATAATTCCTTAATTAATCAATTAGAAAATAAACTTAACCAATTTGAAGAGCTTTATTATAAAAATAAATTAATAAAATTTTCTTCAAACAAAGAACAATATTTAAAATTGTTATCATCTAAATCTTGTCAATGGACATAAATTGTCCAAAAACAGTCAATTAAAAGCTAAATCTCATCCTCCTCATTATTTACTTCATAGGTATTGGGGTAGAAAGGCACATAATATTGTAAGTCACTATATTCTGAAATTTACAGATGATGGTGATTTAGTACTTGATCCATTTCAAGGCAGTGGCATTGTTGTAATTGAATCCCTTAAAAATAATAGAAAGGCTATTGGTGTTGATATAAACCCCATTTCATGCTTATTAACAAAAACTACTATAAAAAAAATAGACTTATCTATTTTAGAAAATGAATTCTTAAAAATTTTCAATGATACTTTTTACCATTATTCTAAATATTATAAAATTAGATGTTCAAAGTGCAATGATAGTGCAACAATTTTAAATGCAATTTGGAAGAATGAGTTATTTACTTTGGTAAAAGGTGAATGCCTTTCGTGTGGAATTTTTATAAGGAAGGTTAATAAAGATGATATTAAGAGATATAATAATGCAGTTTTCGAATTAGCAAATTTAGATAGCAAAAAGTTTTTTTATCCAACTAATAATATTCTTCAATATGTTAAGAGAAGTGGAAGACAGACTATAAACGAATTATTTACTGATAGAGCTCTGTTAATTTTGAGCATCTTTCATTATAAGATTTTAAAAATAAAAGATAATGATATTAAAGATATGTTAATGTTGTGTTTTTCATCGATGTTATCATCTGTTTCAAGAATGATTCCCGGAAATGAAAAAACTGTTACTGGTCGTTCTGGCTGGGTTGTTAGCAAATTATGGGTTCCCAAAATACATACTGAAAAAAATATATTTAAAACCTTTAGAGATAGATTTTATAAAAATTTAAAAGGAAAAATGGATTTAGATTTAGATATAAAAAATTCACAAATATATAATCAAAGTTCAGAAAAACTTCAGTTCATCAAAGCAAATAGTGTTGATTATGTTTTTACAGATCCTCCATATGGCCAGAGCATAGCATATCTTGGCTTGAGTATGTTTTGGAATTCATGGTTGCAAAAAGAAATAAATTACGAAGAAGAAATTATTTTTGACCCTTACAGAGAAAAAAAATATGAAGATTATGAAATAAGAATGACAAATGTTTTTCGTGAAATATATAGAGTTTTAAAACCTAAAAAATTTTGCTCATTTACCTTTCACAACAGAGATATAAAAATTTGGAAAGCTGTAATGAATGCTTGTGAAAGCGCAGGTTTAAAACTCCAAAATATTGAATATCAAAGACAGGCTGTTAAGTCTGGTACACAAGGTTTGAATAGAAAAAATACTCTTTATGGAGATTTTGTCTATAATTTTCAAAAGGTTGATTATTCCAATTATTCAAAGCCAAGAAATATCTCAACTAATAAACTTAAAAAAATTATAATAAGATATGTTTCAATTTTAATTAAAAAAAATAATAACATACTTACATCAGATAGGCTTTATGAATTAATAATTCCTCAAATAGTTAAAAAACAATACTATAAGTTAGATGTTGATAATGTTCTCCAGCTAGATGAATTTTTACTAATCCATTTTAATTATTTAGAAAAGAAAGTTGATGAACAATATATTTATGGTTGGAGTTTGAAATAAGTATTAGAGTATTAGACCTTTTTTCAGGTATAGGTGGACTAACTCTTGGGTTTGAAAATTCAGGATTTGAGACTCTACTAGCATTGGATTTTGATAAAAATATTAAAGAAACTTTTGAAAAGAACTTTCACAAAATTGATTTTATTAATGAAGATATTAGGAAAGTAAATCTTTTAGAGATTTTACAAAGTAAAAATTTATCAGATTCTGTTGACCTTATTGTCGGAGGCCCGCCTTGCCAAGGTTATTCAATGGCAAATAGAAAACAGATAATTGATGATCCAAGAAATATGCTTTTCATGGAATTCTTTAAATCAGTTAAAAATTTAAAGCCAAAATGTTTTTTGATTGAAAATGTATCTGGTTTTAATAATAAAAATATAGAATTTAACAACAAATCTGAAACAGTCTCAAATACACTAGTAAATTTATTTAAAGATATTAATTATGAAATCAAATTCATATCATTTGACGCTCAAAAACTTGGTGTTCCTCAATTAAGAAAGAGGGTGTTAGTTATTGGAACGAACTTAGATAATAAGAAAATACATTTAAAAAATGATAAAATTGGAAATTTAAAAGACACATCATATTTTATTAATGATTCAAAAAATATTAATGTCGATCAATATAATTTATTTAAAAACGATTTGCCCAAAACTCCAAATATTTGGGATTCATTATCTGACTTGCCAATAATCTCATCCGGTGAAAATGGTAATGAAAAACCATATATACATTCTCCAAAAAATAATTATCAAAAATATTTAAGAGTAAATTCTAATGAAGTTTACAACCATATCAGCACTCTACATTCAGAAGATGCAATTATGAGAATGAAGATGATTAAACAAGGGCAAAACTTTAGAGACTTGCCTACCCAACTTCAAACAAAATCTGTCCACTCTGGAGCTTGGGGAAGATTAGAACCAGAAGGCTTATCTCCTACTATTACAACAAGATTTGATACTCCGTCTGTAGGTAGAGTTATCCATCCATTTCAAAATAGATCACTAACAGTAAGAGAGGCTGCAAGAATACAATCCTTCCCAGATAATTTTATATTTTATGGTTCTAGAACTTCTCAAGGTAAACAAGTGGGCAATGCTGTCCCTCCTTTAGTGGCAAAAGCAATAAGTTTTATGTTTCAAAAGCAATTTTTTAATTAAATCTATATTATTACAATTATAATTTTACTTTAGGGGTGAAGTCCTCATCTTTATAATACCAATAAAACTCTAGTCTTTCTAAATTATCCCAGATTTTAATCATATATTTGTCTTTATCTGTTTCGATAAAAGCTCTTTCAAATGTATCAGTTTTGAATGGATGATTTTCTGTATAATATCCATCAGCTATATTTTTATTAGTTATTATCTCTTCAATATATTTTGATAGATAACCTCGTTTATAATTATTTTTAAAAGAATACTTCTCATCGTTGATAAAAATTTCATATTCATCTGAACTTAAATAATCCACAAATAATGAAAGCTTAAATTCTTCAAAAGCATGTCTTTCAATATTTATGTATGATAAGTAAGTTTCATTATCTTTATTTTCAGATAAGAAAATATAGCAACTTTTTCCTCTCTCTTGAAAGCATTCAAAATCTTTTTTGATTAAAAGCCAATCTTCGGCAAATGAATTAAATGGGATAAAAAATATTAAAAGAGAAGTTATTCACAGGTGAAGAGTTTGGTGGTAGGGTTTTAGGTATGCGATATTTATACTTTATTATTGTATTATTATTTTCATCAACTCTTATGACATCTCAAAGCTGGGCTCTGCCTGATTGTCCATCATCGCCGCCTTTTCATAATTGTTTTGGCACCTATACCTTTACCAGTGGAAACAAATACGTCGGTGAATTTAAGGACAATAAAAGACATGGACAAGGCACCAATACCTGGGCAAATGGAGACAAATACGTCGGAGAATGGAAGGATGACAATCAACATGGACAGGGCACCTATAACTGGTCCAATGGAGCCAAATACGTCGGTGAATGGGAGGATGACAAACGGAATGGGCAGGGCACCTTTACCTTTGTCAGTGGAAACAAATACGTCGGTGAATATAGGAATGACAACCGTAATGGACAGGGTACCTTTATCTGGGCAAATGGAGACAAATACGTCGGCGAATTTAGGAATGGCAAACGTAATGGACAGGGCATCTTTACCTGGTCCGATGGTAGAAGAGATGTTGGTGTATTCAAGGATGGCAAACTAAACGGTGACGCTATAGAATATAATGCCGATGGTAGCATCTACAGGCAGGGTGTTTATAAGGACGATGAATTCCAATATGCCAAAAAGATAGAACCTGAAAGTTTGACACTACCAGATTGTCCATCATCAGGATATTTTGATAATTGTTTTGGCACCTATACCTTTGCCAATGGAGACAAATACGTTGGTGAATGGCAGGATGACAAATATTATGGACAAGGCACTTATTATTATTTAGCAGACAACCAATTCAAGGGAGACAAATATGTCGGTGAATTCAAGGATGGAAAATTTCATGGACAAGGCACCTATTATTATTTAGCAGAAAACTATAATATGGGAGACAAATATGTCGGTGAATTGAAGGATGTCAAATTTCATGGACAAGGCACTTATTATTATTTAGCAGACAACCATAATAAGGGTGACAAATATGTCGGTGAATTCAAGGATGATGCATTTCATGGACAGGGCACCTATTATTTTTTAGCAGACAACCATAATAAGGGTGACAAATACGTCGGTGAATTTAAGGATGACAAAAGAAACGGGCAAGGCACCTATATACATGCTGATAGCAGTAAAGCAGTCGGGGAATGGAAGGATGACAAATTAAATGGTGAAGCCATTGAATATAATGCAGATGGCAGCATTTACAGGCAGGGTGTTTATAAGGACGATGAATTCCAATATGCCAAGAAGGTTGAACCTGAAATACAAAAACATATACCTTACAATGCTTATGCATTCGGGGACTCTTGGAAATGTAAGAATGGATATTTTAAATTTTTAGAATCCTGTTTAAAGATACCTGATAATGCCTACGCATCCGGAGATTCATGGAAATGTCAATCTGGGTATGAGCAATCAG
>CACAIE010000082.1 GCA_902532475.1 uncultured SAR116 cluster alpha proteobacterium
GGGCTTTTTACTTAACAAAGCTCTAACCAAAGACACTCTTGCTTGTTGACCGCCAGAAATCTCATTTGGTTTTCTGTTTTTCAAATCTTTTATTCCTAACTCTAGAAATAAATGATTTATATTTTCTTGTTCTTTGAATGAAATCCTTCCTTTTGGAGATATACCTAACGATGCATTTTGAAAGCAGGATAAATGCTCAAACAGATTATCACTTTGAAATATCGTTGAAGTAGGTCTGTCTCTAGGAGAAAGCTTGTCTATTCTTTTATCAAACCAATATATTGCTCCACTTTCAGGCTTTAAAAACCCTGAGATTATATTTATTAATGTACTTTTCCCAATTCCACTTGGCCCCTCAATAGTTACTATTTCACCTTGATTAATCTGCAAATTAAATTCAAATTTTACTTCACTTGACCAATTAAATTTAATTGAAGTCACATCAAGCATTTTTTCCTCCTACAATCCTCGAGAAAAAATAAAATAAAGAAAAGCACAATATTATTAGTAATAAAGAAACACAAGCTGCTTCTTTTATCCTATAGGAGGATAGATATTGAAATATTAGCCAAGGAATAGTTTGAAAGTCTTGACTTCCAAATAATGCAATTACACTTAAATCACCAAGTGAAAGGCATGCTGAAATACCTGCAGCAAAACCAAAAACTGATCTAATTGATGGGAAGTCTACTGTTAAAAATCTATTGATTCCACTTAACCCGAGCAGTGAACAAAGTCTGTCATGTTTCTTTCTCAAATAGATCGACTTTGACTGAATTATATTAACAGAAAATGGAAGGCATAGCATTACATTTGAAAAAACTAATATCAAAAAAGGAAAGTATGAATAGCTTAAAACCCCCTTGAAAAGGACAAATAATCCAGTTCCCAATACTATAGCGGGTACCGCTAAGTATAATAAAATGCTGATATTATAAAACTTAAGTTTAAAAAATTGAGCGTAATCCAATTCATTCTGAATAATTATATTTGTTCTAGCTTCAGCAATAAACCATGAGATTAGAACTGTGATAAAAGTTGAGATTAACGAAATAATAATACTATTAAAAAATATAAAATAAATTTTAGCATTCGATAAAATGCTAATAATTTCAACGTTAATTCCAGAAATTATTAGCATTAAAAGAGGGAAGAAAACCAAAAAAGAATATAAGATCATACCAAAAATGTTTGAAAAGATTGTTCTGAAACTTTTGTTTTGCACCCACCTCCTAAAAAAGATAGTAGTTTTGATTTGAACATGTGAAATTTTATTATTTTGAAAGAAGTCTAAAATGATCAAAACAATTAAGCAAATTACAAGCTGAATAAATGCAAGAATTGCAGCAGAATTTAAATCAAAGTCATACCTTACGGCAGTATAAATTGCTACCTCCAAGGTGCTTGAAGACGGCCCACCTCCAAGCATCAAAATAAGAGAAAACGATGAAAAACATTGTAAAAATACCACCCCAAATAGCAATGGGAATATATGCCTAATAGATGGCCATTCCAATAAGAAAAAGTAATTAAACCCTTTAATGTTTAATTGTTCCGCGTTTTTTAAATAGCTATCAGGAATTGCTTCAAAGCAACTATAGAATATCCTTACAAATAGTGGCGCATTAAAAAATATATGTGCTAATAGTATCCCAAGCAAACCATATAAATTAATAATATTTTGATCTGAACCTAATATGAATTCAAAATAACTAATTAAACCATTGCCCCCCCAAACCTTAATGATACCAATCCCAGCAACCACTGTTGGAATTACAAAAGCAACAGAACTCAAAGACAAAAAATATGATTTAAATTTTTGAGACTGAAAACTTACTAAAATTTGAGCAACATAAATCCCTAAAAGTGCTGAAAGAAATACCGAGAGAAATGACTGTAACAAAGTAAACCTTAAAATTCCAAATATATCTCCTGTACTCAGAAAATCATCCTTAGAACTAAGCCCAATGAAAAAAAGACTTGATACAGCAAGAACGATTACAGAGATTAATATTAAAGATATACAAAACCCTAAATGATCTATCGTTTTATTTTTGTATTTATAAGTTACTAGTTGACTAACGCTCTTCGCCATTCATTAATCCAAATCTTTCTATTTTTCTCGATTTCATTTGCGTCCATTAACAAAACTATATTTGGCTTTTTCAAATTTAAAAATGTGTCAGGTAATTCAACTCCAGTGACAGGAAACATCCAATTTGTGGTGGGTATAATTTTCTGAAACTTATCGTCAAGAATAAAAGACATGAAATCAGATGCGAGTGGAGATACTGATCCTTTTTTCGTAATAGCAGCCACTTCAATTTGTAAGTAATGGCCTTCTTCGAAGATAGCAGATTTATATTTTTTTTCTTCTTCCGCAATGATATGGTAAGCTGGAGAAGTAGTATAAGACAGTACCATATCGGCCTCTCCTTCCAAAAATAATCCATATGATTCTGACCATCCCTTAGTAACGGTAACAATTCTTGAGGAAAGCTTTTCCCAAATATTTTTAGATTGATCTTTAAAGATTGATTTAACCCACAAAAGTAACCCTAAACCAGGAGTAGAGGTTCTGGGGTCTTGAATGATTATTTTTAGTGAACTTTCATTTGCCAATTCAGTAAAACTTTTAGGGGGTTTGTTTAATATCTTCGAATTATATATAAAAGCAAAATGACCCCAATCATAGGGAATAAAAAAATCATTACTCCAATTAATTGGCAATTCTAAATTAGAAATATTTACATTGTGTTTTGCCAGTAAATTTGTGTTCGAAGCAGTAGTTAATAAATTTGCATCCAAACCCAAAATAATATCTGCTGAGGTTTCTTCGCCTTCTAACTTGAGGCGCCCTAAAATTCCAATTGATGAATCAATCCCAATAAATTCTAATTCACAGTTACATTCTTTTTCAAACTCTTTTTTTATTATTGGACCAGGACCCCATTCAGATATAAAACTTTCATAAGTATAAATTACCAATTTATTTGGGGTTGAAAGTGCAAATGGAATAAATAATGAATTTGTTAATAGTAAAAATATTAAAAGGTTTATTTTTCGCATGTAATCCTCCAAATTAATCTGGTTAGAAACTAGAAAAGGATGAAATGGAATAAGTTTTATTTAAATTCCTCTTTCCTACGCCAGTACTAACTAGTTCAGGTTCAATGGGTTTTTCTCAGCTTTTTATGCACCCCAAGAGATAAATTTAATTTACTTACAGAAATAAAATATGGCAAGTATAAATATATATGAAAACATTTAATCATAATGGCCCAGTAATTTTAGTTGGCGGCAGCCTAATTGAACAAAAATTACTTAGTAATTTATCCCATAGTCATCCCATATACGCGGCTGATAGTGGCGCAAACTTTTTACTTCAAAAAAAAATAAACTTTGAAGCTGTTATTGGAGATATGGATTCAATAGATAAAAAAATAATTAAAGACCAAAATATTAACAAACTGCATATTACTCACCAAGACACTACTGATCTGCAAAAATGTTTTTTGAATATTGAAGCGAAGTTTTTTATTGGCTTTGGGTTTCTAGACCTTAGACTTGATCACACTCTTGCATCCTTAACCGCAATTAATGGAAAACATTCTGCTAAAGCTATTATCTTAGTAGGTGAAATTGATACAGTGGTATGGGCAAGAGAAAAATGGTCATGTAAAATTCCCAAAAATACTAGAATTTCAATATGGCCTCTTGGTAACCAGTCATTTGATAAAAGCGTTGGGCTAAAGTATCCCTTAGATAACCTTAAGATGAACCCAATAAACTTAATAGGAACATCAAACGAAACTACTGGTAACTATTTTTCCATAACACCAAAAGAACAAAACTTAATGAAATATATAACTATTATTCCAACGAAGTTTTTTATTAATGTTTACAATAGTCTTATCCCTAAAAACAAATAGTCTTATAGATCAGAATTCAAAATCTTGTATGAAACTGATAAAAGAATTCATTTATTTCAGTTAAGAAATTTATAAATGCTTTGAAATTTCAACAGCTGTATCAGCCATCCTATTTGAAAAACCCCATTCATTGTCGTACCAAGACAAAATTCTTACTAACTTACTACCAGTTACAAATGTTTGGTCAGTATGAAAAATTGCAGAATGAGAATTATGATAAAAGTCTGTAGAAACTAATTTTTCATCAGTAAAACTTAAAATATTTTTTAATTTACTATTCGTTGAAGCATGCCTCATAGTTTCATTCACTTCGGCTACTGTAGTGGAATTTTTGGAACTAAACGTTAAATCTATCATTGATACATTTGAAGTTGGAACTCTAACAGCTACACCACTGAGTCTGCCTTTAAGTTCTGGTAAAACTTCCCCAACAGCTTGAGCTGCTCCAGTTGAGGTTGGTATCATGTTAACAGCAGCAGCTCTGGCTCTGTAAACATCTTTGTGATCTCTATCTATTGTCGGTTGGTCACCTGTGTAGCTATGAACAGTAGTCATAAACCCTTCCTCAATGCCAAAATTATCATTTAATACTTTAGCAACAGGAGCCAAACAATTTGTAGTACAAGAAGCATTTGAAATAATTTTGTGGCTAGAATTAATTTTATCCTCATTTACGCCATACACAACTGTTAAATCAGCATCTTTAGCTGGAGCAGAAATTAATACTCTTTTTGCTCCCCCATCAATATGCTTTCTACATTCATCTGCATTATTAAATTTTCCAGTGCATTCCATAACCAAGTCAACATCATTCTTATGCCATGGTATTCCATCTATAGTTAACTCATTTGAAACAAAAATACTTTCATCCCCAACGTTTATTGTATTGTCACTAGAGCTAATTTCATAAGGAAACACTCCATGCACGGAGTCATACTTAAGTAAATGCGCGCACACATTTAATGAGGATCTGTTATTAATAGCAACAACTTTAATATCTTCT
>CACAIE010000083.1 GCA_902532475.1 uncultured SAR116 cluster alpha proteobacterium
TAAACCAAATTTTAAAAAGTCATTTTATCATGATGAGGTTTGCAAGATAATTAATAAAAATTTTTCAAGTCGTCCAGGTGAGATAAATACAATTTGGTTTCCCGTTAATAGAATTGACACTAAAACATATTTAGAATTTTTTTTAAGGGAAAAATTAAATAATTTTGGAGTATATGAAGATGCAATGGTTCAAGGGAAAAACTTTTTATTTCATAGTTGTTTAAGTGCTTGTCTAAACATCGGTTTGTTAACTCCAAATTACTTAATTAAAAGAGTTATTAATTATTCTGAAGAAAATTCCATACCACTTAATTCATTAGAGGGTTTTATTAGACAAGTATTAGGATGGAGAGAATTTATTAGAGGAATTTACCACGTCAAAGGTGATTTTCAAGCTAAGCAAAACTATTGGAAGCATGAGAAAAAGTTATCTTTAAGCTGGTATAATGGTTCCACAGGCATTTTCCCATTAGATGATGCTATCAACAAAGCGATTAAAGATGGTTATAATCATCATATTCCAAGATTAATGGTTATCAGTAATATTATGAACCTATGTGAAATTCATCCAAAAGAAATTTATAAATGGTTTATGCAGATGTACATTGATTCATCAGATTGGGTTATGGTGCCAAATGTTTTTGGTATGGCGACGTATGCCGATGGTGGTCTAATGTCTACAAAGCCATATACTTGTGGTTCAAATTATATTTTAAAGATGAGCAATTATAAGAAAGGTGAATGGTGTGATATTGTAGATGGTTTATATTGGCGATTTACTGAAAAAAATATTGGTTTCTACAAATCAAACCCAAGACTATCATTTTTACACCGAAAATTAGATAAAATGTCTAATGATAGGAAATCACATATTTTTAAAAAAGCAGAAGAATTTATAAGCTATAATACCCAATAAAAGAGGAAAAAATATGTACTGTATGTAAAAAGAATTTTACGTGGAGAAAAAAATGGAAAAAAGATTGGAAAAATGTGATTTATTGCAGTGAGAGATTTCAAAGAAATAAAAGCAAGCATATTTATTTCTATAAATTTAACTCTAATTCCTCATCTTTAAAAAATTTTTAAAAAATGTTTTTATGGAAATTATTTGAATTGGTTCATAAGAAAGGTATTCAACTTCTTTTAGAGTGAAAAATGATTACACATAATCAACATAATATATTAACTTTGCAGCTAGTCTAATAGTGTAATAAAAATTAGAAAGAAATATGCTGCTAATAACTAGGAGCCTAGAATAATCTCATGAAGAAACTCTTTATAAAAATAATTTTATTTATTTTTCTTTTTTCACTTCCCTCATATGCAGGAGAATATAATAAAATGATAGAGGATTTTACCAATGGTCCTCAAAAGCGATGGCAATTCTTTACTGATCAAGTTATGGGAGGTGTTTCTGAAGGTGATGCTAGTATTATATCTGACCCCAAGGGATCATACGTCAGGTTAAAAGGTTCGGTAAGTACGGATAACAATGGTGGTTTTATTCAAATCAGAACATATTTAAGTGGCGGACCAAAAAACGCAAAAGGTTTGTTATTAAAAGTAAGAGGTAATGGAGAAAATTATTATATACACCTGAAGACAAACGAAACTAATTCGTATCGGGAATATTATCGTGCGATTTTCTCTACCTCCAACGAATGGAAGGTAGTAAAATTGCCATTCTCAGAAGCTTTCAAAAGGTCAAGTTCATGGATCAGTAAGAGTATTAGCGGAGAAAATATTAGGGCTATTGGACTGGTTGCCTATGGTAAAGAACATAACGCTCTTTTGGAAGTTTCATATTTATCGTTTTATTAAATATAGATAGAACCTTGGCACTCTTTTTGAACATAAACCGTATGAAAAAATAGACTTATGCCAAAGTTTAAAAAACTTTTCATTCATGGATTAATTTCTACACAATCCCAAGCATAAATTTTGCCACTATCTTCTGGTTTTAGACTATAGATTACTTTTGATAACTGTCTTATTGAAAACTCAGGACTAAATAGTTTATTTTTAGGAATATTTTTTTGAAAGGGTTTAGATAATGGGCTGTCAACAGTACCAGGATGCAAACCAACGATAACCGCTTTTTTATTAGTTCTTTCTATCTCGATAGATAAGTTTTTAATCATCATATTTAATGAAGCTTTAGAAGCTCTATATGAATACCAACCTCCCAATCTGTTATCTGAAATACTTCCAATTCTTGCTGACATAAAAGCAAATACAGAGGTATTTTCATTTGAAAGCTGGGGGAGGAAATGCTTGGCAAATATTAAAGGCAATATAGTATTTACAAAAAATAGTTTTTTCAAATTATCTATTGATATTTCACTTATTTTTTTTTCTGGAAACGCTTGATTGTCATACAATATACCGTTAGCTACAATTACTAAGTCTAACTTTCTAATCTTTGACGAAATCATAGCTGAGGCTTTTATTTCTTCTTCATTATTATAATTAATTTTATAAGGTATTACCTTTGCTGATTTAAAAGAAACTTTAGACCTAGAAAAAGCGTAGATTGTTTTGACATTATCTAGTTCCGAAAAATGACTCAAAAAAGCATTTCCTATTGTTCCATTAGCTCCTAAAATAGCAATATTATAAAATAAATTTTCCATATTTGAACTTTTTGATACTGAGTAATATTTTTTCTTAAGAGCGTTCCATTTATAGAGGGTTAATTTTTTTTCTTTGCATGCTTATTATAAACTTAATAAGTATTTTCTAAAAAAAAAGTAGAAAACAAAAATATAATACAATTAAAGAAATTATTAATAAATTTAGTGGGCAAAAGGATTCGATTACTCGGCATAAACTTTGGGTAGGCTAGAATCTGCCCTTGAGTTACGCCTCTCAATTAAGGTAATTATTTTTATTTATTTAATTAAAATTAATAATATTTTTGAAAAAAAAGGGCAGTTTATGTTTTTAGTGTATTCAAAAAATTAATAGCGTCTATCAGATCGTAATTTGCTTAAGAAAAACCTTACCTATGATTAAGATAATTATCGTTTAATTTAATTTATTTATCCTATAATACAAACTTTTAGAAAAACATCTTGTAAAAACTTATTAAATAAAGAAACGGTATTTCATGACAAAATTAGATATAGATTATGACAGAAAGTTTTTAAATAGTTCAACGAAACAACTTTATTTAAGTAAAGAAGATGAAAGGTTTCTTATTAATAAATGGCAACTTGAAAAAGATGCTAAATCCCTTAACAAAATTGTATTATCTCATTTAAGGCTGATTATATCTATTGCAAATAAGTTTAAAAATTATGGATTGCCAATTAATGAGCTGGTTCAAGAAGGTAATGTTGGACTTATGCAGGCGTTAGATAAATTTGATTTAAATAGAGATTTAAGATTTTCTACATATTCATCTTGGTGGATAAAAGCAGCAATGCAAGCATATATATTAAAAAATTGGTCCATAGTTAAGATCGGCACTTCGGCTGCCCAAAAATCACTCTTTTTTAAACTTAAATCGATTATTTCTAAAATAGAAAAAGATAATAACTCTCATTTCAGTGATTATCATCAACAAAAATTAGCCGATGAAATTGGAGTTAAGTTCAAAGATATAGAAGAAATGAAAGGTAGACTTTTTGGTTCTGATCAATCTTTAAATTTTTCTTTATCAGATAATAGTGAATTAGAATCTCAAGATTTGCTGGTTGATGAAAAACCTTCCCCAGAGCAAAACGCAATATATAATATAGATTGTAAAAAAATTTCTAACCTTATAAATGAAGCACTAAATAAACTTCCAGAAAGAGAGAAAATAATCATTGGAGCAAGGCAGTTAAGTGATAATACTGTTACATTAGAAAAGTTAGGCAAAGACCTTGGAATCAGCAAAGAAAGAGTTAGACAACTTGAAGGTAATGCTCTTAAAAAATTAAAATCTAATTTACAAGGGAAAGTTAATAAAAAACACTATTTTTTATCAGTTATGTAAATTTGTGATTGGTGCTTTTTTTCAAATAAGCTTTCCCCGGAGAGGATTTTTACAATCCGCATGAGCATTTACAAAAATCCAGAAATTTTTTTAATATATTTAACTTCTTTGATTTAGTTGCCCACCGTCTATAGGGAGCAATACTCCTGTAATAAATCTTGCTTCATCAGAAGATAAAAATAAAGCAGCATTAGCTACATCCCAAGCTTCACCCATTTTTTGATTCAGAGGTATGGATTGATTTCTAGATTCTATATGATTCTTTTTATTTAAATGGAGTTCTTTAGAAGGTTGATCTACAGCCATTGGAGTGTTTATCAATCCTGGCAAAATTGCATTAACACGAATTCCATGCCTAGCGCAATCAACTGTAATTGCTGTGGTTAGACCATTTACACCAGCTTTAGATGTATTGTAAGCGGTATATCTGTTTCCAGACCATAATGATGCTATTGACGAGATGTTTAATATAGAACCATTTTTTTGCTGTTTCATAATTGGAATTATATGTTTGCATGATAAAAACATACCTTTAAGGTTGGTTTCTATTATTTTGTCCCAACTTTTTTCATCTAAATCCTCTATAAAATTATCGTCACTCATTATTCCAACATTATTAACAAGAATATCGATTCTACCAAAACTCTTTAAACAAGAATTTACGATCATTTTGCAATCATTTTCTTTTGTTACATCTGCTTTAATTGATTCAGAAATACCACCTTCAAATTCAATTATTTCTTTTGTTTCATTTACAGAGTTTAGATTGATATCAGCCAAAA
>CACAIE010000084.1 GCA_902532475.1 uncultured SAR116 cluster alpha proteobacterium
TTCCGTTAGCTTCATCATCTAAACCTTCATCAACATGAAAGTCTAATTCGAGATCATACTTAAGAGCAATTTTAAAGACTTGATTAATTTTTTCTTCTAAATTTTGATTACGGTATACAAAAGAACCCAGAATAGAATTATTTTTTTTTACTGTTTTAGCGATATGTTCTCCATCTATAGCCAAAACATCAAGAGGGCTCAGTGAAGCCATTTCGATTTGAACTTGGTTTTTCCATTCTGATTGAAGATTTTTTAAAACTTCCCACGCTATAGGAGCGTTTTTGTGTTCCCAGTCAATGTGTGTTCGAAGAAATCCAGTTCCATATTCCCAAGCATTATTAATTGCCTGTTTTGCCCTTTGGTAAATGTCTTCTTCAGACCAAGATTCTTTATCTTGGTTCATTAGTTCTATTGCTTCAAAAAGAGATTTTGCTCTTTTATCAATTCTTTTAGATGTCCCTGTTTTATCCAGGTGAACATGTATATCTGCAAATCGTGGGGTTATTAATCCACCAGCTTTCTTTTCTGATTTCTTTATAGAGGTAATTTTATTTTTTTTACAAAAAATATCCCAAAACCCATTCCTCCCAAGAATTTCAACTCCTTTAAAACTATAATTGCCTTTTGAGAAAATTTTTTTACTCATTATTTTTCTCTTTTGATTTCACTTTCATGCCAATGACCAAGGACTATATGAGATAAAAGGCTTGTAATTAAAAAAATCGAAACACCTAAAATTGAAACAAGAAATAATGCTGCAAACATTCTTGGTATCTCAAACCTAAAACTTGATTCAAGTATTCGTGAGGCAAGACCAGTATTTTGACCGGCAGTTCCAGCAACAAACTCAGCAACAACAGCACCAATTAATGAGAGCCCCCCAGCGATTTTAAGAGCTGCCATAAAATATGGGAGTGCTGAAGGAAGCATCAAAAATCTCAATCTTTGCCATGGTGTTGCTCTATACAAAGAAAATAAGTCCCTCAAATTGTGATCCGCGCTTCTTAAACCTATGGCAGTATTAGAAAGAATTGGAAAGAAAGCTACTATCCATGCACATATTAATAGGGCAGCAAAAGTACTGTTAACATAGATTAAAATTAAAGGAGCTATTGCAATTATAGGTGTTACTTGAAGTATTACAGCAAAAGGAAATAAACTCATTTCAATTGTTCTAGATAAGGCAAACAACATTCCTAATAATACACCGCCGATAATTGCGAGTAATAGAGAAAAAAATGTAAGTTTAATTGTAAAAAGCATTGCTTTTAATAATGAGGGCCCATCGGTCCATAGGGTTGCTGAAATTTTGCTTGGGGCTGGAATCAAATAATGAGGAACTTCATAGTACCTAACTAAAAATTCCCAAATCAGAATTGCAAATGTTATCGCCATAAATGGCATTATCCATTTAAGGCGTCTTTCCCACAATTCTTGTTTGTCGATGTTGTCTGCTTCCTCTTCTTTTTTATGCATCTCTAATGACCGCTTACTTGATTTAATTTATTCCTTTACCATAGAATTTTTTAGATGGCCGCTCACCAAACGACAATTTTCAGTATATGCAGATGTGGTTCTATATTCCTCCGATCTAGGATAACTATCTTTAAGGGAAATATCGGCAATAACTCTTCCTGGCCTTGGCGCCATAACAATAACTCTATTAGACAGATAAACTGATTCAAAAACACTATGAGTAACAAAAATAACAGTTAAGTCAGCATTTTCCCAAAAACTTAGCACGTCATCGTTTAACCTGAAACGTGTCATTTCATCTAAAGCTGCAAAAGGTTCATCCATCAAAAGTAATTTTGGTTTCATAATCAATGCTCTTGCAATTGAAACTCTCATTTTCATCCCTCCAGACAACTCTCTGGGGTATGATTTGTAAAAATCCTTTAACCCGACTTTCTGAAGTGCCTTTTCTATGTCGCCGGAAGCTTGATATTTTGTTATGCCTTTTAAACGCAAAGGTAAAAAAACATTATCTTCAACAGTTGCCCATGGCATTAAAGTAGCATCTTGAAAAACGTAACCAATATTTTGGTCAGACGAAATTTCATTAGGCTTTTTTCCATTAATTAGAATTTGACCTGATGTAGGTCTTAGTAATCCTGCAATCATTTTTAAAACAGTACTTTTCCCGCATCCTGAAGGCCCTAGAAAGCTAATAAATTGGCCCTTCAATATATCCAAGGTCATTCCTTGGACAGCTAGTGTACCGTTCTCAAAAGTCTTCTTTACTTTTCCCATATGAATAATTGGATTTGATTTAGACATTGAAACTTCTATAAAAATTAATAATCAGTTCTGCTAGAAATATAGGTTAATGGCATGTCTTCAATTCCTTTAAATATTTTTATAAGCTTTCTACAAACAAAATCCAAAGTTTCTTTTCCTTTTTCTGCAGAAGATATTTTTGCGTTACCACATGCCCCTTTTTTATTTAAATCTTGAGATTGCCAAGCAAGTTTTGCTGCTGAATGTAATCCAATTCCTTGAAAGTTTTTTTCTATCTCAATCATTTCAGAACTAAAGTTTTCAGCTCTTTCCATTTTTACATTGTCTGGGTCTAGAGCCAACATTATTGATGTCTCCAAATCACCAGCGTGTATCCCATGCTTCAGTTCATCTTCTGAAAAAACGCCATCTGGCATTCCAGAACTAAACCAATTTAAATTGAAAACTAACATATCATTGCGAACTCTTAGCTCCCTCGATACTATGTCAAGAGTGCTTATGTTTCCACCATGGCTGTTAAGAAAAACTAATTTTTTAACACCTGATGAATTAACACAATTACCAATGTCAATTAAAGTTGAAATTAAAGTTTCAACTGACAAACTCAATGTTCCCGGGAATGCTAGATGTTCGTTACTCTTGCCTATTTTTTGTGTGGGTAAAAATAGTATTTTATTATCATTAGGTAAATTTTTTGAAATGATATTGATCAAGCCATTTACAATTTTTGAATCAACACTGACAGGAAGGTGGGGACCATGCTGTTCTGTTGCGGCTACAGGCAAAATTGCAACATGCTCACTTGCATCCATTTTTGAAAATTCGTATGTACTTAAATTTTCCCAAAAATTACTATTAATAATTTTCTCCACTCCAACTCTATTCAATTTAAATTTAAAATATTTTTTTAATCATGATACTGATAATTTTTATAATTATTGCAATAAAATAATTATTATCGTAGTAATTTTAATTTTTAATTTTTAAGATTTTAAAAGATAATATACCTAATTAAGGTTAAATTTATTATACAAACTATACTTTTGGATGACATTAAAAATGAGCAAAACATTAAGCAATGAAAATAGTATAAACAAAACCTCAGAAGAATGGTTCAAACCTGAAATTGATAGAAAAGTTCTTAAGGAATTATTAGTCAGGAGTGATTATGAGGGTTGGCGACATATAATAATTTATTTTATTTCAATAACATTTTTAGGATTATTGAGTGCGTATTTTTGGGGAAGCCTGTGGTTTATTATTTTGTATCTAGCTTACTGCACTATGTGGGGTGGCGCAGATGCTATTTGGCATGAATGCGGACATCGGACAGCATTTAAGTCAAGGAAATTAAATGATTTTTTCTATCATATAGGAAGCTTTATGAATAATTTTGAGGCTGTAAGGTGGAGATGGAGCCATTCTCTACATCATAATTATACAGCTTCTATAGATCCACATGACTTTGAAGTTGACGGAACAATTTTTTGGAAACCCAAAAAACTATTGAACTTTTTTATAATATTTGTTCCTGGGTTTGGATTGTTAAATCTTCATAAATCACTTCATAAAGAAATTTTGCAGCATGCTTTTGGGTTTGAAACTATAGTTATGAAGGATTGCATTCCTGAACATAAAAAATCTAGCTGTATTTTTATATCGAGAATTTATGTATTTTTATATTTATTAATAATTGCTTCTTCGATTTACTTTTATTCTCTTTTACCTATTTTCTTATTTTTGATTCCCAAATATTTTGCAACATTAAATATAGTTTGGGGCTTAACTCAGCATATGGGGTTAAGAGAAGACGTGAAGGATCATAGATTATCAACAAGATCCGTTCGCTTAAATCCAATCTTTAGCTTTATTTATTGGAAAATGGAGTATCATATAGAGCATCATATGTTTCCTTCGGTCCCTTCATACAACCTTCCAAAATTACATGAAGCCATTAAAAGCCAGTTACCTAAGCCGCAATCATTATTTGAAGCGTATAGTGAAATTGTTCCAGCAGTTTTAAAGAAGGTCTCAGATCCAGATTATTGCATTCCTGTTAAGTTACCAACAAATTAGCCAAGTTAATATATGATTTATAGGAGAGTTAATTGGAAATAAGAAATTACATTAATGGCAAATTTATAAATTCTTTATCTGAGCAGAATATTAGAGTTATTAACCCATCTAATCAAAGTACTGTTGGGTTTATTGACGAGGCCTTGGAAGATGAAATTGAACTAGCCTTTACAGCAGCCTCTTTGGCATTCAAGAAAAGAATCCTTCAAGATATGGATGCATCACACAAGTCAAATATGATGAGATCAATCGCATCCAAGCTTAGAGAATATAAAAAAACTGGAGCTTTAATCTTGAGCCAAGAAAATGGAAAAACCATTGAACAATGTGAAGGTGAGTTTGA
>CACAIE010000085.1 GCA_902532475.1 uncultured SAR116 cluster alpha proteobacterium
TTTTTACTTTAACTATTAATTTTAAGGGCGTAGTAAAACAAACCTTTATAAATATGTTTTCTCTAGTAAATTAAGTAGAGCTAAATTTTTAGAACAACATTGCCAATAATTGTTTTTGCCTCGACCATCTCGTGGGCAGAGGAAATCTCACTAATAGGTAAAACTTTTCCTATCGCAACTTTGAATTTTCCCAACTCACATAATTCTTCAAGATCCCTTCGACATTGCTTTTCTGCATCTAAGGGTAAGTTGAAGCTTTGAATTAGGTTAATTTGACCACCCTTAGCGGCTAATTTATAATACGGAAAGCTCGGGTTGGGTACCGTTGTGGAAGAGTACGAAGCAATTATACCATTGGGTTTAAGTAGATCAATGTCGGTTTCTATATTACCTCCAAATTCGATCTCGATAATACGATCTACACCCAAACCATTGGTGATATCCATAATTTCGTTTTTAAAGCTAGAATCGTGACGGTTAACAACGTAATGAGCGCCAGCATCTAATGCATGTGACATTCGTTCTTTTGAGCCCGCTGTGGCAATAACTGTGGCGCCAAACTGAGAAGCTAACTGGACTGAAAGATTTCCAACTACACCGCCAGCCCCTTGAACTAAAATAAATTTGTTATCAATTGGACCGTCAGCAA
This sequence comes from uncultured SAR116 cluster alpha proteobacterium, assembly GCA_902532475.1. GTDB lineage: Bacteria > Pseudomonadota > Alphaproteobacteria > Puniceispirillales. The sequence goes on from CACAIE010000085.1 coordinate 650, forward strand.
AAACTGCTCGGTGCGAGGTTCTTAATGGCACACCCAAGCAAGCACCTTCTTCGAATGTAATATTATCTGGTAATTTCGATACTTGAGTAACTGGTACCGTAATAAACTCTGCTGCAGTCCCAAAAGCTCTGCCAGGACCGGCATATCCCCCTTGGGCATTCCAAATCCAAACAGAGTTCCCAATTAAGTCAGTTGATAAGTTGCTTCCAACCTGGATAATTTGTCCCGCTCCGTCTGAATGTGGAATAATTAATGGAAATGGTAGATTTTTATTTTGCCATCCAGCGCGTCTTTTTACATCTGATGGATTTATTCCAGATGCTTTAACTGAGATAAGTACTTCATTGGCACTTGGCTTTGGAGTTTCTAATTCACCGTTAATCAAGACGTCTTTCGCACCACCTGTTTCAGTATAATATGCAGCTTTCATTAGGTTCTCTCCTTAAATGCTTTAATTAATAGAGCTGCCACAGATGCCAAACTACACGCTCCAACTGAATAAAATGCGTATTTATAGCCGTAAGATAACGCTATGTAGCCAAATATAAGAGGGGTCAGCATGTACGTTACAAATGTAAAGAAAGTAGACGCTGATGTGGCCTCACTAACGTCATGGTTTTGAGCTACATTAGTAACTTCTGTCATAAATAACCCATTCCAGCTAGCAATGGACACACCAATAAAAGCCATTACGGGGAATAAGAAAAATGGAGAAAAATTATTATTTAAAATAGTTAAAATGTAAATTCCAAATGGCCCCATTAAGCCTAATATTATTAAGACAGAGCGTGGTGAAAAAAAGCGATCAGCTAATACGCCTACAGAAACTCGACCAGCTATACTAGCAACTTGCATGGTCGCATAAAGTCCGCCGACGAGAACCAAAGGCATCTTTAATTCCGTCATTAAATATGTCGTTAAAAAAGTAAAGACCCCACCCTGGATTGATGCGTAGCCGATACTCACGAACGTAATTATTGGTAAACCAGGAACTTTCTTTAGAACCTTAAACGGGCTTAAGAGATTTAAGGGATTAAATAAACTAAAAAATTTGAATTTAACTCTCTCTTTTGAATCCCTGACCTTTCCTCTGACTATTGAAACAAACAACCCAGTTGCTACTGCCGGCAATACAATTACTAAAAGAGCAATTTCCCAACCATATAAACTGGCAATACTACCTCCAGCGAGTCCAGCAAACGCCCCACCAACTGGGACACCTGCCATACGGATAGAAAAAAGCGTTCCCCACAATCTTTTTGGCGTTTGAGTAGCTAAGATCTGACTTCCTGCTGGCACTGTAAAAGCGTATCCAAAACCCATTATTACGGCTGCCGTAAATATAAGCCAGGGTTGATGGAAAAGTAGTAACATGGCGCCAAACGGAGCTAAAAAACAACCAAATATTAAGGCTCTTACTGGACCGAAACTAGGCAAAATTACACTATTTGCAGAGAAAAACCAAACAGATCCAAGCCCACTTAAGCCTCCGATTATACCAACTGTTTCAGGGGATAAACCCGCTGCTGAGATATAGAGAGGCGCTAAAACTAATTTTCCATGGTTTATTATGGCCAGTGTCATTTGTGGAAATAAAACACACAGAAATGGCAACCATACTTTACCCATTCAGTTTAAACCTAATAGCTTTCTAACATACTGTAGCAATTATCCAGGTGCTTGTTCGTGACAATATCTAGCTATATCTGCATGTGTGGCAAGCCATACGTCTGGATGAGAGCTAATATACTTTAGGAGTTCCTCCAAGACCTGAATTCTAGATCTATGGCCTATAAAATGCGGATGCATAGTTAAAAGAAATAACCCATTATCCGCATAAGAACCGTCAAACTCACGTTTGAACACTTCGAGAACACCTGATGGAGGAGTGTAAGGCCTAAGTCCTGTAAATCGATCCATTGCCCAGTAGGGAGCATCATCTCGTATCCATTCAACAGGTAATTCAACTACTCCTGTAGGTTGACCATTCTCTAATATTTCATATGGATCATCATCGGCCATAAGAGAGCTATCATAAATAAGGCCCATTTCACGAGTGATTTCCATAGTATACTGAGAGAAATCCCAAGATGGTGTTCTGATGCCAACTGGTCGTACTCCTGTAATTTCTTCTAGCTTATCAGCAGAACGCATTTGTAGCTCACGTTCATCCTCAGGTGCTAATGCACTATTCAGTTCGTGGATCCAAGAGTGAATAGCTACTTCATGACCTTCCGCAATAACCCTTTTTTGTTCATCAGGATAAAGCATTGCAATTACAGCAGGCACAAAAAATGTAGCTTGAGCATGATATTTTTTAAGTAAATCTAATATTCTTGGCACTGCAACCCGATTACCATACTCCCCTTGACTTAACTTTCCTGGAGAATGTTGGCCCCACCGTAATGTTTGAGTTTCATGATCTGAGTCAAAAGAAAGTGCTACTGCAACTTTTGCACCATTAGGCCATTGGGTTGGCTTCATACTTCGACCAGCCCTGATTTTATTAACAATATCTCTCCATTTTTCCTCTGGCCAACGCCAACTTTCTGGTTGTTCTGGAATTTTATGCTCTGTATCCTTATTCATTGGTATCTCCTCTTGTTAATCAGTTCTATTTATAGAAGGGAGTTGTTATGTATTATAACACGCTACTGAGTGCTCCTCGTCTGTATCTATTAAGGGTGGTGGTGATTGTACGCATTGTTCAGTTTGTTTTGGGCACCGAGTTCGAAAACTACAGCCTGAGGGAAGGTTGCTTGGGTTTGGTGGCTCACCCTCTAACCAAAAATTCTCGGTTACCTTTTTTCCTCCTATGACGGGAATTGCAGACAATAACGACTGGGTGTACGGGTGTTTTGGATTAGAGAAAAGTTTCTCTGTCTCATTAATTTCGACTATTTTCCCAAGATACATAACAGCTACTCTGTCACAAATCATTCTTACTACCGAAAGGTCGTGACTAATAAATATGTAGGTAAGATTAAATTGTTTTTGAAGGTCAAGAAACAAATTCAAAATTGTAGCTTGTACAGAAACATCTAACCCTGAGGTGGGTTCATCTAGAATTATAAGACTTGGATGAAGCGTTAAAATTCTTGCAAGCCCTATACGACGTTGTTGCCCTCCAGATATTTCGTGTGGGTATAGATCAAGATGAGCTTCTGGAAGATTAACAGCAGTTAAAATTACTTTTACACGCTTTTCCCTTTCGGTCCTTGTAAGGTTTGTGTGGATTTCCAGTGGTTCATGTAAGGATTTCCCAATTTTCCATCTTGGGTCAAGGGAAGCACCAGGGTCTTGGTAAGTGTACTGAAGTCGACGTCTTAATTTCCTGGATTCAGACGGACTGAAGTTACCTATTTCGTTTCCTTCAAAGTTAACCGATCCTTCTGTTAGCTTATGTATTCCCATAATGGTTTTTCCAAGTGTCGATTTTCCACAACCTGATTCGCCAACAACTCCTACTATCTCTCCTTTTTTAACTGTTAGAGAGACATCATCTAAAGCCTTTAACCAACCAGTTTGTCGGTTCCAAGAGTTGTTTATTGGAAACCATTTAGAGAAATTCTTTACACCTAAGATAGGCTCCCCTGTAGCAATTTCTTCACTACCTAATTTATCATTTACGTTATCTGATGACATTTTCTGTTTCCTTAGCCGATACTAAAG
>CACAIE010000086.1 GCA_902532475.1 uncultured SAR116 cluster alpha proteobacterium
TTGACTTAGAAATTTCTACATCATTGCTGTCTGAATTATTTAAACGCTTATAATGATTGTGCACAGCAACTGATAAAACCTTTTTTGCACGACCTTGACCAATAACATAGTCATTTAATGTATCGAAAATCTCTTGGGGTGTGAATGTTACTTTCTTTTCATTTGAAGGATTGTTTTTATTTTCTTCGCGAATAATATCCATGCAAAGCTCAACACATTCATCGCAAATAAATACAGTTGGGCCTGCTATAAGCTTTTTTACTTCATGTTGAGATTTTCCACAAAAAGAACAATATAACGGGTTTTTTCCATCCCCTGACTGATCTGAATTAGCCATTTTAAGTTAACTCCTAACCTATTTAAAGCTATGCTTTGAATTAACATTATGCAAGAAAAAACTTTTTTAATACCTTGCTTTATAAATATGCATTTATTATGCCGAAATCATATTAATCTTTATCAATTTTTATCTTCAACTTCTCTTTTAGAAACTACATGATCAATCAAACCAAATTCTTTAGCATCGTCTGGTTTTAAGAAGTTATCTCTTTCCAATGCTTTTTCTATATCCTTGATCGGTTTACCAGTATGATAATGATAAATCTCATTAAGACGAGACTTTAACTCCAAAATTTCTTTAGCATGTATTTCAATATCAGTTGCCTGGCCTTGAAACCCTCCTGAGGGTTGATGAAGCATAACTCTACAATTTGGCAAACTATATCTTTTTCCCTTTGCGCCAGAAGTTAACAATAAACTACCCATTGAAGCGGCTTGTCCGAAGCAAACTGTTGAAATATCAGGTCTAATATATTGCATAGTATCGTATATTGCTAAACCTGATGTTACTATACCACCAGGTGAATTAATATACATGGAAATATCTTTTTTTGGATTTTCAGATTCTAAAAATAATAATTGAGCACACACCAAAGTGGACATATGATCATCAACAGGTCCAACTACAAAAATAATTCTTTCCTTAAGCAATCGAGAATATATATCAAATGCTCGCTCACCACGAGCCGTTTGCTCAACAACCATAGGAACTAATGATGATTTAAAATCATATGCTAGATTAGTCTTGGGTGATTTATCTAAAAAATTATTAAACATAGCATTCCTTTTAGTAATTTGTTTTTACTTTAAATAATATGGTTAATTTTCATATAATATTCAATATAGCTTATCTATTTTTTTGATTTAGAATCTATTGTTTTTGATTTATTTTTTGATTTATTTTGTTTTTTAGGATTTTTGTCTATTTCCTGATCGTTGTAAAGCTCTGCAACACTAACTTTTTTTTCTTTTAAATCTGCCATTTCACAAATAAAATCGAAAACCTTTTCCTCGAATAATGGCCCAGCTAAGTTTTGAGATGCCTCTTTATTGTTTTTAAAATAATCCAGCACTTGCTTTTCTTGTCCAGGATACTTTTGAGCCTCCTTCATCACTGCCTGATTAATTTCTTCGTCTGTAACATCCAAATTATTAGTTCTCCCAATTTCTCCCATCAATAAGCCTAGTTTTACTCTTCTATAAGCAATATTTCTAGCATCAAGTTTCTCCTCTTTTGACATTTTTTCATCAGGCTTATGTTTATCTTCATTAGTATGATCGTGATTGTGGTCATGTTTATGATCACGATCATGATCTCCTTTTGAGTTAGTATTGTCCTTATTCAAAGAAGTGCAAACTGAATTATATTCCTGTTCTATCATCCCTTCAGGCAACTCAAAATTATATTGATCATCAAGAATATCAAGAAGAGATTTTTTCATTTTAGAACGAGAAGCTATTGAATGTTCATTGCTTATCTGATCAGAAATTGCTTTTTTCAAGTCTTTCAAAGAAGGCATTCCCAGACCCTTTGCAAAATCATCGTTTATTACCACTTCACTTGCTTCACGAATTTCATGTATCTTAACTTCAAAAGTCACTTTTTTCCCTGAAAGCTTTTCCATTCCATAGTCTTTTGGGAAACTTAAGTTAAGTTTTATTTCTGATCCTACTTCTTTTCCAACCAAACCCTCCTCAAAACCAGGTATAAAACTTTGAGAACCAAGAGATAAATGATGCCCCTTTCCAGCACCTCCTTCAAAGGGAACATTATTCATCTTCCCCTCAAAGTCTATCACCAGTGTATCGCCAGTTTTACTTTTTCTTGTTTTCTTAAGAGGGACTGTTTGTTGGTTTTGTTTTGCCAACCTGTCAATAGCCTCTTTGACTTCTTTATCACTAACTTCGGCTATTGGTTTGTTCAATTTAATTTTTGATAAATCGATATGTTTGATTTCTGGCATAATTTCCAAAGAAAGTTTTGCTTTTAAATCTGAACCTTCATCATATTTATCAATTTCGATAGAGGGCTTGGTTACAGGTTTTAAATTTTCATCTTGAATAGCTTTTTTAGTTGCTTCATCTATTGCAGACTGAAGAACCTCTCCCGTAACTTCTTTACCAATCCTTGCCTTCAAAATTGAGTTAGGAATTTTACCAGGCCTGAAACCGGGTATTCTAGCTGAAGCAGCTATTTCAGATAATTTATCATTAATTTTTTCTTCAATTTCCTTTGATGAAACTACTATATTAAATTCTCTCTTTAGTCCTTTAGAGGCTTTTTTTGTTATTTTCATGTCGATTATTTCTTTATTAAATTAATTTGATTGTCTTTAGCAGAATATATACCATTCTTTATGGCAAACCAAACCATGTTTGCTCTCTACATATAACTAATATACACCCACTGACAAGTAAGTTATTACCACTAACTTCCATTTTTGATTTATAAATCTTATCTTTTGAAGGGTCCCAAATTTTTCCCTTTTTATATTTCCCAGGCTTGTAATGTTTCATGTCCCAAACAATTAGTTTATCAAGATGTTCGTAATCTTTATTTTCTTTTTCTTTTTCATAAGCTGCTAAAATCGTTCCACAAGTAAGATTTTTATTTTGTTCACAAGGTCCCATTGAAACTAACAAATAATTTCCTTCTTCATTTGCTTCAGTTTGGTAGTTCCCTTCAACGCTCTCTGAATGAGCCAATGAAGAAAACATTAGTAAAATTAAAATAACAACAAATCTCATTATTGTATCTCCCATAGAAAACAAATAATTAAAATTGATATGGGGCGAGTGACCGGAATTGAACCGGCGACCTCAAGAGCCACAATCTCGCGCTCTAACCAACTGAGCTACACCCGCCATAATGCTTGAGTTAATAACCCTATAAGATTATGATCGTCAATAAATATAATTCAAAATATAATACTAAATATAACTTTGATTCAATAATTCAATTATAATTTTTTTAACATAACTGTTTATAAAATACATAACTTTACAATGAAACAAAAAAACAGAACACACCTATTAGAAAATGAAAATGCTTTTGAAGTACTTTCTCGTGCACAAAAACTGGAGGAGGAAGGTAAAAAAATTATTAACCTAGGAATTGGTCAACCTGATTTTAGCCCTCCAAGTCATGTCATTGAAGCAGGAATAAAAGCATTAAAGGATAATCCTCATGGTTATTCAAATGCCAGGGGCATATTAGAATTAAGAGAAGCTATTTCATCAGAAAATTACAACTTATTTAAAAAGAATATAAACCCAGAACATATTTTAGTTTCTCCTGGTGGTAAATCCATAATTTTTATTGCAATTTCTATGTTAGCTGGCTTTGGAAGTGAAATTATTTTACCCAACCCAAGTTTTCCAATTTATAAATCTATAATCAATTACTGCGGTTCAAAACCAATTTTCTTTCCTTTGAAAGAAGAAAACAACTTTAATTTGAACGCTGATGATATTCTGTGCAAAGTTAATAGTAAGACTAAATTAATTATATTAAATTCACCTTGCAATCCGACAGGGAGTGTAATGGAAAGAAAAGAAATTAATAAATTAGTGAAAAACCTTGAAGACTTTCCAAATGTTTATGTTTTTAGTGATGAAATATACTCTAAAATTATTTTTAATAATATCAAAATTTCAAGCTTATTAGAATATGAACAACTTACGGAAAAACTTATTATTTTAAATGGGCTATCAAAATCTTTTGCAATGACTGGGTGGAGAATAGGATGGGGCATTTTTCCTAAGCATTTAATTGATCTCGCAGAGAAGTTTGCAATAAATCTATATTCTTGTGTAAATAATTTTACTCAATACGCAGCAATAAGTGCAATAACAGGGCCACAAAAAAGCGTTGCTATCATGCGAAAATCATATGAGAAAAGATCAAGGTTAATGGTCACTGGTATTAATGAAGTCAATGGGTTTAACTGCAA
>CACAIE010000087.1 GCA_902532475.1 uncultured SAR116 cluster alpha proteobacterium
TGACCCCCTTACTTCCTGCGGCTTGTATAGCCTTTTTAACAATATCTGTTAATTTTGTTGTAGATTGGTTCTTGCACAAAACAAGCGGTATACGCGATGAAAAATAATAGCCCTGTAAATAGAGACATTTTATTGGAAATGAAAGACATTGTAATTGATGGCTTTTCAGACGATCGATGGCACCCCATTATAAAAGGTGTTGATTTAACATTATGTCGAGGAGAAGTGTTAGGATTGATAGGAGAAAGCGGGGCAGGTAAATCAACATTAGGAAAGGCTGCTATGGGCTTTGCTCAACCTGGGTGCAGATTAACTGGTGGCACCATTCTATTTGACGGCATAGAGCTTAGAACAAAATCTGAAAAGGAAAAGCAAAAACTTTGGGGTAGTAGATTGGCATACGTAGCTCAATCTGCTGCAGCTTCATTTAATCCTGCACACAGATTGATTGACCAAACAACTGAGAGTGGTATTCGACATGGATTAATGAGCAGAAAAGATGCTGAAAGCGACGCTATAGAGTTGTATAAAGCAATGCAATTACCAGACCCAAATAATATAGGTTTTCGATATCCTCATCAAGTATCTGGCGGGCAGTTACAACGTGCTATGACAGCAATGGCTATGACATCGAGACCAGATCTTATTATTTTTGATGAACCTACTACAGCTCTTGATGTTACAACTCAAGTTGAAGTTCTTGCTGCGATGAGAGATGCTGTTGAACGTTTTAACACTGCAGCGATATATATCACTCATGATTTAGCAGTTGTTGCACAAATGTCTGACAGAATTAAAGTTCTCCGCTTTGGTGAAGAAATGGAAGAAGCAGAAACAAACAAAATGCTCAAAAACCCAACTCATCCATATACAAAATCACTTTGGTCAGTGAGATCAATTGAAAAAAAAGCGACTAGTTCTGATGATAAAATTTTAGAAATACGTAATGTTGACGCAGCCTATGGCAAGGGTCCAAAGGTGCTTCAAAATGTGAGTATTAGTGTGCCCCGAGGAAATACTGTTGCCATAGTAGGAGAAAGTGGCTCAGGAAAATCAACTGCTGCTCGTGTAATAACAGGCTTGTTGCCAGTACTAAAAGGGAAAGTTCTTTTTAATAACGAACCATTGCCCCTTATGGTGAAAGACAGGTCTAAAGAACAGCTTCAACGTATTCAAATGATTTATCAAATGGCAGATACTGCAATGAACCCTCGCCATACAGTTGGAGAAATCATTGGCAGGCCTCTTGAGTTCTACCTTGGGTTAACAGGAAAAACACTAGAGACCCGAATAATAGAATTATTGGAAATGATAGAATTAGATGAAAGTTTTTATGACCGATTACCTTCAGAATTATCTGGAGGACAAAAACAGCGTATTTGTATTGCAAGAGCATTAGCTGCTGAACCTGAATTAATTATATGTGATGAGGTAACTTCAGCTCTTGACCAAATTGTTCAAGAAGGAATTTTAAAACTCTTGTTAAAGTTACAAGTTGAATTGGGCATAACCTACATTTTTATTACTCACGACATTGCAACAGTAAAAGCGATATCTGACGAAGTAGTCGTTATGTTAGAGGGGGAAGTGATTGAACAGGACATGAAAGGAAATATATTTTCTCCACCCTATCCAGAATATACCGAGCTTCTGCTTTCCTCTGTTCCTGAAATGGATCCTGAATGGCTTACTAAGCTTTTGAAAAGCCGTTCACTAAAAAATTAGATTGTCTATTGATTTTTTCTTGGAATTTTTTCTTTCCAATTTTTCTCAAAGAAAATTTTATTATTTAAGTAAGCTGAAAGACTTATTTTGCATTGAAAATAATTTTTATCAGATGAAATATCATGTTTCGTTTTAACAATCATTTCATGTTGATCTCTTTTTGTTAATGTCTCCCAACGTGCTGTTAGTTTAGCAGACAAAGGATCATCTTCTTTGATTGAGTATTCATGCCAAACCTGCATATGTTGTTCTAAACCGTAGTCATTTGATTTTAAATGCCCAAAATCATCATAAGTCTCAACAACTATTTGATTGTTATTATTTATTTTTTCAGACCTCTTCCCTGAAGGGGAGCTTAAATACTTCCATTTATGCTTCATAGGTGGAGTGATGTTATCAAGACTTTGATCTTTATCTACATCTTGATTTAAACCTTTTCTCCTTTGGGGTAAAATTAAACAGCAGTTTTTTAAATTTAATTTTACATTTACAACTTCTGGAACTGGCCAAATTATTGGCCAGTAAGTTGTTGAAAGAGCCAGTCTTAACTTGTTGCCTTTCTTTAATCTCCATCCACAATGATTCAAATTAAAAGCTACTTTATAGAATTTCCCTGGCACAAGTTTTTCAGGAAACTCATGACTTATGTGATGAGATAAATTAAATGGTCTAAATGAAACTCTCTCGGAAACACCATCTAGGGAGACTTCACAAATTCTTGCAATTAAATACGCATCAGGTTTATCAACGGAAAATTCAATTTCAAGTTTTGACGCTCCAAGAATTTCCAGGTCTTCACTTAATGGCTCACTATCAAAACATACTGAAATTTCATCATCTCTCCTTTGATCGTCTGGCAATTCATGTTCTATACGCATACCTGGGCAATTGTGACCAGCAGTTAATCCAAGATTTTGGGGAGTATTTACATTTTTTTCACCTGAGCCACTTGAGGGAGAGAGGCCATTTTGTGATAAATAAAATATTCTTGCTGTTATATTTGAAGAAGGCCAAATCAGTTCCTTTATCCATCTTCCAGGTCGCGGTCTCCATTTTCCATTTGGAGGATCAAAACTGTTTATATAGGCTCTTAAAGCTGGCAAAGAATGACTGGTATTTTCTTGTTTTAAAAAACAATCAAACCAATCTATAGTCTCTTGAAAAAAATTACCCTTTGGCTCTATATTGGCAATATTTGGATACTTATGTTCCCAGGGCCCTATCCATGCAGAGCAGGGAGATTGTAAGTTTTCTATTAGCTGAGGCGGTGCATTTGTGTATTGATCCGCCCAACCGCCAACAGCTAAAACTGCACACTCTATTGAATGCCAATCTTCACAAACAGAGCCATGTTTCCAGAAAGCGTCTCGTGTTGGATGTTTCAACCATGTTAAAATATGAGCTGGCTGATTTTCTAATCTATTTTTCCAAACCTTTTTCCAGTCTTTTCTTAATTCAGGATCAGGGGGCCTAGAAGAATAGGCTAGCATTTGTTGAGACCAAGAAAAATTATCTGTCAACAAACAACCTCCCATATAATGAATATCGTCTGCATACCGATCAACGGTTGAGCAAACTGTAACAATCGCTTTTAAGGGCGATGGTTTTCTCATAGCGATTTGAAGTCCATTAAATCCACCCCAAGAGATGCCAATCATCCCCACATTCCCATTGCTCCATTCTTGATTGGCAATCCAATTGATTAACTCATGTCCAGTAGAAAGTTCGTCTTCAGTATATTCATCAAGCATTAATCCATCAGAGTCTCCCTGACCCGGCAAATCTACTCGAATACAAACATACCCTTTACTGGCAAATGATGGGTGGTTCCCTTCATCACGAAGGGCAGTGCCATCTCGTTTTCTATAAGGTAAGTACTCTAAAATAGACGGCGCAGGAAAATTTCTATTACGAACTGGTTGCCACATTCTAGCTGAAAGTTTTCTGCCATCAGATAATGGAATAAAAAAATTAGGTGTTTCTATAAAGTTCGACAATTATCTACTCTTCTATTTAATTTTTATGTTAAGAGAAAGTTTTTTTTCTCGCAAATAAATATAATGATTTGCTGCAATTAAAATTATTGCGCCAATTAAAAACACAAGAGTAATCTTTTCTTGAAAAAAAATAATTCCTACCAAAATTGATAAAGGAACAGCAGTGTAGTGAACAACAGCAAGGGATGTGGCAGACGCCAAATGGTGGCTTAAGGCAAGAAAAAATTGTTGGAAACTAGCAAGTATTCCACACCCTATTAGAAGCAACCAAATATAATCAAATGGAGGAAAAGAAATATTAAAAAATAAACATAACAATGAGAATATTATTAATCCAAAACAGTTATACCAAATTG
>CACAIE010000088.1 GCA_902532475.1 uncultured SAR116 cluster alpha proteobacterium
AATATATAGGTTTTTTTGATGACTTTAGGAATTGGCGGATCGAATACCAAAAGAGAATTGGAGAATATGACCCCAATGATCAGCAACACTGTTTCTATTAACAAGTCAGAATACTATGAAAGAATTAATAAATTAACTTCCATCATGAAAAAAAATGATGTTGATGCAATTTATTTGGATAGTTCAACAAATCTTTCTTACTTTACTTCTATTAAGTTGCATCCTTCTGAACGACTTCATGGTGCTGTAGTTCTTCCCAATGGAAAAATTTATTATATTTGCCCTGAATTTGAAAAGGAAAAAACTATTGATCTAATAACAATAGAGGGTGAAATAATCACTTGGCAAGAGTTTCAAAGTCCAACAAAAATTCTTATTAACCTATTGAATGACTTAATAAAACCAAACAGTATAATAGCAATTGATGAAATGACACCTTTATTTATTTTTGACTCAATTTCTAAATTTAACAATCAATTTACACTTATTAATGCTGAAGAAATAACAAAGTTATGTAGAATAACTAAAAGTAAAAATGAAATTTCCATAATTCAATCAGCTATGAATATCACTTTAGAAGTTCATAAGGCAACAGCAAGAATATTGTATGAAGGCATTACAACCGAAGAAGTGCAACAATTCCTAGTAGACGCACATTTAAGGTTAGGAGCTGATACAGCACCTGTATTTAAAATAGTACTTTTTGGAGAGGCTTCTGCTTATCCTCATGGTGTATCATATAGCCAAAGTCTCAAAAAAGGTGATATGGTTTTAATAGATGTTGGTGCAGGTTTAGCTGGTTATTGCTCTGACATAACAAGAAGTTATGTTTTTGGGGATACAAATCATTATCATAAACAAATTTGGGAAATTGAAAAAGAAGCTCAAATAGCACTTTTTGAAAAAGCTAAAATTGGTGCAGAATGTCAAATGCTGGATGCAGCTGCTAGACATGTCATAACTAAAAATGGGTTAGGACCAAAATATAATACTCCTGGTTTACCTCATAGAGCTGGACACGGAATAGGACTAGATATTCATGAGCATCCTTACATAGTTGAAGGAAATAGAACTAAACTTTCAAAGGGAATGTGTTTTTCTAATGAACCCTCAATTTGTATTTATGGAAAGTTTGGTGTCAGACTTGAAGATCATATATATATGGATGACAATGGAGCTAATTGGTTTACCCAGCCATCTTATTCTTTTGAAGACCCCTTTGGTTACAAAAGTTAAGAACATTTTTAGGTTTATAATGTTTTTTTAATTCGAACAACAAATTTAAGAAAAATACAATTTAATGGATAAAGACACTAGTCATTAAATACTATATTCTGCTAATTTTCTATATGCGGGCTGAATGATTTCTAAAATATCTTTCATTTCTTGAGTGAAATTATAATCTGATTTCACCGAATTTTTCGTTATAAAACCTGTTGTTTTAATAACATTCTTATACCAATGCTGACCCCATAGACCATCACTTTCCCTCGATCCAGCTTTCCATTTTAACATTTTGTTTGAAAAAGGAATTTCAATTAATTCACATAGTTTTTTTAAATATTTTTCAGGATCGTTCAATAATTTGTGAATATCTACAACTGGAGGTGTTTTATCTGAATTAGATAAAATTTTTTGAAAAATTTCCAACTGTTTTTCTAGACCAAAGTCATCAGATGTAAATTTTTCTCTTCTTTTCTGATAAGAAAACAACATATCTTCTGGTTTTCTTATCAGAAAACAGTTTGTCATATTTTGACTCCAAGAAATATCATCCCCATCAAGAATATGATGGCTCATATGTTTTTGATACCAAATTGATTTATTATTTTTTAGAGGTTCATTTATTTCTTTTGCAACCTTTTCATAATTACATTCCATTGCATTTATCACGTCATTTGCCATAGGGTGATCAATGCCTGTTCTTTTTAAAAATGAACCATAAAATGGCTCATCTGAAACATGACAGTCGTCTCTACTTTCAAAACTTCGCATAAGTGCTGTAGATAAATTTCTCGGTCCTGACCACATTGCAATTCGAATCATATTTTTCATCTAAAGATCACGTGCACTCTTTTTCTAACAAATTTAGATACTCATTTCGCAATTTAGATGTTATCGATCCTGGTAAAATTTCTCCTATATCTCTCCCATCAACAGATTTGACAGGAATTAAACCTGCAAATGTTCCAGTAACAAAGGCTTCGTCAGCTGAGTAAACTTTTGTAAGTGAAAAGTTACATTCCTTAACTGTTATTCCAATTTTTTTTGCTAAAAATATTATATTTTCTCTTGTAATTCCTTCTAAACAATACAGACCATTTGATGTCCATAATTCTCCGTTTCTAATAATAAAGAAATGGGTTGAGTTACACGTTGCAACAAACCCTTGAGGATCCAGCATTAAAGCTTCATCAGCACCTGATTTTTCTGCTTGAATACAAGCAGAAATACAATTTAATTTGCTTAAGGAATTCCATTGTGGGTCTTGTATTGTAGTTGGCCCCCTTTGAATATGAACAGTATGAAGATTTAATCCATTTAAAAATGAACCCTTTTTTACCTCTTTCCATTCGGGAATTATAACAATTGTTGATTTTCCTATATTTGCTCTAGGACTTTGAAATGGCGTTTTCTTCTCTCCCCTTGAAACTATTAATCTAACATGAACACCATTTTTCATATTATTAGCTTCACAGGTCCTCAAGATTGCATCATGCAGTTCATTTTTACTTAATCCTATTTCAAGATCAATTGCTTTTGCACCTTCATAAAGACGATTTAAATGACTTTCAACAAATGCAATTTGACCATTATGCAGACGCATGCCCTCCCAAAGACCATCACCAAGCAGAAAGCCAGAATCAAACACTGACACTTTTGCTTCATTTCTTTCAAATAGTTCCCCGTTAATAAAAATTTTAACACTTTCATTTTTTGGGTTATCTATATAGGCATGACTTCCTGATTCCATCTTAATTCCTTAAGTTTTATCTATTTCTTTCAGTATATCCAATATCTTTTCTCTGTCTATTCAACACTAGGTTGGAGTTAATTAGGAAAAAATTTGCAACAAATATAGTATAATTTAAATGATTTAGTTGCAACATTAACCATAACTCCAAAACCGATGCTAGGGTAAGAGACACTCCACTTCTGAAGCAAAACTTATAGTAAAATAAAGAGTATTACCTCTAAAATCATATAAGGAGAAAATTAAAAATTTCATGTAACATGGTAAGGAAATATTTTGAACAGATAGTCTTATATTTTTTCCTTAACTATTTAGGGTTCTCTCATAGCTGTGTTAATTGTCTTGATTACAGGATAAATTAAATATGTAATGATTGATCTTTTACCAGAAACAATATTTCCAGAAACATTCATTCCTGGCAAAAGACTAAAGTCCGATGGTACATTTCTTAATTTATTTTCAACAATTTTAATTTTTCCTCTATAGACACTTGATTTATCACCGGAAAGATTTTCATCTATAGTATCCTTAGAAATACCAACTAGTTCACCTATCAGCTCTCCATGTTTTTGTGAAGGAAGAGCATTTAGTAAAATTTTTACTTTTGCACCCTCAAAAACATTTGTTATATCAGAAGGCTTTATATCCACCCATACAAACAACTCAACATTTTCAGGGACAATTGTTAATATTGTTTTACCCGGTGAAATAACAGACCCTGCATATATATCTTCAATTTTAAGTATTGTTCCTGAAATTGGGGATTTTAATATCCTGTCTGTTTGCTGCCTTTCTAGTTTAATTAGTTTTTCTTCTAAAGCTAATTTTTGATTTGACAATGCTTGAAACTCTGAGTTTTTAGCTTTTAGCAAATTATTTAAGAATACTTCTGAATTGATTTTTGTTTCCACAATTTGAGCATTGAGTTTTTTAAATGATAAGGTTTTATTTTTATAAATAAAATTAGTTTTAATTAACTCTTCATTTAATCTAACATTTTGCTCAATGAGACTTTGTAATTCAGTATTAATATAAATAACTCTTTCAGCGTTTTTCTCAACAAAAGATTGTTTAGCGTCTTCCAAGTC
>CACAIE010000089.1 GCA_902532475.1 uncultured SAR116 cluster alpha proteobacterium
CGCAAAAATAATAGGAAAAGAAAAAGAAATAAAAAAAATAACAAAATTAGCTATGAATGGAAAAATTAACTTTATTAACTCTTTGACCCGAAGAGTTGAATTTCTCAAAGGAACGAAATTAAAATTTTTAGAATATATAAAAGAAAATATATCATTTAATAGCGGAGCCAGAGAATTAATTTCAACAATGAAAAAAAATAACTGCATATGCGCATTAAGCACAGGAGGTTTTTACAATATAGCTGAAAGAGTTAAAAAAGAGTTAGCATTTGATTGCGTTCAAGCCAACACATTGGAAATAGTCAATAATATCATAACTGGGAAACTATTAAATCCAATTCTTAATGAAAATTCAAAATTAGATTATTTAAAGTTTCTGACTAAAAAGCATAACTTAAGTTTTAATCAAACATGTGCAATTGGAGATGGAGCAAATGACATAAAAATGGTAAAAGCATCTTCTATGGGAGTAAGTTTTAAAGGTAAACAAAAATTAAAAAGAAGAGCAGAGTTTATTCTAGATTATTCTGACTTAACTGGGCTATTATTTTTACAAGGTTTCACAAAAAAGGAAATTTCTAAATAGCTATTCCTGAATATTTAACGCAACAAATCTTTCTCTTTTTCCATCAGATAATAATAATAATAAAGCTTTTGAGCCTCTATTTTTTACTTCCTTAAGAGCATCTATAATATCCGATATTTCCTCAACATCTTGTCTATCAGCTCTTTTGATGACAGTTCCTGGTGTTATATCTTTTTTAAATGCAGGGCTATCATTTTCAACATCCACTATTACAATCTTTCCTACATCTTCCTCAATTTGAAATTTTGAAGCAATTTCTGAATTCATTGTAGCAATTGTCATTCCCAATTCAGTGATTCTAACCTCTTCATTTTCAACCAAACCATCTTCTAATTCACCATTAGTCTCAGCAACTTCAAGTTCTCCTAAAATAACAGTAAGTTTTTTTATTTCCCCTTCTCTCCATACTTCAACCCTTACCTTAGAACCAACTTCTGTTTCTGCTACAATTCTTGGAAGCTCTTTCATTTTTTCAATTCTCTTGCCATTGAAAGAAAGCACTATGTCACCTGCTTTAATTTTCGCAGACTCTGCAGGACTTCCTGATCTAACAGAACTCACTAAAGCTCCACGAGCTTCATCAAAGTCTAAAGAGTTTGCGATTTCTTCTGTAACATCTTGAATATAAACACCAAGCCAACCTCTTCGAGTTCTTCCAAACTCGATTAATTGATTTACAACCGTATTAGCTAGATTTGATGAAATGGCAAAGCCTATCCCAACAGACCCTCCTGATTGAGAAAATATAGCTGTATTTACTCCTATGACTTCTCCATCCATATTAAATAATGGGCCACCAGAATTACCTCTATTAATAGACGCATCCGTTTGGATAAAATCATCATACTGACCTTGACCTATTTCTCTCCCTCTGGCTGAAACGATGCCGGCTGTAACTGTTCCTCCAAGACCAAATGGATTGCCAACTGCCAAGACCCAATCACCCACTCTTAAACCGTCAGAATCTCCAAATTTAACAAATGGTAGTTTTTCTTCATCAGCTTCTACCTTAAGAACAGCTAGATCAGTTTTAGTATCTCGACCAATAAGAACAGCACTAAATTCCCTTTCATCTGAAAGGAAAACCGTAATTTCTTCTGCGCCTTCTATTACATGATTATTTGTTACAATTAACCCATTATCTCCTATGATAAAACCGGAACCCAATGATGTGGAAGGTCTTCTTGAGGGCCCCCTCTCATTAAAGTCTTTAAAAAATTCTTCAAACGGGGACCCAGGAGGAAAAGTTGGTAGATCTCCTGTAGTTGTATCTTTTACTGATACGCTAGTAGCTATATTAACAACAGCCGGAGATACTTGATCTGATAAATCAGCAAAGCTTTCTGGTGGTGCTTTTGAATATGCATTATTATAAAAAACAAAAATAAAGAAAGAAATCAAAATGAAATTAAAACTGAAGTTTGTGACATTTATTCTACATATCATCTTCAGTTTATTAAATTTCATATTTACTCCTTAATTTAAATCCTTTGAAACACTCAACTTTTCAACATAGCTTTATAGCTATAAATCTAATTGAATAAAAATTAATTGATCTATTGTGGTGGAAGTTCAAAATACTTAAAGAAATCTCCAGTAGGATTGATTACCATAGTATCATCCTGGCCAAATGACTTCTTATAAGCTTCCATAGATCTATAAAAACTAAAAAAATCAGCATCTTGACCAAATGCTTCAGCGTATATTCTTATTGCCTGAGCATCCCCAGAACCTCTAATTTCTTGTGACTTTCTAGCTCCTTCTGCTACAGTAACAACTCTTTGTTTCTCAGCTGTTGCTCTAATTTTTTGTGCTTCCTCCTCACCTGTGGCCCTAAATTCCCTTGCTATTCTTTCTCTTTCAGAAATCATTCTTGCATAAATAGCTTGACTTGTGACTTCAGGATAATCAGCCCTCCTGATTTGGACGTCTATTATTTCCATGCCCAATGTCCTGGCTTTTATGTTTACTTGATCTCTAATATTTTTAGTTATCAAGTTCCTTTGCTCAGACAGAATTTCTTTTAAACCTCTAAGCCCTAACTCTTCTCTTAAAGCTGAATCAACTATAGTATCTAATTGTTTTCTAGCTTCCACTTCATTTCTAACTGACTGATAAAACCTCAATGGATCAACAATTTTAAATCTTGCGTATGTATCCACTTTAAGTCTTTTCTGATCTTTTAAAATTGCTTCCTCTCCTTCATCAGGTATGAAACTCAAAACTCTTTTCTCAAAAAATATTACATCTTGGATAAAAGGGTATTTAAATTTTAATCCAGGTTCGCTCACTGTTCTTTTTGGCTCGCCAAATTGAACAACAAGTGCTTGCTGTGTTTCATTAACTATAAAAAGTGAACTCGATATTATACCAGCAATTGCAACCAGCATAACTAATAAAATAATAGTAAATCTACTCATTAGTTACCTCCACTTCTAATAGTGCGGTTTTTATTATTTAACTCTGGAAGAGGAAGAAATGGCAAAACTCCTGATTGACTCACTTCAGTATCAATTATAACCTTATTAACATTACCTAATATTTCTTCAAATGTTTCTAAATATATTCTTCTAATGGTTACATCTTTTGATAATAAATAACTTTTATATATATTATTAAATCTAGAAGCATCACCCTTTGCTCTATTGACTATCTCCTCAGAATAAGCTTCAGCTTGAGCTACTAATTGAGCTGATTCTCCTCTAGCACGAGGAACAACATCATTGTAAAATGCTTCTGCTTCATTAATTAACTTGTCTCTTTCTTGTCTTGCTCTTTGAACATCATTAAATGCATCTATAACATCTTCACTTGGAGGATTAACACTTAACAATTGCACATCTCTTATTTCTATTCCAGCGCCATATTCATCAACTAATTCTTGAAGTTTGGTTTTGGCTTGTGATTGGATAGACTCTTTAGCATCAGTTAGTGCACTTTCAATTTTGGTTTGACCTATAATACCTCTCATTACTGACTCTGCAGCAACTTTAACTGTTTCTTCTGGATCTTGAAGATTAAATAAAAAATTTTCAGCCATGGAAATTTTCCACATAATTCTAAAATCTATATCAACAATATTTTCATCTCCAGTGATCATTTTAGATTCACTGGAAACATCACGTCTTGCATTAGAGTTTCCATCAAGAGACCTAAAACCAATATCAATTCTATTAACACTAGTAACTTGGGGAAGTAAAACTTGCTCAATTGGACTTGGTAAATGATAATGAAGTCCTGGCTGGGTAGTTCTTAAATAGTCACCAAATCTCAAAACAATACCTTGTTGTTGAGTGCCCACACTGTAAAATCCTGACAAAAGCCAAATTACAAAAATAATAAGAGCAATTAAAATTAAAAATCTATTGCCCTTTGGTCCAGATGGATAAAATCTTTTAAATCTTTCT
>CACAIE010000090.1 GCA_902532475.1 uncultured SAR116 cluster alpha proteobacterium
TTTTATTTAAGCTGCCAATCTAAAAATAGAAACACCTTTCCAGTAACGTCCATTTCTATCACGTTCCTGAACGTATCCATGTTCCTGCATTGCTTTTCCAAATTGACCTTTACCAACTGCATGACATCGTTGTGTCTGACACCAGTCACGATAGCTTTCATACATCGTTGAAACAGTTGTAGTGTCTGGAGATTGAACACAAATCTCGTCAATGAAGCTAGATACAGTATCCATTTCCTGACGATACTCTCTAACACTTTTCTCAATAGAGGCTGGTAAAGTCGTCAATCCTTCTGATTGCATCTTTAGGCATCCTTCTATTGCCCAGTTCAATATGCCTGGCATTTCAAGAACAAGTTTGTATTCTAATTCTTTATCCTGTTCTTCACTGGTAAATTGTCTATTAAAGGGTATCTCTTTGATACGTCTCCAAATGCCATCATCACTACCTCTGATTTCAGGACGATTATTTGTTGTAAGCCAGATTTTACCAATAGGCTTGAAGTTGATGTACTCACCATATAATGGACGAGCAGTGATAGTATCTCCACCTGTAAATGATTTGATTTTAGCTTCAGCAAATCTTTGACCATGCTCTGTTTCAGATGCTGTAATCATTCTTGCACCTGATAGTCTGACAAGGTCATCACCAATATTATCATTAGCTGATGCCATGAAAGTACGAGCAGCAGTATTGGTTGCATAAGTTCCCATCATATCTGATAAGATATTAACCAAAGTTGATTTTCCATTTGCTCCACTGCCAATCAGCATGAACAAACATTGCTCATGAATATTACCAGTTAACGTATAACCAACAACTTTCTGAATATAGTTTATAACCTCATCATTGTTAAAAACATCATTCATAAATCGCTTGAAGGAAGGACAATCTGCTTCAGGATTATAATCAATAGGCGCAAACTTGCTGTGCATCATATCGGATTTAGCTTCTAATAATTCACCAGAGTTTAAATCAATCACACCATTATCAATACATAACTGCATAGGCTTTGTATCAAAGTCAGTAAGACTGACTGCCAGTTTAGGTTTAGCTAATTCCATGATATTTTCAATCTTCTGACGAGATTGAAAACTCATCATCCGTTGAGCAATATCAAATCTGCGATTTTCTGTTAGTATCAGGATATGAGTTAATAAGAAGTCAGTTGTAATATTAACAATCTTTCTTTTTTTATCTTTCTCCCAATGCTTTCCATTCCAAAGGTACCAGTGCTTGTCATCAAAACAGAACAATGCTTTGTGTTTAAGATAGCTAGACAATCCTTTTGCCATATTGGTTTCATTAACATCCTCTGGTCGTGATAAAGAATTGACCTCCATGACCGATGTATTTGACAGAGTAGCCAAATCATAGCTTTCAACATCAAATGCTTTTTGCAACCACGCACTTAACTTTTGAGCACGTTGACTGCCAATGATATTTTGAACACCAGTAAAACCTATATTCTTCATTTCAGGTTTTTGGTAAGTGAATTTCAGATTATCCAAACGAGCATTGGTTTCTTCATCTTGCTTAATTTTACAAACTAAATCCAATAAGATGAAAGCATCATCATAGTCTATTTTCAATGACTGACATAAACCTGCAAAAGCAAGACTTAACTGATGTCTTGAACCTCTCTCCCAGCTTTTAAGTAGCAGAGAGATTGCTCCAATTTTATACACCTGCTTAATCAGTTCATCATAAGAATGATGGCTTAAATTATCAGGAAGTGTATTCCACTCAAGCTGTTCTCCATTGGGATGAATAGAAGGTGGTATCATCGTCTGACCTCCATCACCTCTTAATTCAACAAGTGACGCATTTGTATCCGGGTCTTTTAGCTGAATTGTTTTTCCACCTTCTTTACAAAGATAGAAAAAGTGAGAACTGCTTTGGTTCCTTTTGAAATGCGCATGATTACTATCATTAAGATAGTCTGCTACTGCAACAGCTTCTTGGCTGTCACAGTCTATGTCCATGGCACCAGATGTTTTACCTAGAACAAGTCCAATATTTAATTCCTTGTTCTGATGCTCCAGTATCACATCATCTAATGTTTGAGTAATGGTATTCCAGTTTTTGTGTAATGGTTTCTTACTCCTTTGCTCCAATACACAATAGTTAAAGTTATCGTATTGGCGTAAAGCCAATAGACTTTCGTTATTGTATTTAATCATATTATTTCTCTTGAATTTGGCGTCTTGAATATGGGTCTTAAATATTAAGCCCGAGGTTTCAAGCTACGCATAGCTGTTAGCTATTTATAAAAGTAGTATATACCAAATAACGATAAATGTCAAGAAAATAATATTTATATTCAATGAGTTAACGGTAACTGACAGTTTATCAGTTGTTAGTTTTCTGGATGTTGTATGAAGAGTTTTTAGTAACGCAGCATCCAGTATTATCTTGATGGATGAAGCTGTACAATTTTCTTTTCGTTGACGAAAATGTTTCCATGATGAAAAGATTATTTCGTAGCGAATAAAAGTTCAACGTTGAACTAAAATCATAGGAGATTTATATATGAAAAATCTAACAACACCTCAAGCTATACTATTTGGACTTGGTCTTATTGCACTTGCAATTGCATCAGTTCCTTATTCATCGCAAATAATCAAACCAGCATGGGCATCAAGTAGTGAAGTTCATAAGATTGCAATTTGTGAAGTATCAGGAATTAATTGTGTAAAATTAACTACAGGAGCGATAGATGGTGGTAAATTAAGGATATATAATAGTGGAAAATAAGATAAAAAAGACACCCTATAAATTAATATAGAGTGCCTTTCTGAGTTCGGTAACAATAATAAATAGTTCCGTAAGAACCCCTTTGCTCAATGAACTTGAAGATGACTGTGAAGGTGGAGTTTGTCCTGTTAGGTGACTTTTGGGGGGTTAACTCTTTTAATAAGTTATTTTCTCATCAAAAGTTCCATTTTTATTGTAATAAAACCATTCACCTACTTGCTCACCATTCTTATATTTACCTTTAGTCCTTAACTGTCCATTTTCCGAGTAAGTAACCCATTCACCTACTGCCTTACCATTCTTCCATTCACCTTTAGACCATAACTGTCCATTAGCGTAGTAAAGAACCCAAATACCAACTCTTTTACCATCCTTGATTGAACCTTGTTCATAATTTCCAGTTATTTTCCCTGTAAATGGAGTATCTGTAAATTTCTTATAGTAAAGTCCATCTCGTTCCACCAAGTCATCAAAAGTCTCACTCCAAGTTGGAAGTGAGAATAGAGAGAATAAGATAAAGATTAAAGCTAAATACCTCATTCTTTATAAGCACCTTTCTCACACCAAAATCTAGTTTTAGCATCGGGTTGTTGTTGAAAAAGCTGCGATGCTAACTGACAATTTTCCCAGTTGTATTGCAATGAATTGCCACCCAAAGCTTTTTCATCTGAATTGAATGTTGCAATAAGCAATCTGGCATTAGGGATGATTACACTATCCTTGTAGAGGGTCACTGTTCCTGTATCATCTGTGAAAAAAGGTTTCACCAAAACAGTATAAATCAAACCAACAACTATAAAACTTAAAATAAATTGAGAAAATTGTTTCATACTCCCAACCCTACCATCTCACCCTCATCTGTGACAAGTGTGACAAAATGACAGCGTTTCTGGAAAGTATTTGGATTTCACGTTATTGCCAGACTTTCTGATTTCACGTTATTTTTGTCACATTTGTCACACACATCTATTCTTCTCTTCTCTGCTTATAACGAAAGAGAGTGGTATATATTAATACACACACACTCCCAACCCTCGTTAATAACATCCAATATGTGGTTTCCAATGGTGACACCTAATCTGTTGCAGAGGTTATAAATATATACGTAGGCAGGTGGGGTGGCTCTCGTGTGGGGGTAGACAAAACGGTAGACAATTTGTGCCTGTTGACACAAAAACTGTATCACTTAAACTGTTGGTATT
>CACAIE010000091.1 GCA_902532475.1 uncultured SAR116 cluster alpha proteobacterium
AATAAAGAGTGGTTAGACATAAAAGAAAATTTATCTTTTCAAAATCAAGCTTTTATTGGTGGTAAATTTTGTAATTCGGATTCAGGAGAAACTTTTGAATGTATTAGCCCTTCAACTGGAAAAACACTAACAAAAGTAGCTAACTGTAGTGAACAAGACGTAAATAAAGCTGTTCAGTTAGCTAGGTCTGCTTTTGAAAGTGGAAAGTGGGCTGACTTGTCTCCTGCAGAAAGAAAAAACAGATTGCTTAAATTATCAAGTTTAATAATGGATAATATTGATGAATTTGCTTTGTTAGACTCATTAGATATGGGGAAACCCGTTGAGGATTGTGTTGCAATAGATGTTCCTGGGGCTGCTGGAATACTTCAATGGACTGCAGAAGCCATTGATAAAGTTTCTGATGAAATTTCTCCAACAGAAAAAAGAAATCTTGCAATGGTAAAAAGAGTTCCCTTAGGTGTTGTTGGTGCTGTAGTGCCATGGAATTTCCCATTAGATATGGCTATTTGGAAATGTGCCCCAGCTTTAGCAACAGGAAATTCTGTCCTTTTAAAACCTGCTGAACAATCACCTTTAAGCGCTCTAAAATTGGCTGAATTATCTATTGAAGCTGGAATACCAGATGGTGTTTTTAATGTCCTTCCAGGATATGGTCATATTACTGGAAAAGCCATTGGAATGAATTATGGCATTGATTGTGTTGCTTTTACTGGCTCTACCGAAACAGGAAAAAGATTTTTAGAATATTCTAGCATTTCTAATATGAAACAAGTCTGGTTGGAATGTGGTGGGAAAAGTCCAAATATGATTTTTAACTCCTGCAATAAACTTGAGGAGGCTGCTTCTATGGCTGCACAAGGTGCATTTTTTAATCAAGGTGAAGTTTGTAGTGCGAATAGTAGAATTTTAGTTCAGAATAATATTGCTAAAGATTTTATAAATTTACTTATAAAAAAATCTGATGAATGGATGCCGGGCGATCCTCTAAACCCTTTATCAAAAATTGGATGCGTTGTTTCAGAAGAACATGCCAAAAAAGTCAATCAATTTATTAATAAAGCTAAGCAAGATACTGACTTGATCTATGAAGGTAAAAATTTTTCTAATTCAAATGTTAACACATTTATTTCTCCTAAAATTTTCAAAGATAATGATGGAAATAAAGAAATTTCTAAAGATGAGGTTTTTGGTCCAGTAGCATCCATAATTCCGTTCAAAACTCAAGAAGAGGCTATATACATTGCAAATAACACCAACTATGGCCTAGCAGCTTCAATTTGGTCTGATGATTTGTCAGAAGCTCATTTTGTTGCAGACAAAGTTCATGCAGGTACTATATCCGTCAATACTATGGACGCACTTAGTCCAATGACTCCCTTTGGTGGGTTTAAAGAATCTGGTTTTGGTAAAGATTTGTCGTTACATTCCTTTGATAAATATACAGGTTTAAAAACAGTTTGGATAAAATACTAAGTGAATACTTAAATTGAGATTTTCATTAAAACAACTTGAATATTTTTTTGCTGTAACAGAAACAAAAAGTGTATCTCTAGCCGCGAAACAATTAAACATTTCTTCACCATCCATATCTGCGGCTATATCGCAACTAGAACAAGAATTTTCTATACAATTATTTGTAAGAAAACATGCTACCGGTTTATTTTTAACTCCAGGTGGAGAAAAGTTTGCAAAGGCAACTAAATCTATTCTCCAACAATCAAAAGATTTATATGATTTAGCTTCAAATATTACAAATGAAGCTTCAGGACCTATTAATCTAGGTTGCTTATCAACACTTGCCCCAATTATTTTGCCTCAGCTAAGAAGAAGTTATATCACTAAAAATCCTAATGTTCTAATTAATCAGATAGAGGGCAATCAATTAGAATTAATTGAACTTCTCTTAAGTGGGAAGATAGATGCAGCTTTAACGTATGACTTAAGTATTCCAAACAATATTTCATTTACTTCCTTATTGAGCATTCCTCCTCATGTTTTATTACCTATTGATCATAAATTTTCAAAATACAAAGAAATTGACTTAAAAAAGCTTGTGAATGAACCAATGGTTTTGCTTGATTTACCTTTAAGTAGAGATTATTTTTTAGAATTATTTAGTGTTAAAAACTTGAAGCCAAATATTAAAGAGCGTTCTTCTCAAATTAGTGTAGTTAGGTCTTTAGTAGCCCATAAGTTTGGTTATTCAATTGCCAATTTTCAACTTGGTATACCACAATCAATAGAAGGAATAAAGCTGTGTCAAATACCTATAAAAGGAGAACATAAACCTCTGAAATTAGGAATAGCAAAAATTGATAATGAATTTCAATCTACAAATGTTCAAAACTTTATTAAGTTTAGTAAAAATTATTTTTATGTAAATTAAATAAATCAGATGTTTTGTTTTAAAAATAATTCATATAATAATTTAATTATCAAATTAATAGAATGTTGCAGCGAGTAATTATATGAATATAAATACTGATGAAATTCTAACAAATGATAATCATCTTATACAATCATTTGCCAATCTTGATGGCTTAAAACAAACCAATGCAAGAACTGCAATTGTCTCTGCCAAAGGAGGTTATGTTACTGATAGTGAGGGCAATGAATTAATAGATGGAATTGGCGGTTTATGGTGTGTAAATGTAGGTCATAGACGAAAAGAAATTATAGACGCCATCACTAAACAATTAAATACTTTAGACTATTACTCTACTTTTTATAATTTTACTCATCCTATGGCTGCAGAGTTATCGAAAAAAATTGCTCTATTGGCCCCTGGAAATTTGAATAGGGTTCATTTTGGAAATTCTGGCTCTGTTGCTAATGACAGTGCAGTGAGAATGCTTCACCATTACTATAATAGACTAGGAAAGCCTAAAAAGAAGAAAATTTTATCTCGTGTCGGAGCATATCATGGTTCAACACATTTAGCGATGGCAATGACCACGCCCGCTTACAGCGATGGGTGGGATGTAACCGAAAATTTAGTTCACCATCTTCACTCTCCATATAGTTACAGAGAAGCTGGAGATATGTCTGAAGAGGAGTTTTTAAGCTTTTTAGTTAAAGATATGATTGATAAAATAAATGATTTAGGGGCTGAAAATATTGCTGCATTTATAGCAGAGCCCATTATGGGAGCAGGGGGAATAATCGTTCCTCCAGAAGGTTATCATAAAAAAATGAGAGAGATTACTCAAGAAAATGAAATTATGTATATCGCTGATGAAGTGGTCACAGCGTTTGGCCGTCTAGGTCATATGTTTTCTTCTGAGGATAAATATAATATGATACCTGACATTATATGCACCGCTAAAGGGCTTACTTCCGGTTACCAGCCTTTGTCTGCAACAATAATTTCAGATGAAATTTATGAAGTGATTTCTGAGCCAGGTGCATACTTCCTTCATGGAATGACATACTCAGGACATCCTGCAGCTTCTGCGGCAGCACTTGCTAATATTGATATTTTGGAAAGAGAAAAAATACCCCAAAAAGTGCAAAAAACCGGAAAATTATTTGAAGATTTATTAAGAGGTCTTGATGATTTAGACATTGTAGGAGAAGTTCGTGGCAGTCACTTTATGATGGGTATTGAATTTGTTAAAAATAAAAATACAAAAGAAGCATATAGCGATGAATTGGCTATAGGTTTAAAAATTGCAAATGAATGTCAAAAAAGAGGATTAATTGCAAGGGCATTAGGCAATATCTTAATACTTTCACCAACCTTAATTCTTAACGAAGTTGAAATTAGAAAAATTGAAACCATTCTTAGAGAATCTATTACTGAAACTTCAAAAAATTTAAAAAATAAACTTTAGTCATTAAATTGAGTGCTAAAATTTAATAATCAATTTTTA
>CACAIE010000092.1 GCA_902532475.1 uncultured SAR116 cluster alpha proteobacterium
ATGCAAAAATCCAAGCCCTGTAAGCCATAAGTTCAAATGTATGAGTTCCATAAGAAGTTATATAGCTTAATGCACTCTTATTTCTGAAAGCAGGCCTTAAGTCCAGGAAGTGACGATTGTTCTCTTGATTGGGAGCAATTGGTTTTGATTGATGTATAAATAATAGGACTAAAGTTGCCGATAAGCCGGAGGTTATCATTCCTATCAAACAAGCTTCAAACCAGTCAAATTTTGAAAATACGTAGCCGATTAAAGCAAAACTTAATCCAGTTCCTATTCCCATACTTGAAGTATACCAAGGGGTAAATTTGACTCGATCAATTTTGTTTAGTCTTGAATTTAAAATTTGAAGTCCAGGCATATATGTTCCCGAATGACCAGATCCCACAATCCCCCAAAAGAAACAAGTCGGCCAAAATCCATTGGCAAAATATAAAAGACCCAAACAGCCTCCAATAATTGACAAAGATGCGAAGATAAAAATCCATTTAGCATCAACTTTATCAGTTAAGCCTACATATACTGGAGTTAATAATAAGTAACCAATAAAGTAAGAACCAGTTATCCATCCAATTTGTGTGTTGCTTAGCTCCCATAAATCACGAAATTTAACAAGAAATATTGGCCATATAGAAAAGCTTGCCAAGCTAAACATAAGGGCGATACACATTACAATTAATAAAATAATTTTATTTGTTTTACTTTGGTTATCTTCTATCATTTATAACAATACATACATCATCTAGATTTTAAGTCGGAGAAGCAAAATTACGAGTAATAACTTAACACTGCCTATTAAAAGAAGTGAACCACTTTCTGTTTTATTTACAAGAGGCAATGGCATTGAAAGTGAGCATTTATTAGATGTGGCTTTAAGTGACTCTAAAGGAAAATTAATTATATCTATTGGAGACATGGAAAGAATTGTTTACCCAAGATCAGCGACAAAACTTTTCCAATGTTTGGCTTTAGCATCTCTAAAACCAGATGTATCTCAAAAAGAATATTCTGTAATTTGCTCTAGCCACAATGGACAAGAAGAGCATGTTGAGGTAGTTAATCAATTTTTAAGAAAAAATAATTTATTATTAAAACATTTGATTTGTGGATCGCATTGGTCACTTGAAAAAAAAGTTTTAATTGATCAGGTTAGAAAATTTGAAAAACCGACAACTCTTATAAGTAATTGCAGTGGCAAACACTCTGGAATGTTATTATTAAGTAAGTTGCTCAATGAAAATCCAAGTAATTATGAGTCTTTGGATCATCCAGTGCAAAAAAGAATAATAGGAATACTTAGCATATTAACCGGGCAGAATATTTTAGAATTTCCTCATGGAATTGATGGGTGTGGGGTTCCAGCATATAGCGCACCAATAAAAATATGGGCAAGAGCATTTGCTCGGTTTGCCAGTGGTGATGATATTTCAGAAGAACTTAATGAAGGAAGAATAATAATCTCTAATTCAATTTTTAACGAACCGATGATGTTAGCAGGGGAAAGAAGAATATGCACGGCTATAGCAAGAAATCTTGGCCATCAAATAACTCCTAAAATGGGTGCTGAAGGAGTTTATTGCTGCTCACTTAATGACAAAGGATTAGGCCTCATATTAAAAAGCAGAGATGGTTCGAGAAGAGCAGTTGAATTTGCTTTGGGAAAAGTTTTAAAGATTTTGGATTATAATATTTCTAACGATTTAAATAAATTTTTTGATGATAAAGTATATAATATAGCTGGGAGGGAAGTTGGTTTCAAAAAGATAAAACTTCTAAATTGAAGATAAATGTTGATCTACCTTTAAAGCAATCATATCACTTACATTCTCATTTGACTCCACTGTCACTCCAGCTATATGCGGTGTAAGGATAATGTTTGTTAACCCTTTAAATAAACTTCCGGTCTTTTCATCCATGGGCTCTCTTTCAAATACATCTAGGGCAGCTCCTTTTATTTTATTTTCACGTAAAATTTGAGATAAAGCTTGATCGTCTATTATGCCTCCTCTTGCTGCATTTATAATTACTGCAGAGGGTTTCAAATAAATCAGGTTTTTTGAGTTGATTAGATGGCGTGTACTTTTGTTGAGTGGAGTATGAATACTAATAACATCAGCAGTTTTTAAGAGTTCTTCTAAAGAGACATTTTTAACATTATTCCAGGCTGGATCAGTTTTATTAAGAAAAGGGTCATACGCAATAACTTTCATATTAAAATTTTTTGCTAAATCAGATGTTTTCTGAGCAATCTCACCAAATCCTACTAGGCCTAAAGTTTTTCCTGAAATCTCATTGCCAGAGCTTTTTTCTCTTGGCCATATTCCAGAGACCATTTCATCAAATCTATTATAGGATCCTCTTAACAAGATAAGAGCGGTTGTTAAAACGTATTCAACAACACTATTAGTATTTGCGCCTGTTGCTGGATAAACACTAACGTTGTGTTTTTTGCATGCTTCTAAGTCTATATTATCTAGTCCGACGCCAAGTCTTCCAATGCATAGTAATTCTGTAGAATTTTTTAAAAGTTCCTCTGTTATTTGAGTTCGATTTCTAACAATCATTGCTTTAACATTCTTCATTAACACTGGAATTTTTTCTTGATGATCAGCAAGATTTTTGTCATAACTCACGTTATATTTTTTCTTTAAACTTCTGACAGCATTTTGGCTCATAAATTCAGTGATTAAAATCATACACTTGCTCTCTTTAAATTTTTATTATTGGTAAATCCATGATTGAAGCAACCTCTTCTAGCATTTGAGTATGATCATCGTAAGCAAGGGCCATGTGATGCTCAAGTCCTGAAGAAATCACATCGTTTAATACTTCACTTGCTTCTCTGTTAAACTCTATAACACCAGAAGTTCCAGTAAATGCCATATCTCTTTTCAAAATTTTACCTTTTGAAATAATCATTTTATGTTGTCCAAAAGCTTGGGATATTCTCATTAAGGTTACAATTCCTGGTTTAAGTGGAAATTCAAATAACAAAGGCATTTTTCTATTCGTGTGAATAGTTGCTCTTGCCTTAAAATCTTCATCGCACATAGAAATAGGAGCTTGTCCACAATGCCAAATAACTCCTGTATTATCATTTATATCTATATCCACTAAGTCAGTTAGAAATACTTGCGAACCTGAAACTTCCTGGAGAATGAGTTGTGTAAGAGAACCGTAGACGTCAGATTCACATGCACAAGGGGTTTTGTTTTCTCCCATAAGTGAGGCAGGGCCGCAGACAGCACCGCCATATTCAGTAAACATTTCAGGCCAGCAACGAATTGCAAAGGCATCAAATTTACCATTTTCTTTGATACTCTCTAAAGAAGACTTTAAGCGAATAGAGAGATCAAGCTCTGACTGGTCAACTTTATCAATTAAACAAATTTTGTTTTTTATTTCGTTGTAAGTTGCTTTTACTTTATCTTGTTTAGTTTTTTTAGCTATTTCAAATAGTTTGTTTAATTCAATTTCTTCAACAGAAACACCGCTTAATTTTTTTAACTTTATTGGGTCATATTTACAGGTATCAAATCCATCAGGATGTTTTCCAATTTTTCCAATTTTGAATTTTTTAATTTTATTTTTTATTATTTTTGCTTTATTTGAAGGGCCAATTTCAGAATATGAAGCTTCAAGCTTTTTTGTACTTCTTTTATTTTCAAGAAAATTTTGGAATTTAGAAATATCGATATTTTCAGGGTTTTCATATAACCATGAAAACTTAATATCATTTAAACCTAATGCATGAGATGCTAAATTAAGTCCACAAAATGAATTAAGCCTTAATCTTCCTCCAAGTCTAGGTT
>CACAIE010000093.1 GCA_902532475.1 uncultured SAR116 cluster alpha proteobacterium
AAATATTTCTATCTTTGACCATGGTAAGATTTTTGGAAATAGGGCATAAATGGATCAAAAAAAAAATAGCGTTATAGCGAAGACATTGCCAGGAATATTCTTTGAGCAATCAAGGAAGTTTGTTGAGAGCCCTTTGTTTTGGTCTAAAAAAGATGATTATTGGGAAGGGGTTTCTTGGCAAGATGCCTCTACTCAAGTTATAAAGCTAGCTAGTTTATTAATGGAGTGTGGGATTTCAAAAGGAGACCGCGTTCTTATTGCTTCAGAAAATCGACCTGAATGGTCAATTTCAGATTTAGCCATAATGTCTATTGGAGCAATTGTTGTTCCAGCCTATACGTCTAATACAGAAGAAGATAATAATTATCTGTTAAGTCATTCTAAAGCTAAATTAGCCATTACATCAGGAGGCAATGTAGCTTCAAGATTATGCCTCGCTGCAGATTCTAATAAAGATATTAAGAATATTATTTTAATTGATGCTAAGCCTGAAAATTTCTCTGTCAAAGGTTGTAATTTATTGTCTTGGGACGAAGAAATGAGAAAAATTGATATTGATGATAAAATTGAACAAGAGGTAGAGAAAATATCAGATGAAGATGTTTGTTGTTTTATATATACATCTGGAACAGGAGGAAGGCCAAAAGGAGTTATGCTTACGCATAGGTCAATTCTTTCAAATGTTTTAGCTTGCACAGATGTTATAAAGGGAGTTGAAATTAAAGAAAAAGTTTTCCTTTCGCTTCTACCACTCTCACATGCCTACGAACATACATGCGGTTTGCATTGGCCAATTTATATAGGAGCTGAAATTTATTATAGTGAATCTACAGAAGCTGTTGCTCAAAATTTACAAGATGTTAAACCAACGCTAATGATCGCTGTGCCGAGGCTCTATGAAGTGCTTTATTCGAGAATTATGAACGGCGTAAAAGCTAAGGGAGGAGTTTCGGAATATTTGTTTATGACAGCAATAAAACTGGGCAGGAAAAAACTATCAAACCAAAGTTTGTTTCCGCATGAATGGCTCCTAGACAAAATTGTAGATCGATTAGTAAGAAGCAAAGTAAAAATGAGGTTGGGAGGAAGATTGAAATACTTTGTCTCAGGTGGAGCGGCGCTGAATTCAGAAGTTGGAAGTTTTTTTCTCGGCTTGGGAGTTGGAATCCTTCAAGGATACGGGCAAACTGAAGCATCACCACTTATATCTGTTAACAGGCCTGATTTAATTAAAATAGAGACAGTTGGTTCTCCAGTTCTGGGCGTCAAAACTAAGGTAGATGAATTTGGAGAGTTGTTAATTAAGGGTGACCTAGTCATGAAGGGTTACTGGAATGATGAAATTGCCACCGCCCAAACAATTAAAAATGGCTGGTTGCATACAGGAGACTTGGTTGAGGTTGATGAGGATCAATATATAAAAATCACAGGCCGTAAAAAAGAAATAATTGTTAATTCAGGAGGCGATAATATCGCTCCCACTAGGGTAGAGGGGATACTATCTATTGAAAGTGAAATTGAACAGGTAATGGTTTATGGAGATGGGTGCCCCTGGCTTTCAGCTGTAGTAGTGCCTTCTGAGGATATTAAAAAAGTACTCAATAATGATATTAATAAAATTAGAGAGAAAATTTCTGAAGTCATTGAGCATGCAAATAAAGGACTTTCACAAATTGAAAAGGTAAGAAAATTTATTATAGCTGATGAACCGTTTACTGTAGATAATTTGCAGATGACACCTACCATGAAAGTCAGAAGGCATGTTGTAACAGGGAATTATCAAAAAAGAATAATGGATTTATATCCTAAAAAATAAAAAAGTCGATAAAATGTGAATAATTACACATGCATTTTCATGTAATTATTGATTATCGAATGAGTTAGAAATATAGTTTTGTTGTGGCCCTATAGTTCAACTGGATAGAACGGAGGATTCCTAGTATTTTAATTGGGTGCATCTTTGGAAACGAAGAATGTAGAACGACTTAAAGTCGGGGAAACCTTAGCAAGTGATGTTGATGGCAATCCCGAGCCAAGTTCCATTCAGGAAAAGGTGTAGAGACTTAACAGGTCGAACCTAACCCAATTCAAGTTGGTATGGTTAAGAGAAAGTCCATCTGGACACAGCTGTAATGGTTGGTGATGAAAATCATGGTCTGGAAGAATCCTCAAATCCAAGTTCGAGTCTTGGTAGGGTCACCATATTTTAATATCTATTAAATAATTATTACAATATAAATATTGCTATACAACTTTAGAAGATTAATAGTTCAATCTTAACTTTGAGTTTAAGTAAAATGTATAGAATACTTTTTATTGTATTATTTATTTTCATAGGATCTAAAATAACTTTTGCCTATAATTCAAATGCTTTATTAGTGAGCAAATTCGATACTAATAAACATCCAAAGATGATTTTATCATCCTCAGTAGGTTTTGGGATAATGATAAAAGGTTATCATTTTTGTAAAACTTGGTCAGATGTTAAATTTAGTGTTAATCAAATTAAATCTGATATTAGAAAGTTATCTAATGCGGATGCTTCAAATTTCACTATAGGCTACAATAGATATCGATCTTTTACCAGTTGTAATGGTCTTAAGACCCAATCCTCTTTTGAATCAGATTTGAATACTTATTTGAGTAATCTAAAAAAAGAATATAATAAAAAACACGGAATAGTTACTCCATCAGAAAATTCAAAATCAGACTTATCAATTTATAAAAATTCTTATTTAAATGCTGCAGGCCCTAAAGTTTTGGAACTTAAAAATAAGAGTATGGTTGAAGGATTTTTTATTGAAGCTTCTAAAAATGAAGGGTTTGATGAAAAATTGGGTGGTTTTATCGAAAACGAAGATAAAACTATTTCATTGGTAATGTATGATTCTTTTTCATTCGGTTATAATATGAAATTTTTTGCAGTTTGTGCTGAAAGGAAACTGAACTTAGATAAAAATATAAACCCAAATGACTTTTATATTTATGAAAAGATAAAAAATATTTCTTTTGCTGATGCTGAATTATTTAAAATGGGGTGGGATGCTTTTGGAAATACGATTAGATCAAACTGCGATAAAAGAAATTATGCTGAAACAGGTTCTGGATATTTAGCTGCCTTAGAGAAAGAGAAGATAAAGAAAACAGCTTCATCGGGTTCTTCATCTTCTGAGTCTGGCAATTCTATTCAGGTCACCTCTTCAGAAAATCAAAACCAAAATCCAGCAAACAGAATGCCAATAATAGAGCCTTATAAGGGTGATGCACTATTTAAAAGTAAAATATCTTATGCAGGCAATATTAATTATAATTCTTTCAGAGAATGGCATTACTCAGATCACCTTAAAAATTATGGCGCAAACGGTTCGTTCATAATGGGAATATGGATGAAACATTATGCTTATTGCTCACAATGGTCTGATAATAAAAAGGAACAGTTTGATATATATAAAGAAATATCAAAACTATCAATTAATGATGCAAAATTATTCAAACTTGGTTGGAATAAAATCAAAACATTCAGTAGTTGTAATGGCTATAAGACAGATCAAAAAGCTGGTATTGAAAAATATTTAAATAATTTAGAAAATCTAGTTAGAAAAGAACTCGGTTTAATTGAAACAACAGAAAATGTTCAAATTGCCTCCAATCAAGGCGATGCATCTACAAGTCAAAATAAAGATGAAGAGAATAAGCAAGAAGAGGAACTATTAGCAAAAGAGAAAAAAGCAGAAGAAGAAAGAATAGCGCCTGAGAAAAAATCAGAAGAAGAAAAAAGAAGACTTCAAA
>CACAIE010000094.1 GCA_902532475.1 uncultured SAR116 cluster alpha proteobacterium
AGGAGAAACATTTGTTGTTATGGGGCTTTCTGGAAGTGGAAAATCAACACTTGTAAGATGTATTTCAAGATTAATTGAACCAACAGCCGGTGAAATTATAATTGATAATGAAGATGTGATAAAAATGAGTCCAAGTGAATTGCTTCATATGCGAAGACATAGAATGAGCATGGTATTTCAGCATTTTGGACTATTCCCACATAGAAAAGTGTTAGACAATATTAACTATGGTTTGGAAATAAGAGGTGTGGATAGAAAAAAAAGAAATGAACGTGCCATGGAAGTTTTGTCCCTAGTGGGTCTTGAAGGCTGGGAAGACAATTACCCAAGGGAACTTTCTGGAGGAATGCAACAGAGAGTTGGGTTGGCTAGAGCTCTTGCGGTTGACCCTGAAATATTAATTTTTGATGAACCATTTTCTGCGCTTGACCCATTAATCAGGCGTGAAATGCAGGACGAACTCTTAAGCATTCAAAAAATGGTTCAGAAAACTATGGTATTTATCACCCATGATTTCCTTGAAGCCATTAAAATGGGTGACCATATTGCTATCATGAAAGATGGAGAAATTTCTCAAATCGGCACCCCAGAAGAAATTGTTGCTAATCCGGTTGATCAGTATGTTAGGGATTTTACTGAGGATGTTCCAAGACACAAGGTTTTAAGTGCAGGAAAAATTATGCGCAAAGAAATTTCTCCTTCTACAGAGAAACTATTTAAGTCCAAAACTAATATAATTTTGGATAATGTTAAGGTCGATGATTTAATCGAAAAAATTGCTGATAGTGACACGCCATTGCCTTGTTGTTGCTCAAAAAGTGGAGAACTTCTTGGTGAAATTGATAGATCTATCGTAATGAGATCTATGAGTTCAAGATCTTAAAATAAATTTTATAATTCCAAAACATGAACATTAATCAAAGACTACAATCGAATAAAAAGCTGATTCTTGATGGAGGGACAGGAACAGAAATCCAAAGGCTTGGTGGCAAAATGAGTGCTGCTTGGGGAGCAATAGCAAACATTGAAACACCTGAAGTGGTATTAAAGATTCATGAAGACCATATTAAAGCTGGTTGTGATATTATCACTACCAACACTTTTGCTTCATGTAGGCATGCTTTGGATGGTGCAGGATATTCTGATCAGACAATTCAAATTAATACTGAGGCTGTGAAACATGCTAAACAGGCCATCAAAAATACTGGGAAAGAAAAAGAAATAATCATTGCTGGGAGTATGTCTAATTATTTTGCATTAGCAGAAAATGAATTTAGGCCAGATCCTAATTATGTTCCTGATTTTCCAACTGAGGAGAAAAACTATAAAGAAATTGCAAAAATATTAGCAGATAATGGTGTAGATATATTAATCTTGGAGCTTTTGGTAGATATTGACCATTCTAAGATTTTACTTAATTCAGCTTTAGAAGCTGGATTACCAGTTTGGGTGGGCTTAAGTTGTTGTATAAACAAGAATGACAATAGAATTGTTGGAAGAAATTTTTCCGTAGAAAAAACTAAATCACTAATTTATAATGAAAATGAATTTCCTGAACCCCCTAAACTTCTTCCTGAAGATAAAGTTATTCCATTTCAGAGTATTATTAATTCTCTAACTTCAATTGGAGGGGATGTTTACGGAATAATGCATAGCTGGATAAAAGACACTGAAGCAGGTTTAGAGATTTTAAAAGAGAATTGGAATGGACCTATAATGCTTTATCCAGAAATTATGTTATTTGACACTTCAACAGGTGGGGCAAAAATAATTGCTACAGAAGATGAATATGCTAATTCATGTAAAAGGCTATTAGACGAAAGGATAAAGATAGTTGGAGGATGTTGTGGGGTTACAAGCAAACATTTAAAAGCTTTAGTTAATATACTATAAATTTCCATCAGCCTTTTTCATTTTTTGAATAGGCTTCGCCATCTGCGTATGGGAACCACCAAAAGTCTTGAGGGTTACAATCGGGGTCTATCATTACGGTCTTGGTTTCCCTAAATGTTTCTATCCCTTCAGGCCCCAACTGTCTTCCCAAACCACTTAGCTTTGTTCCTCCAAATGGACCTGCGTCATTGTCAAGAAGTGGAGCATTTACCCAAACCATTCCAGCTTGCAGTTGCTCTGACGCTTTAATACCCTCAGAAAGATCTTTTGTGTAAATATTCGCTCCAAGTCCATAGACAGAATTATTCGCTAGTTCAATTGCCTCTTCAAAACTGCTAATTTTACAAATTGGTGCAACGGGGCCAAAACTTTCATGGTTAAAAATATCCATTTTTGTATCACAACCTGATAAGATTGTTGGTTCCACAAACCATCCACGGTTAAATTCACTTGGTCTGCCACCCCCAGCGAGAACTTCTGCACCTTGGTTACTAGCATTTCTCAATAATTTTTCGTAACGGTCTCTTTCTTTTGAAGAAACCATTGGCCCCATATCAACTTTATCTAAGCCGTTGCCAACTCTTATTTTATTTGTTTCCTTTACAAACTTTTCAATAAACTCGTCATGAATTTTTTCATGAACAAAAAATCTTTCAGCAGAAACACAAATTTGACCACAATTCATAAATGCTGAGAAGCTTGCTGCTCTTACAGCCATTTCCATAGGCGCAGAAGGCATAATGATAAATGGGTCGTTTCCAGAATTTTCAATTAGACATGCTTTCATAAGGTCACCACATGTCTTGGCCACACTCCGCCCAACGGGCACGCTTCCAGTAAAAGCTATGACATGTGTGTTTTTATGTTCTACTAGCATCTTACCTGCTTTACCACTTCCAGTGAGGACTTGAAATAGACCCTTTGGCAAATCAGAGAACGCTTCAGCAAAAAGCAAGGTTACAAGGGATGTGTATTCTGAGGGTTTTATAACAACTGCATTGCCCGCTGCCAATGCAGCCCCAGCTTCCCATGCAAGTAGAACTAAAGGGTAATTGAATGGAAGAATTAAAACTGCAGTGCCAAGAGGTTGTTTCAGGGTGTAATGGAACTGACCCTCAACAGCAGATCCCATAACTCTTCCCATATCATTTCTACCCATTTCTGCACTATGTCTTATTGAATGAGCAGACCAATCAACTTCATCAGCAGACTCTTTATACGGTTTCCCCATTTCTCTTGTAAGTGCTTCAGCTAAAACTGAACGCATGCCAATCATTTTATCAGCAACTTCATGCATTTTATGCGCTCTGTCCAAGGCAGATAATTCCCACCATTTTTTTTGAGCTTGTTTAGAAAGATCTAGACTATTTTCAATTTCATTAGGAGTTGTTTCAGCAATTTCTCCAAGTTTATTTTCCGTTGCGGGATCAATGACATCTATAGAAGAAGTGGATGTGCTACTTCTATAGCTTCCATTAACATAAAGGTTGTTACTTAATTGTGAAAATTTCTCTAGTACGTTTTCCATAATATAGTTGTCTCCTCTAAATTAGATAAGTTAGCTAAGCTTATCATATTTCAGAATTTTGTTATCAAGATGCATCCAATTTAAATTTTCACTAGTAAAAATTTGCTCAGTTGGAGGAAATAAATTAGGGTTTTTGAAAGCTACTGTCGTAATAAATATTTTATCAATACCAAACTCTTCACCACAGTAAGTCAATGTGGTACCACATTTTTTACAAAATCCCCTTTTAACTCCTTTTGAAGAACTAAATTCACAAATTTGTTCTCCTGTCCAAGTGATTTGATTTTTACTAAACCCAGCCCAGGCTACTACAGGAGCGCCAGAAATCTTTTTGCAGCTATTACAATA
>CACAIE010000095.1 GCA_902532475.1 uncultured SAR116 cluster alpha proteobacterium
TACTTTAAACTGATCAATGATTTAGCAGAAAAATTAAAAGGTTGTTAGTGATTGAAAATCAACAATAATTAAATTAGAAAGTGATAGGAATGCTTAAAAATAAAATATATAAAAACATTAATATAATAGTGATGGGATTATGCATCTCTTTCTTTTGTTGTGCTTATTCAAGTCATGCATCTGAAAGTCATGACCATGAATCTGAAAGTCATGACCATGAGAAAAGACAGCTTGGCAGTCATGAACATGGTGTAAGCACTCTTCAGATAGCTTTAGAGGGTCAAAACATACAAATGGAGCTTGAATCTCCAGCTAATGATATCATTGGCTTTGAGCATCTCCCAAAAAATAATAAACAAAAAGCTGAAGTTAATCATGCACTTTCACTTTTACAGGAGCCAAATGGAGTTTTCATCTTTTCATCAGAAGCAAACTGTAAAATTAAAAATAATAAAGCCGAATTTGAAGTTGAAAAAGGGGAAGGTGCGACCCATGCTGGGTTTCATGTCACATGGAAGATAAAATGTGATAATCCTAAGCGACTAAAAAACTTGGAAACTACTTTTTTTAAACTATTCCAAAATGCAAAGGAAATTGAAGTAGAAATAATTTCGGGATCGGGACAGGAAGCGATTGAATGGGAAAGTAGCATGACAAAAATTGAACTCCCAGCATCATGAAATGATGTTATATAGGAAGTGATGGTGTCTGAACAAAATAATTATCCGGCGATACTTTTATCAAATATATTTTTTTCATGGGGCTCTTCGGGAGATAATTTTCGAATAAAAATAAAAGATTTTCAGCTTAAAAAAAACGAAAGTGCGATGCTTGTTGGTCCTTCAGGATCTGGCAAATCAACTTTGCTTAGTTTGATTTGTGGTATCTTGCGTCCCCAAAAAGGATCCATCCGAATTTTAGGAAAAAGCACCGAAAACATGTCTAACTCAGTTAGGGACCGTTTTAGGGCAGATCATATGGGAATTATATTCCAACAATTTAATTTATTGCCCTACCTTTCAGCAATTGATAATATACTTCTTCCCTTATATTTTTCAAAAGCGCGCAAAGAAGCGTCTGGTGAAACTAAATCCAAAATCATTGCTGAAGCTAAGCGACTGTTAGACGTCTTAGGTATTACTAGTGAAACATTGGGGATACAGAAAGCTGATACATTGTCAATTGGCCAACAGCAGAGAGTTGCAGCTGCTCGAGCCTTTATTGGGCATCCTGAACTGATTATTGCCGACGAGCCAACTTCTTCCCTGGACGAAAAAAATCAGACCGAATTTCTTGATGAATTATTTTGCCAAAAAGAAGCAACAGGCGCATCTCTTTTAATGGTAAGCCACAATAAACATATTGCTAAAAGATTTGATCGAATAATTGAACTTGAAGAAATATGTGACATCTTTTCAAAGAAAGAAAAGGCCTAATGATTATAATACGTCTAGCGTGGCAAAGTATATTTAATCGTAAATTCACGACTATACTGACCATTTTATCTATTGCGGTATCTACAATGATGCTTTTGGGTGTGGAGAAGATAAGATTAGCCGCACGAACAAGTTTTATTAATACAATATCTGGAACAGATTTGGTAGTTGGTTCTCGAACAGGAGATGTGCAATTATTACTCTATTCAGTTTTTCATATTGGAGATGCTACAGCAAACGTTACTTGGAAAACATTGGAAGATATCAAAAAGCGAAAGGAGGTAAAATGGATAGTACCTATTGCCCTCGGTGATTCACATCGAGGCTACCGAGTAGTTGGCACGAGTAGTGAATATTTTAATAGATTTCGATACCGTCGCAACATTCCTCTTAGGTTCTCTGAAGGACGAAAATTTTCTGATTTATTTGATGCTGTTATTGGGGCCGATGTAGCACGCAAGTTAAACTATAAAATTGGTAATAAAATTGTACTGGCACATGGCACCGGACCTGTCAGCATAGGTAAAGATCACGGCGATACACCTTTTCAAGTATCAGGTATTCTTACACCCACGGGTACGCCAGTTGATAGAGCTGTACATGTTAGTATGGAAGCTATTGAGGCTATTCATGTTGGATGGGAAACTGGTTCATACACTAATCAGGGTGAAAAAAATTCACCTGAAAATTTGCGTAAAATGGATCTTAGTCCCAAAGAAGTGACAGCAATGTATGTGGGCCTAAAAACCAAAATGTCAACTTTCTCTCTCCAGAGGTGGATTAATACCTATCTTCAAGAACCTATAACAGCAATTCTTCCTGGTGTCGTTTTCGGGCAATTATGGTCGATGATAGGTAGTGTAGAAAAAACATTATTTATTGTATCTTCCGTGGTGGTTTTTACAGCCATACTTGGAATGATTATTTCCATACTCGCTTCATTAAACGAACGTCGAAGAGAGATGGCAATTTTACGATCGATTGGTGCAAAGCCTTTTCAAGTCTTTACATTGTTTGCCTCAGAGGCTACAACCATTTCATTTCTAGGCGTGTTATTTGGCTTTATTGGTCTTTATGGTGTTCTTTTTCTTATCCAGCCGTTTATCGAAAGCTTTACTGGACTGTATTTTGAGATTTCAGCGCCTAAGTGGAATGAAATTATTCTAATGATCACGATACTGGGTGCAGGGTTTCTTGCGGGAATAATACCTGCATTACAAGCATATAGGACTTCTTTATCAGATGGCCTTATGATACGAGGTTAACAATTATGTGTCAGTACGGAGTTAAATTTGTACAGCTTTTTTTTATTTTTTTTGTTGGCAATTTAGCTCAAGCAGAACCTATCATTATCACTTGGGAAGACTTATCCCCTGACAAAAACAATGGGGTCGAAATAAACCTTGATGAAAATATTGATATCAGAGGTATTCCTGATATATCAGAATTTGATGGTTCAAAAGAACACTTAGATTATTTTCTTGAGGAAATGGGATACGTTAAGGAGATGCAAGAAGAGGGTGGGTTTATTAACACGAAACTAAACGATAAAAACATAAAAATCCCTGGATATATTACACCGATTGCTTTTGAGGGAGAAAATGTTACAGAATTTCTATTTATTCCCTATCGAGGAGCCTGCATTCATGTGCCTGCACCGCCATCAAATCAAATAATTTATGTTAAATCAGCAAGGGGTCTTAAAGCTGACGATATTTGGTCCCCAAAATGGATTACCGGTATACTTAACGCTATTCCTGTTTCTACAGTTGTAGCAAATGTAGGATATTCAATTAAAGAGGCATCTGTATCTCCATACAAAAAAGGTTGGAGCTTATTTGATTGACACAAAATTCTCTAGTGAAATAACAACCTATAGCTAAATCATACAAAAGCTATAGTGCAAACATACTTGATATGGTTGTTGATGTTATCTGTAGATAAGAAACTTTGTCTGATAAACTTTGACTACCTTAAAGGGTAAAACTATTACTATTTCGAGTATGCATTCTATTCACTATCTGCAAAAGCTTTGTGACAGTAAGGCCTCAATGATTGGTTATCACATCATAAACAGATTAAGTTAAGAATTTGGTAAAACATTGGCTACTATGCTTTTAAAATAGTGTTGAGTATTT
>CACAIE010000096.1 GCA_902532475.1 uncultured SAR116 cluster alpha proteobacterium
TTAATGCCATTTTACTCTTATTCTGTTACTGCAGTAGACAGAGTTCTTAAACAAAAAGATTATGTTGTTTCACAATTAGAAAACATTTTTAAAATGGATTTACTTTGTTATAGGTCTGGTAATGAT
This sequence comes from uncultured SAR116 cluster alpha proteobacterium, assembly GCA_902532475.1. Classification (GTDB taxonomy): domain Bacteria; phylum Pseudomonadota; class Alphaproteobacteria; order Puniceispirillales. The sequence goes on from CACAIE010000096.1 coordinate 127, forward strand.
AATAATCTAAAAAATTTGCAGGATAGAAAATGGCAGCCAGTCTTGGATTGGTTGGAAAAAAAGTTCGGAAGTGAGATGTTAGTTAATTATGATTTAATGCCAAAAAATCAGAATGAAGATGAATTGCAAAAAAGTATTAAGTTTGTCGAAACTCTTGATCATTTTTCATTGGCTGCTTTTCATCATATAGTAAGTATTACAGGATCGTTTATTTTAGGTCTGTCATATTATTGTAATAACTGTGACGCAGAAAAACTTTTTGAGTTGGCCTTCATAGAAGAACTATATCAAATTAAAAAATGGGGTGAAGACGATCTAGCCAAAGAGAGAAGAAAGAGGATTTATGAAGAACTTAAAGAGGCTTGTTTATTTATTCATTGCTTACCAAGAAAAGATTATTAGATTATGAAGAAGGAACTTTCATTATTAATAATAGAAGAAGATTTTGAGTTGGATAAAAATTTGGGTACCCACTCATTACAACTGCTAAAAGAATTAGTAAGTTTGATAAACAGTCAAAATTTTTTGTCTATTATTATTATATCTGCAACTTTGATAGATGTTATCAAAAACGAACAATCAAGATTATTAAATAGACTAAGCGGCATAGAAGTAAATTCAATATTTTCTTCTCGCCAAATTTCTTGGTTGAGAGCGAGAAGAAATTCAATTGTTCACCATGTAGGTCCAACAGATGGATTGTTAGGAGGCGAAAAAGAAGAGAAAGTTTTATTACATGACGCAAATAAAAGCGTTAAAATTATTAATAAATTTTTAAAAAGTCTTCTTAGGTAACTAATTTTTATTAAACAATTGATCAAACTTTAAAGACAACAATTCATCAAACTTTTTCATAGGTATATTAATCCCTTGATCAGATAAAGAGGTTATGCCTCCATCTTCAACTCCGCAAGGAATAATGCCATTATATTTATTTAGGTCAGGGTTAATATTGATTGATATACCGTGGTACGCTATCCATCGGCTTATTCTAATTCCAATTGCAGCTATTTTTTTTATTTCCCAAACATTGTTAATTTTTCTTTTTATCCAAACTCCTGGAAAGTTTTGGCGTCTTTCACTTTTGATTGAAAATTCTAAAAGAGTATCAATTATTAACTCTTCAAGTTTGTTTACATACCACCTTACATCTTTTCTTTTGTTATTCAGATTTAATATTAAATAGACAACCCTTTGCCCAGGACCATGCCAAGTCCATTGGCCACCTCTGTTTGTCTTATAAATGTTAATATTGTTGTTTGATATTAAATCACTTGATTTTGAAGATGTTCCAGCAGTATAGATATCAGGATGCTCTAGCAGCCATACTATTTCTTTCGCTTTTCCTTCTTGAATGTTTTTTACTTTGGATAGCATCCAATCCATTGATAACCCATAATCAATTAACCCTGTTGATTTTACCCATTTAATATTTCCAAATTTCCCAAAAGTCTGAAGGTTAAGATTTGGCTTTGTTTTATTTGGCAATGATTTATCTTTTATAATATTTGAATATTGTGTGTAATTGTAATGTTAGTTATAGTATTAAATCAAACAAATTTGTGCGGCTGTGGCGGAACTGGTAGACGCGCAGCGTTGAGGTCGCTGTGGATGAATAATCCGTGGAGGTTCAAGTCCTCTCAGCCGCACCATACCTACCATGTAACCATCTGAATTGTAAGCATTTTGTATGCAACAGGCGATTGGTGTGAAAGAAAATGAGAAAATAATATAATTACATATTTAAAATGATATGCTATAATAAGAAAACTACTATTGTGAAATTTATGTTTAACAAAATAAACTTAATAATTTTCATTTTAATTACTTTCTCATTTAATTCTTTTGCTAGTAATACAAATAATTATCATTGCGAATTAACTATATGGGGCAGTATGTCCAAGAACCTTAAAACGTGGTTTCCTAAAAAGTTTTTTTTATATCCTAATGAACCTTCAATTCAAATAGATATTAATGAATGGTATCAAAAATATAATGCTGTGGTAAAAACTCATACAAAAACAAGACTTGAAATGGTATTTTATGATAGTGAAGCTACATTAGCTACTTCTAAATTAAAATCTGAAACAAATAAATACTCAATTACATATCTACCTTTAGTAGATAAAGTTAATGTGATTATGCGCACTCCAGGATATTTGCCAGCAGGGCCTGTTTATGGAACTTGTGATATAAAAACATCCAGCATAGGTTCTGCAACTAAGTCTAAAAAAAGCAATAATTCAAATTCAACATTAAATAATCAAAGTTCATCTTAATCATTTAATAGTAATTTAAATACATCAACATTAAACTCTAGGTTAAATAATGCAAAATTAGAATGTGAAGATATAGGTTACATTAAAGGAACAGAAAAATTTGCTGACTGTGTTATGAAACTTATTGATAAGTAATTTAAAAAAAAATTCAATATAGTGCTGCTCATTTTTAAACCTATTCTATTGCAGAGATAATGTGTATAAACATATATCCTACACAGGTAGGGTGGCACACACCTAGGGTAACTGTATTACATTTAAATGATTTATAACAATAGGAAGTATTATTAGTTGTAATATTCTTCTACATTAATCCGTTACCAGAAGATTTTTGAGAATGTATTCACAGGTGATGTGTTTGGTGTTAGGTTTGGAGGTATGAGATATTTTTTATTAATTACTGTATTATTATTTTCATCAATTTTTATGACATCACAGAGTTGGGCTCTTCCTGATTGTCCATCATCGGGATATTTTGATAATTGTTTTGGCACCTATACTTGGGACAAAGGAGAAAAATACGTCGGTGAATGGAAGAATAACGAACCAAATGGACAGGGCTCCGCTACCTATGCCGATGGACGCAAATACGTCGGTGAATGGAAGGATAACGCATGGAATGGACAGGGTACCGCTACCTTTGCTAGTGGAAACAAATACGTGGGTGAATGGAAGGATAGCAAAAGAAATGGACAGGGCACCGCTACCTGGGCCAATGGAGACAAATACGTCGGTGAATATAGGGATGACAAAAGAAATGGACAGGGTACCTTTACCTGGGCAGATGGTAGAATAGATGTTGGTGTA
>CACAIE010000097.1 GCA_902532475.1 uncultured SAR116 cluster alpha proteobacterium
TGTGGCCATAATCCACCAGTAAGAGCCAAGCTCAGTTGCTTGACCGGCTATCATGACTGGTAGAGTTTGCGATTTGCGGAAAGTAAGTACAAGCGCAAAAAGAAATTCGTTCCAAGCAAAAATTACGCAAACCAAAAAACTTGCAACTAAGCCAGGGCCAGCAATTGGTAAAGCTATTTTCCAAAATACTGAAAAACGGCTGCATCCGTCGACTAATGCGCTTTCTTCGATTTCTAATGGAACAGCACGAAAAGCATCTCGCATTATCCATACTGCAAGTGGGAGATTAAAAAGGGTGTATGCAAGAGCTAGGGCATAGATACTATCTAAGATACCGAGGAACCGATACATTAAAAGAAATGGAAAAACTATGACAACAGGAGGAAGCATGCGTTGAGAAATAAAAAAGAAAGCAATCTCGTCATTTCGAAGGGGTCCGAATTTACACTTGAATCTGACAAGTGCATATCCAGCTAAAGCACCAAGAAAGGTGGCTGCGAACGCGCTCAAAGAAGCTGCTATAAAGCTATTTTTAAACCCGTTAAATAATTGTGACCTATATTGTGTCAGTACAGTTCGAAATGCATCTAATGTTGGCTCAAAGCCCAACCAAGGAATATATTTAGGTTCAGGAAATATAGCAGCTTGGGTTTTAAAAGCGGTTGTTATCATCCAAAGTAGAGGCACGAGAACTACTAGAGACCATGTAAATAAGGCCGCATAAATCAGAAAAGATTTTTTGTTCTTGCCCCTCACTGATTACTCCGTTGAATAAGCAATTGATCTTCGCAACAAACCGAGAAATATTGTTGTTGCAATGATAGCAAAAAATAAAAGTGTAAACGCTAGCGCTGAGGCATATCCAAGGTCAAAATCGACCACACCCACTCTGTAAGCAAATAAAGTCATTGATTCTGTCGATATTCCCGGTCCACCATTCGTTAATACTACTATTACATCAACAATCTTAAGCATTTCAATTGATCGGATAAGGACAGCCGTTATACTCCATGGGAGTAACAATGGGAAAGTGACTTTCCAAAATGCTTGCCAGTCACTCTTTGTTTCAATGTGACCGGCTTCTACGACCTCTTCTGGTATTGCTTGCAATCCGGCAAGCAGAATCAAGATCATGAAAGGGGTCCATTGCCAAGTATCAACAATTATCACGGTAATGAGTGCCAGGAAACTATTTGTAAGCCAAGGTACTGGATCCATGCCTATGGCTTCTAGGATTTGATTCACAGGTCCGAGCGCTTCGTTAAACATCACGCGACCCACGATGAATGCAATCGCAACTGGGCTTAACATCATAGGCAGTAGGAATAAAAGTCTAAAGAATGCTTTTGCTCGGATTTCATTATTCAATACGACTGCAAGTGTAAGACCCAGGCCATATTGTATTGGAACACCTATTATTAAATATAGAATTGTATTTCTAGCAACACGATGAAAATGATCATCTTCAATTAACCTACTCCAATGAGTTAAACCTGCCCAACTTATACCAGCAGATGGATTAGCAATATTCCAGTGAACAAATGCTAAACCCAAAGACATAAAAAGAGGGAAAATCGCCATCATCACAACGAGAAGAGTCGGCGGCAGTAGAAAAACCGCCGCCGCTTTTTTTTCCATATAAACTAACAGTTGTCTACCGAGCATAATCTTTACACAACATCAGTTTACGATGCTTAGCCTCAATAAAACTCAAGACCTATTTCCTAAACTTATTGCTCAAGAAGAAGTTGAGGCGAGATAAAGATCTTTTTGTCTTTCTCTTCCTAAGCGATCGGTCGTCCTATTCCAGTCGTCAGAAGCAATTTTCATAGCTTTTTCAGCTGAAATTTCGCCTGCCATAAACCTAGAAGTAGCTACATCTAATTTGTTATAGTATTCTCCTCCACCTGGAATTCGGAGATCAAGAACGGCATTGGGATGACCAATTGCTTGACCAATTCCATCTAAGTAACCCTCTGCGTCTTTTGGATCCATTCCAGCTTCAATAAGGGCCTCGGTGCCATTAATATTACTGTTCCTAGAAGGCTGAATTCCTGAGTCTGGGAAAGCTACAAGAGTAGAACTTGATTGTGGATTACAGAAAAAGGCAGCTAAATCCCATGCAGCTTCTTTGTTTTCAGCAGTCTTGGGCACGCCAAACAACCAAGCAGTCACGGCAAGATAAGGGGCATGATTAGCGCCACCGCTTGCTTGAACCCAACTTTGGGTTTCGCGATCAAAGTATCTGGAAGCACCTGGAACCAAAGCTGTACCGCACTTTCCTCTAATTTTAGAACCGTCTCCGTAGGATAGAGTGCCAATATCACCCCAATCTGTGATCATTGCAGACTGTCCTCCGGTAAACGTTGGCCTTGCCTCTGAAAAACCATAATTTATGACCCCTGGAGGGCCATTCTCTGAGTCACGCAGACGGTCTTCCAGAGCTTGTATCCAACCAGGTTCCGTTAAACGTGGTTGCATTGATTCAGGATGAAAGAACGCATGTGGATCACCTACTTTCTTAGAATAGCTTAAGCCTCGGCCAATCAAGAAAAATACTCCACCGGAACCCCTGCCCATTGGCTCTACCATTCCGCAACTATTGCCTGTTCCTGACCAGTCGAAGGAATTAAAAAATTTTCCAACCTTATGGAAATCTTCCCAGTTTCGTGGAGCTGCCAGCGGTTGCCCATTTTCGTCTTCGAAACGCTTTTTGTTTTCTGAATCTTCAAAAATGTCTCTTCGATAAAAAATATTGTGTACATTTCCGTCATAGACTATTCCACTAGTTTTTCCATCCCAACTCATTGTGTTGCGGTATGTTGGATAGTAATCATCTATACCAATCAAAGGTAGAACCTCGTCTGGTACTGTATCCAAATAACCACCACCTATAAAGTCGCCTGACCATCCACTTTGAAAATTCACCAAATCAGATGTATAAACACCTGCAACTAATTCTGTTCTAAGTTTTTCGAAAAATTCTCCATGAGGATAGGTAACCAGTTCAATTTTTGCGCCTGTAGCTTTTTCCCATATATGACCAAAGTGTTGGATTGGTCCACTTATAGGTGGCCCAGCTTCTGAGGTAACCACGACAGTTTGTCCTTTAAATTTCTTGTTCGAGACGATTGGAAGAGAAACTTTAGAGGAATCTGCAAGTGCATTACCTTTCAGTGC
>CACAIE010000098.1 GCA_902532475.1 uncultured SAR116 cluster alpha proteobacterium
TTCTTCTTTATATATCCTTAGGAAAAGTTCAAGGAGGAACTGCTCCTATTCTAACTGGTTTAAAAAGTTCTTTATATTCTAACCCCTTACCTCATGTATTAATCTTGACAGCAATTGTGGTAGGAGTTGCAACTACAGCTTTGGGATTAGCTCTTATTTTAAGAATTAAAAGTGAATTTGGAACCATTGAAGAAAACGAGATAGCATCTATTAATACAAAAGAGAACTCTAAATGATAGAAAGCACGGCAATTCTGAATAATTTGCCAGCTCTCCAGGTGGTTGTACCATTAATACTTGCTCCAATAGCTGCTTTAATCACCATTCCATTTTTGTCTTGGCTTTTAGCAATTGCTGGATCACTATTTTGTTTATTTTCTTCTATTGTTTTACTTTTAAAAGTTTCTTCTAGTGGGACAATTAATTATTATATGGGTGGATGGCTTCCCCCTTACGGAATTGAATATGTTATAGATGACGCTTCCTCTTTTATGATAGTAGTTATATCATTTATGGGGCTTCTTGCCACAATTTATGCTTACACATCTTTAAAATATGAAATAAGTAAAGGCAATCAATCAAAAGTTTACGGAATGTGGCTTTTGGCTCTTGGTGGATTATTAGGATTAGTAACTACTGGAGATGCTTTTAATTTATTTGTATTTTTAGAAATTTCATCTTTATCTTCTGTTACTCTAGTGGCACTTGGCTCAAATAAAGATAAAAGAGCTCTAACTGCAGCATTTAATTATCTATTAATTGGTGCTGTGGGAGCAACTTTTTACGTAATAGGTGTAGGTCTTTTATATTCAGTTACTGGTACTCTTAATATTGCTGATTTAACTGTAAAATTATCAGAATTATCCGGTAATAATGCTGTTAAAGCAGGCATTAGTTTTATTGTAATTGGTCTTATGGTTAAGGCAGCTATATACCCTCTTCATATATGGCTTCCAGCAGCCTATACATTTGCCCCTTCAGCAGTTGCTGTGTTACTTACAGCTACAGCTACAAAAGCTGCTCTTTATGTTCTAGCAAGAATTTTGTTTACTTTATTATCTAATGCAGATGAGTTTACATTTATTATACTTCAATGGGTATTACTTCCCGCTTCTATAGTTGCTATATTTTTTGGAACAATTAAAGCAATATATGAAAATGATATCAAAAAACTTTTAGCTTTCTCTTCTTTATCTCAAATTGGTTATATTACTATAGGTTTAAGTTTGGGAACTGCTGCTGGAATAATGGCTTCATTTATTCATATTGCTAATCATTCAATGATGAAGGCAGCACTATTTATGGGAGTTGGAACGATTTCCATTTTGTCTAATCAAAGGGTTAAGTTAACAAATCTAAAAGGCCTTGGTCAAACTATGCCAATAACTTCCATTTGTTTAACAATAGTTGTTTTAAGTCTTTTAGGTCTTCCTTTGACAGTAGGTTTTATATCAAAAGTATTTCTCCTAAAAGCAGTATTTAACCATGGAAATTGGCCAATTTTATTTATAATTGTTTTTACAAGTTTCCTTGCTATGGGATACGCATGGAAAATTATAGAACAAATCTGGATGAATGAACCAATTGATGGAAGTGTCAACGTATATGAGAAACCGTCTCTTTATATTCCTATGATAATATTGGCTTGTCTAAACATAATTCTTGGAATCTATACTTATCCAATTGTAAACGCGTCACTTCAAGCATCAAAAGCGATTTTTTGGAAAGTTGCATCATAATGATAGGAAATGATATGATTGCAATTGCTTTAATTTCGCCAATACTTGTGGCGTTTTTTACATACGTATTTAAAAATAATATAAACATTAGAGATTCTCTTGGTTTTATAGGAGCCTTGGTTTCATTTTATGCTTCAATTAATATTTCAATTATTGTTATTAATGGACAAACCCCTGTCTTAATTTTATTTAATTTATTCAATGATTTAGAGTTTTCATTTAAAGTTACTCCTTTAGGGTCAATTTTTGGACTTGTGTGTTCTGGATTATGGATTTTAGCATCTGTTTATTCTGTAGGATATATGAGAGGGAATAATGAGAAAAAACAAACAAGATTTAATATGTTTTATTCTCTATCAATTTTTGGAGCACTTTGTGTTGCTTGGTCTAGTAACCTTTTACTTTTATTTATATTTTACGAATTCTTAACATTTGCCACTTATCCATTAGTTGCCCATAAGGAAACAGAACAATCAATTAAAGCTAGCCGGCTATACCTGGGAATTCTTGTTGGATCTTCTTTATTACTTTTCCTTCCAGCAATAATATGGGTTTGGTATTCCACAGGAACTTTAAATTTTACAAGTGGAGGTATATTGGAAAATTCATTTAATCCTGAATATGCCTCAATTTTATTAATTTTGTTTATTTTTGGCATTGGAAAAGCAGCTTTAATGCCTCTTCACTGGTGGCTACCTGCAGCAATGGTTGCTCCAACTCCAGTTTCAGCATTACTACATGCAGTTGCTGTTGTAAAAGCAGGTGTGTTCTCTGTACTGATGGTATGTTGTTATATATTTGGCATTGATTTTTTAAATAAAACAAACGCTTCATTTGTTTTAATTTGGATAGCTTGTTTCACAATAATAATGTCAAGTATAATAGCAATTCAAAAAGATGATTTGAAAGCTAGATTAGCTTACTCTACAGTTAGTCAACTTTCCTATGTAATACTTGGCGGTTTAATAGCTTCGCAATATTCAATTATTGGCTCATCAATGCATATTATGATGCATGCCGTTGGAAAAATAACTTTATTTTTCTGCGCTGGAGCAATATATGTTGGCGCACATTTAACTAAAATTTCTCAATTAGATGGAACTGGAAAACAAATCCCTATTATTTATATAGCTTTTTGTATAGGCGCTCTATCGATCATAGGCATACCTCCAATGGGTGGATCATGGAGTAAATTTTACTTAATGATGGGAGCTGCGCAAGAAACTTTAATTATTGTAATAATGGTATTGATTATCTCTTCATTACTTAATGCATTTTACCTTCTTGAGCCTGTTTTTAGAGCTTTTTATAATTTGCCAAAAGAAAAAATAAAGTTTAAAGTTCCTAAGCTTGTAACCATTCCAATTGTAGCTTCAACTGGATTAATCATCTTATTATTTTTCTTT
>CACAIE010000099.1 GCA_902532475.1 uncultured SAR116 cluster alpha proteobacterium
AAAACTCCCCACAAATTGATGGTTTTTGGGGAGAACCCGGGAATACTTCAGCTGAAAAATTATATGGCACAAACACATTCGAAGTAAAAGCTTGGAAAGCTGGAAATCCTGAAGAACCAGCAAATGCAATACCTGAAACAGCAAAGGCAATTTGCCATATGAGATTTATAAAAGGAACAAAAGCTAAAGACATTATTCCTGCATTGAAGAAGCATTTAAAAAATAATGGCTTTAAAAAAATAAAAATTGAATTAGATGGAGAACCAAGGGAAGCTTCAAGATTGGATCCAGATCACCCATATGTTAAGTGGACTTTAAACTCCATCAAGAAAACTACAAACTTAGACGCAGATGTAATCCCTAACATTGGATCAACTATCCCCAATGATATATTTTCTGAATATTTGCAAATACCAACCATATGGATACCTCACTCTTACGGAGGATGTTTGCAGCACGCTCCAAATGAACATATCCTGAAAGACTTAACTAGAGATGCGTTAAAGCTAATAACTGGAATTTGGTGGGATCTTGGAGAAAGTCCTCCAAAAATTTTCTAGCATTAAAACTAGAACACATCTATTTCTTTATTCCCATAAAGATAATTTAGTGATTTAGTGTTCAAATAGTTTGTTAATAATTATCTATGGAGAAACTGTTTACTTATAAAAATAAAAATGTTACATAATAAGCATCGCTGATTTAATTCAAATTGCGGGCGATTAACAAAAACAGCTAAAGCGATGAAGGTCGTCTCAGCTTGGTTGTGACGGCTTTTTTTATGGTTTAATCCACCTTGAACGGATTAGGCATTTATGAACTAACTTGTACGCCCTGCTATTATGGCAAAAGTACTAAAAAGAAAGGATTTCAAATGACAACATCTTCTTTACACCCAGAGACAATCGCATTACATGGCGGATCATATAGGAAAGATAATACCACTAATTCAGTTGCTGTACCTATATACCAAACAACCAGCTATCAGTTTAATAGCCAGGAACATGCTGCTAATTTATTCTCATTGAAAGAGCTTGGTAATATTTACACAAGAATTATGAACCCCACGACTGCCGTTCTTGAAGAAAGAATTGCACAATTAGAAGGGGGATTAGCAGCAGTAGCTGTTTCATCAGGTCAAGCAGCATCAGCATTTGCAGTAAAGAATTTATGTCGTGCCGGTGATAATATTGTTTCATCTACAGATCTATATGGGGGCACTTGGAATCAATTTGAAAATACTTTCAAACAACTAGGGATAGAGGTAAGGTTTGCTGATCCGACAGATCCAAACTCTTTTGCAAAGTTATCAGATGAAAAAACTAGAGGTTATTATGCTGAAACTCTTCCAAATCCAAAACTACACGTTTTCCCCATAGAAGAAGTAGCAGCAATTGGTAAAAAATTAGGCATCCCTCTTATTGTGGATAATACTGCCGCACCAATTACATGCAAACCTATAAAACACGGTGCTGCTGTTGTTGTTCACTCTCTAACAAAATGGATTGGAGGCCATGGCACGTCTATAGGCGGCATTATAGTTGATGGCGGAAATTTTGATTGGACTCAATTTCCTGAACGTCAGCCTCTATATAATGAGCCAGAGCCAAGTTATTGGGATTGGGTATTAGGTCAGGTTGTTCCTGAAGTTTTAGGGGCAAACGTCACCTTTGCCGTAAGAGCAAGATTTGTTCTTTTAAGGGATTTAGGTTCAGCATTATCACCTACTAATGCATTTAATATTATACAAGGGCTTGAGACACTACCACTTAGGTTTAAACAACATCAAGAAAATGCTGAAAAGGTTGCCGATTACTTATCAAATAAAAAGGGTGTTACACAGGTGATACATCCAAAGTATCAACAAGGCGTTAATAAAGAGAGAGCTGAAAAATATTTAGAAGATGGAAGTGGACCATTAGTTGGTTTTGAACTTTCAGGGGGTCTAGATGCTGGAAAAAAATTTATAGATAATTTACAGTTATTGTATCATGTTGCCAATATTGGTGATGCAAGATCTTTAGCTATCCATCCAGCATCGACTACACACTCCCAATTAAATGCTGAGGACCAGTTGAGGTCAGGTGTCACTCCAGGCTATATAAGATTGTCAGTTGGAATAGAAAACATTGAGGATATTATTAATGATATAGACCAAGCTATTGATAAAGCAAAATAATAGCAAAACTATGAATGAAATAAGTAGTGTAAGTTATAGTTTACTTGCATAAATATCCTCTCCACCCTATCCACTTTGTCTATAAATCGGTCATTATAGAAAAGGTGGAAAGAGTTAATTTTGATAATACTAACTAGATAAAATGAACGAAAAAACCTACTGGTTTATCATCATTGCCATTGTTGTGGTATTAAGCTTTATCTCACTATTATTTATTGGGTCTATATGGTAGTTAATAGTTATGGCAAGAAAATCTATAATGCTAATAATGTTACTATTCCAATCAATAAACCAGAAACCAAAAAGAAGTCCAAGCGTATAAAGAGCAAAGACTGATAAATCTGTAACAACATTCTTCTTACCCTAGAGTGAGGGGTTTGTTGTTACAAAATACCTACCTTTAAAATTATATAATTAATATAAAAAAGTTGCGTATAAAAGACATCTTACATTTTTTATGATATTCTTAAAGAATGATAAAACTATAATTCTTACTTTCTTATTAAGAACAACAAGGAGTTGTTATTTATGTCAGAAGCAAAACTTATCAATTATAGCACTGCTGATTTTGGAGCAAAAGCGGATATGGAACTAAGGTTATTTAAATGGCAAGACCAAAAAGAAGAATACTTACCAATGCTTGAAGCTGGAGGAATGCTCAGATTCACTACTATGAGAGTTTGGAATAAAGAAGGTGTCTTCAGATTGGGATATTTGTTTGAATACAAGGATGAAGAATCATATAAAAAATGCCAATTAATATGGCAAGAAATTGAAAAAAATATGAAAGCAGAAATGCCTGTTAAAGTTTTCGCCAATAGAGGCATTGTTCTAGATGACACTAAGTTTTATTAATCATCAGGGCAAATGACGAACACGAAGTTTTGGTCGCGTGGGCAGACTTCCCAAGCGACTAGCACAACACTTTCAAAAGTCGACCTACGGGTTG
>CACAIE010000100.1 GCA_902532475.1 uncultured SAR116 cluster alpha proteobacterium
GCACTCCGTTAATTGCATTTGAAATAGGAGAAAATTCAAATATTTCATTTGGCTTCAATGTTGTTAATGAAAGTGACAATCTTAATAATTCAAATTATATAGCATTAATGAATGGTAAATTGATGAAAAATTCAACTTTAAATTCTTTAGTAACACAGCAAGGGGTTAATTTGTCCCGAAGTGAAATTAATATTAATTTAGTTGAAGACTATAGCAGCTTTAATCTTGTAGGCTTATATTTTGGTAGGCAGAAACACCATAAAGACATTACTACTTCTGTAAATCATTTAGCTGAACACACTTCATCGAAACAGATTGTCCGTGGCATCTTAGATGATAGTGCTGTTGGGGTTTATCAAGGCGGTATAAAAGTTTCAAATGAAGCCCAGAAAACCGATGGAAAACAAATGAGCAGGGCTCTGCTTCTGTCAAAATTGGCAGAATCAAACTCAAAACCAGAACTTGAAATTTTTGCAGATGATGTGTCATGTTCTCATGGAGCTACAATAGGAGAATTAAATAAGGACCAATTATTTTATTTATTGAGCCGTGGATTACCCTTTCTTGAAGCTAGGCAAATACTAATTAGAGCCTATCTAAATGAAATTCTGGAAGAAATTCATGATGAAGATCTAATAAAACAATTAAATAAAGCAATTAATATGTGGCTAAAACAATTACAATTTAAAGATGCAGCTTAATGAAAGCTAATAATATTAACCAATCTCTAGATTTTAATAAAATTAGATCTGAATTTCCTATTTTGAATAGAAAAATTAATAACAATCCTATTGTTTACTTAGATAGCGCAGCCAGTGCTCAAAAACCTAAAATTGTCATGGAAACCCTTAGGAGTGCATACTTAGAAACATATTCTAACGTTCACAGAGGTCTTCATTGGCTTAGTGAACAATCTACTTCAAAATATGAAAATGTGAGAATTAAGGTTGCTGAATTCTTAGGGGCTTCAAGTTCAAATGAGATTATTTTTGGATCTGGGGCAACTCAATTAATTAATTTAGTAGCTAATTCATGGGGAAGAAAATTTTTAAAAAAAAATGACGAAATTATAATTACTGTTGCTGATCATCACGCTAATATTGTTCCTTGGCAATTAATTTCTCAACAAACCGGCTCTAAAATTATTGCAGTACCTGTTGATAATCAAGGAAACTTTGATATAGAAGATTTAAAAAAAATAATTACTAATAAAACTAAAATTATCTCAGTTCCTCATGTTTCTAATGTATTGGGTACTATTTTTCCAATAAAAGAAATTTCAAAATTAGCCCATGATGCTGATGCAATTTGTTTTGTAGATGGATGTCAAGGTGCAATTCATTTGCCAGTAGATGTACAAGAAATTAATTGTGATTTTTATACTTTTAGTTCACATAAGCTATATGGCCCTTCAGGTGTTGGTGTTTTATGGGGAAGATCTTCGATATTAAATGACATGCCTCCCTTCATTGGAGGTGGCGATATGATTGATAACGTTGAAATAGAAAGTTCCACTTATGCTGAACCTCCACATCGATTTGAAGCAGGAACACCACCAATAGCCGAAGTAATCGCGTTTGGCTCCGCTATTGACTTTGTTCAAGAAATCGGAATGTGTAATATCAGAAACCACGAAAATATTTTACTTAACTATTTCTCAGAAAAGCTTATGGAGATAAAAGAATTAAGTATAATTGGTAACTCAAAATTAAAATCTGGTGTTATTTCTTTTGTGTTTGAAAATGCTCACCCTCATGATATAGCAACAATTTTAGATCAAAAAGGTATTGCAATTAGGGCAGGGCATCATTGTGCGCAACCGTTAATGAAACATTTCGATATAACTTCAACTGCAAGGGTTTCAATTGCTGTATATACAAAAAAAACAGAGGTTGATGACCTTATCAAGGGTTTAATGATAGTAAAAAAACTGTTAGGATAGAAATATGAATGATACATTGGATATAAATGATTTTATTGATAGCTCTATAAAATTGGGCGAAGAAAAAGTTTTTAAAGCTGGGAAAAAATTAAATAACGCATCCGTTTCAATTCAAGAGAATACTGTAATTAACAAACTTAAACAGGTGTTTGACCCAGAAATCCCAGTGAGTGTTTATGATCTTGGCTTGATATATAAAATTGAACGATTTAGTAATGGAAATATTAATATTGAGATGTCATTGACTGCTCCAGCTTGTCCAGTTGCAGGAGAATTACCAAAAGAGGTTTGTGAAAAGGTTTCTTCGATTGACTCTGTTGGTGAGGTTACTGTTAAATTGGTTTGGGATCCAGCATGGACATCAGAAATGATGTCAGAAGATGCCAAATTATTATTGGACGTTAATTAGAAGGAATAAAATGTTATGTCCTTAAATAAACAAAATGATGTTATTACGATTAGTGATAAGGCCGCTGAAAGAGTTAAATATCTTATTCAAAAAGGGGATAATAAAGTTATTGGCCTAAGAATTGGAATAAAATCATCTGGTTGCTCAGGATTCAAATATTCTGTTGAGTATGCTAACGAGGCCAAGAGTTTTGAAGAAAAAATTACAAGTAAAGGTGTTACATTATTTATTGATCCTGCAGCTGTCATGTTCTTAGTTGGCTCTCAAATGGATTGGAACGAGAGTAAATTTTCTTCAGGCTTTGATTTTAAAAACCCTAATGAAATTGCTAGATGCGGATGTGGAGAAAGTTTTTCCGTCTCATCTTAAATTAAATGAAATCAATAAAATTCTATAAAAAAATTTTTTGGCTAAAATCAAATGAATTTAAATTGCGTTGTGCTGAATATTGTTTATTTAATAGCACTCCAAAAGCAGATATTCTAATCCTTCCAGGCTTAAGCGAGTTTATTGAACGTTACGATTTAGTTGCAAAGCGTCTAGTTAATCAAAATTTGCGTGTTGCAGTTTTAGATTTACCTGGACAAGGATTATCCTCTAGATTTGGAAGCCCAAAAACAGTAATTCATTTAGATCAATTCAGTTATTATTTAGACTCAATGCATTTGATAATTAAG
>CACAIE010000101.1 GCA_902532475.1 uncultured SAR116 cluster alpha proteobacterium
TTTCTGAAAGAGCTTTTTCAGATGTTTCTCATTTACTTAGGCCATCTCATTTGAAGCAATTAAATAACATTCTCAGAGACAATGAATCCTCTGAGAATGATAAATTTGTTGCTCTTGAGATGCTTAAAAATGCTAACATTTCTTCAGCTGGCATTCTCCCAATGTGCCAAGACACAGGAACCGCTATTGTATTAGGATACAAAGGTGACAACGTTTTTACTGGTGAAGATGATACAAAATTAATTTCAGAGGGGATTTACAACACATACCAAACCAAAAATTTAAGGTACAGTCAATTAGCTCCTATATCTATGTTTGAAGAAGTCAACACTAAGAACAATCTTCCTGCTCAAATAGAAATTTACTCTTCGATTGGTAAAGAATATAAATTTGCATTTGTTCAAAAGGGAGGAGGCTCAGCAAATAAATCTTTTTTATTTCAAAAAACAAAATCTATACTGAACCCTAGTTCTCTAAAAGAGTTCCTATATGAATCAATAATAAATATAGGAACTTCTGCATGCCCTCCCTATCATTTAGCGTTGGTTATAGGAGGGATGTCTGCTGAATTTACAATGAAAACAGTTAAATTAGCTTCTATTAGATATTTAGATAATCTGCCAACCAATGGAGATAAGAATGGACGAGCCTGGAGAGATATCGAATGGGAAAACATCATTTTAGAAATGACACAAAAAATGGGCATTGGTGCACAATTTGGAGGAAAATATTTCTGCCATGATGTCAGGGTCATTCGATTGCCACGCCATGGAGCTTCATGCCCAATCGGAATTGGAGTATCTTGCTCCGCCGATAGGCAAGTATTAGCAAAAATAAACTCAGATGGAGTATTTATTGAAAAATTAGAAAAGAACCCATCAAGATATCTACCTGAAATAAAAACGAACACCCTATTAGAAAATGAAGTGAAAATTGATTTAAATCTACCAATGAAAAAAGTTTTGAAAATTTTATCTAAATTTCCAATAAAAACAAAATTATCTCTCACCGGAAATCTTATAGTTGCAAGGGATATAGCTCATGCAAAATTACTGGAGAATCTTGAAAATGGTAAGAAACTCCCTCAATATTTCAAAGAAAATGCTATTTACTATGCAGGACCAGCAAAAACACCCAAAGGTTATGCTTCAGGTTCATTTGGACCGACCACAGCTGGACGAATGGATAATTATGTTGAAATTTTTCAAAAAGAAGGCGGTTCAATGATAACGCTTGCAAAAGGAAACCGTTCCAAGCAAGTTAGAGATTCATGCAAAAAATATGGTGGGTTTTACTTGGGAAGCATTGGAGGCGCTGCAGCAAAATTGGCTATTGACTCAATTAAAAATATAAAAGTCTTAGAATTCCCTGAATTGGGGATGGAAGCCATTTGGGAAATTGAAGTGAAAGATTTTCCAGCCTTTATAATTATTGATGACAAAGGAAATGATTTTTATAATTTATAAGCGTTTTTTAACTATTATATTCTATAGGCTTAACTACTGGTTTATCTAATAGTTTATGGTTTTTCATAGTTAAAACTCCGCTTATAATTGTCATAACAGGCCAACCAGTGAGTGTTTTATTTAAAAATGGAGACCACCCACATCGACTTTGAATTTCTTGCCTTTTCAAAGATCTTTTCATATTTAAATCCACTATAGTAAGCGAAGCATTGTAACCTTCTTTTATCTTCCCTCTATTTTTCATTTTATATATTTCTGCTGGCCCAGAACATAGTAAAGAAACTAATTTAGATAATTTTAAATTTTTCTTAGAAACTTGATCCAGCATTACTGGCAGCATAGTTTGAACACCAGGCATGCCACTTGGACTAGATGGATAGGCTATATTCTTTTCTTCAATTGTGTGTGGAGCGTGATCTGATCCAATAACATCTACAGTGCCATTGTAAATTCCTTTCCATAATTCTTTTTGATGGTACCTTGTCCTTATTGGAGGGTTCATTTGAGCAAATGTCCCTAACTCATTATAGCAATCTGGACTATTTAAGGTTAAGTGTTGGGGTGTGACTTCTACTGAAATAATATCCTTAACTTCTTTTAATAGTTTCATTTCTAATGAAGTGGAAACATGAAGTATATGTAAAGGTCTTTGAACTTGATAAGCAATTTTAATGATTTTTTTTGTAGCTAATAAAGCAGAAGTTGGATCCCTCCACTTAGGGTGATTATGTGGTGTTTTACTATTTTTAAAGAGATTAAATCTTTCTTTTAATCTTCTTTCGTCTTCTGCATGCACCGCAACTCTTCTCTCACCATTCGACATTATTTGGAGTAACTTATCTTCATTCTCTACTAAAAGATCTCCCGTACTTGCACCCATAAAAATTTTCACACCAGCGCAACCAGAAAGTTTCTCGTATCTATTTAAATTTGATATATTTTCTTCAGTAGCGCCAATAAAATAAGCAAAGTCACACCAAGCTACTTTATTAGATTTTTCAATTTTCTTTGAAAGTTCTTTTTCACAATCTGTAAGTGGAATAGTATTTGGCATTTCACAAAATGCTGTAACCCCTCCTAAAACAGCTGACTTGCTGCCTGTTTCAATGTCTTCTTTATGGGTTAACCCTGGGTCTCTGAAATGAACTTGAGTATCAATAACCCCTGGTAAAATTGTCAAATCATTACAGTTGATAATCTGTGAAGATTTTTTTGACTTCAAATTACCTAGGGTCTCAATTTTACCATTTTTAATTCCAATATCAATGAATGAAGGTTCAGTATTATCTCCTGTCATAATTTGACCATTTAATAATAAAAGGTCATACATTTCGTTACCAAAAAACCTCTAAAGTATAAGTTATTAAATATATCTATAGTTATGTAAGAATAATATTATAAAAATTGTAACAATATTTAATGAAAAATTACAACTAGATAAAGTTTCAACCTTGCCTAGCTTTGAATCTAGGGTTTTTCTTATTGATTACATAAACTCTGCCACGTCTTCTAACCAACTGGCAGTTCCTTTCTCTAGTCTTTAAAGTTTTTA
>CACAIE010000102.1 GCA_902532475.1 uncultured SAR116 cluster alpha proteobacterium
TGAAAGAGCCGTCATTTTTTGGGGAGGAATTTATAATAGTTTATTTGCATTTAGCGTGCCAAAATAATAAATTATTTCATAGTAGAAAATACAGACTATATTAAACTATATTAAATATAGTAATTTTAATTGAAATAAAGGTTAAATGTGTCCGACGAACAAAATATCTTAATTCGAAAAGATAATAATAACATTTGTAATTTAATTTTAAATAGACCTAAAGCTCATAATTCGCTCTCATTTGAGCTTTTAACTGAAATCAATAATGAATTGAAAAAAATTAAAGATGATAAAAAAATCAGAGTTTTAATTATTTCTGCTAATGGCCCATCATTTTGTTCTGGTCATGATTTAAAAGAAATTAATTCAAGTAATAATAAAGACAATTATATTAAACTGTTTAACCTTTGCAGTGACGTTATGCTCTCGTTTGTTAATCTTAGTATACCTGTTATTGCAAGCGTTCACTCAACTGCGACAGCTGCAGGCTGTCAGCTCGTGGCAACCTGCGATTTAGCGATAGCTTCAGAAAATGCCCGCTTTGCAACTCCAGGGGTAAATATTGGCTTGTTTTGTTCAACACCAATGGTCGCTTTATCAAGAAATATTTCAAAAAAGAATTCTATGGAGATGCTCTTAACGGGAGATATGATAGATGCTAGCACAGCCAAAGACTATGGCCTCATCAATAAAGTTGTTCCTGAAAAAGATTTAGAAAATACAGTTTTTGAAATAGCAAGTAAAATTTTGAAAAAATCCTCTAAAACAATAGCTATTGGGAAAAAAGCTTTCTATGAGCAATTAGAGCTAGGGATATTAGATGCCTATAAATATACAAGTACTGTTATGGCTAATAATATGGTCCAATATAATGCCCAGGAAGGAGTAAAGGCATTCCTAGAGAAGAGAAAACCTAATTGGAATGATTAATATCACTAAATAATTTTAAATCTTTTGTTTTGAGCGAATGATCTTTTTAAAGAGTTTATTGATTGAGAACAAATAATAGTTTTATTTTTATAATATTCTTCATGGTTTTGCTCGATACTCTCCAAATTATATTTATAGTTGACCATTAATCCAGCAGCTGTTTTTAATGCTTTATCTGATTCATCCCCCAAAAAATTTATACGTTCTAAAATAGCTCCATTTCCAAGATGAAATCTAGCCACACTGTCGTTTGGAAATCTATCAGATCTTGATGATTTAAAAAAATAATCCAGTGATGTTTTTAAAATTTCTTCTTTATAATTGTTAGAATTTTTTATCCATAACTCATCATCTATTGCTTGAAATAGACTTGTGTTTTCTAATTTAATCCATTCCATAAAATCTGGCACAGGTGATAAAGTTACAAAATCTTTTATGTTAGGTAAATCAGTTCTAATTGCATTCGCAACTTGTTTGATTAAAAAATTCCCAAAGGAAATTCCTTTCAGACCTTTTTGGCAATTTGAAATTGAATAAAATACCGCTGTTGTCTCATTACCATTTGAAACTATTGTTCGATCATCAGAAAGAACTTCAGTTATATTTTCAGGCACTCTATCCATTAGTGCTACAACAACAAAAATTAATGGTTCATCCTGCATTGAAGGATGAAAAAATGAAAAGCAAAGTCTATCTTTTGGCTCAAGTCTATCCCTTAAGTCCTTCCATGATTTAATCTCATGAACAGCTTCGTATTCAATAACTTTCTCTAAAATGAGTGCAGGAGTTGACCAATCAATTTTTTTTAAAACCAAAAATCCACTGTTAAACCAACTTCTAAATAGTTTAACAAAATCATTATCAACTCGTTTTAAATTAGGATGCTCTTTTAACAACAAAAGGAGTTTTTCTCTAAGCGAAACCAATCTATTAGTTCCACGATAAGATAAATTAAGTTTACTAAGAATTTCTAACCTTTTTGGTTCAGAATTTTTAATAACAGAACTTAAATTTTCTGGTGATGTTTTATGATTGAATTTATGAATTTCTTCTAGGAGAAATTCTCCATCTATATCATGATGATCAGCTAAATAATTGAAAAAATTTAAAAGTTCAGTTTGATTAAGTTTTTCTATTTTACCTAGTAATTGTTCTGACAGTATATTTGCAGAGGCTTCACCCTTCGCATTTAAAATATTGTTAACTAAGTCTTCATTGCTAAAATTATCATTCGAATCTTTTGAACGGCTAAAAGATCTAAATAGGTTTTTTCTATTTAATAAATTATTTAATATGTCATTTAGAAAAGAAGCTTTTGACATTATATTTTATTTTCCTTTCCAAACTGGTTTCCTTTTTTCAGCAAACGCTTTTGCACCTTCTATCTGATCTTCACTGCCATATAAAGCTTTAATTGAAGCAAACTCTTTTCTATTCATTTTATTCAATGTTTCTTGAAAGGAATTATTTTCAGCGTATCTAGCAATCTCCTTAATAGCTGCAAAAACAAGTGGTGGGCCAGATGAAAGGTGAAGAGCAATCTCCCTAGCTCTTTCCATAAGGTTTTCTTTAGTGACAACTTCATTTACAAACCCCCATTTATGTGCTTCATGAGCATCTATCCACCTTCCAGTGAACAATAATTCCATTGCTATATGATAAGGTATTCTTTTTGGTAATTTAATTGTAGCTGCATCTGCAATAATGCCAGAATTAATTTCTGGCAAGGCAAAGGACGCATGATCTGCTGCTATTATTATGTCACAAGCGAGAGCCCATTCCAATCCACCTCCACAACAAATGCCATTGACAGCTGCTATTACAGGTTTATTTAAATTTGGTAATTCTTGAATACCTGCCCAACCACCTTCACCGTAATCTGTAGTTGGCTCTTCTCCAGCAGCGGCAGCTTTCAAGTCCCAACCAGCACAAAAGAATTTTTCTCCTGCTGCAGAGACTATTGCAACTCTATACTCTGGGTTATCTCTAAACTCAACAAATGCTTCGCCCATCATTCTGCTAGTTGCTCCATCAATTGCATTTGCTTTTGGCCTATTTAAGATAAGTTCAAATACCGAACCATTCCTA
>CACAIE010000103.1 GCA_902532475.1 uncultured SAR116 cluster alpha proteobacterium
TGAAATTATTTTATTCACTACTAACTCTGATAAATATTTTTAGTCATCATATGAGTGTCCCGCACGTAACCCTTCCCTCACTCTTTGCGCTATTTTTAAGAACTCAGGAGTTTCTCTTATAGAAAGGTCCCTCTTACTTGGCAGTGGACTTTTTATTATATCAAAAATTTTTCCAGGCCTAGGAGACATCACTACAATATGGGTCGACAAAAAAACTGCCTCTGGTATAGAATGTGTAACGAAAACAACAGTTTTTTCTGTTTTTCTCCACAACTCTAAAAGTTGTTCGTTTAAATGATCTCTAACAATTTCATCAAGAGCTCCAAAAGGCTCATCCATTAAAAGTAGTTCTGGGTCAAAACTCAATGCACGCGCAATTGATGCCCTTTGCTGCATTCCTCCAGAAAGTTGCCAGGGGAACTTTTTCTCAAAACCCAATAAATTAACTAATTCAAGGTTTTTCTTTATTCTTTTAATTCTGTCAGATTTTTCAAAACCCATAATTTCTAGAGGTAGTCCTATATTACCAGATATTGTCCTCCACGGAAATAAAGCAGGAGACTGAAAAACATATCCATAATCTCTCTCCATTCTTGCAATCTCAGCAGACTTTTCATTAACAAGAATAGAGCCAGAAGTAGGTTCTTGAAGGTCAGCTATAACCCTCAAGAGAGTTGTTTTTCCGCATCCTGAAGGCCCTATTAAAGAAACAAAGTCTCCCTTAATAATGTCTAATTCTATCTCATTTAGAGCATGGACTGGACCATCATTAGTATCAAATACTAATGATAGATTTTTGATTTCAACTGATTTAATATTACTCATAATTATAAAGTCAAATCAAACCCCAGCAGGCATATTTTCTGCTTTTCTTTCTACCCTTCTTGGTGATGTAAGCTCTTTCCATTTTGATAGAGCTTTATTTACATCTGAAAATGGCTTTCTAGAAACGAATTCACCATCACCTGGGCTTGCTTGAACTTTACCTTCTTCAGCAGCAATACTTCCTCTAGATAAAGTAAATCGAGGTAATCCTTTTACCTTAATACCTTCAAAAACATTATAATCTATTATTGATTGTTGAGTTTTGCTTGCAATTGTTTTTTCAGAAGAAGGATCCCAAACAACTATATCTGCATCAGATCCTTCCCTAATGGCACCCTTTTTAGGGTAAATATTAAGTATTTTTGCAATATTTGTAGAAGTTACTGCTACAAACTCGTTCATAGTGAGCCTACCTGTCCCAACTCCATATGTCCAAAGTACTGGCATCCTGTCTTCCAACCCGCCTGTTCCATTTGGAATTTTAGTGAAGTCTCCCAATCCCATTCTCTTTTGCTCCGTTGTAAATGCACAGTGATCAGTTGCCACCACTTGAAGACTGCCTGAAGCAAGACCATTCCAAAGAGAATCCTGGTGAAGTTTATTTCTAAATGGAGGAGACATTACTCTTCTAGCGGCATGATCCCAATCTGAATTTTGGTACTCCCCTTCATCTAAGACAAGATGTTGGATTAATGGTTCTCCGAATACTCTTTTACCGTTCTGCCTTGCTCTTCTAATAGATTCATGAGCTTGTTCACAGGAAACATGAACTATATACAATGGCACTCCAGCCATATCAGCCAGCATAATGGCACGATTGCATGCTTCACCTTCAACATCAGGCGGTCTAGAATAAGCATGCCCTTCTGGTCCATTGTTACCTTCGGCTAA
The DNA here is from genome assembly GCA_902532475.1 of uncultured SAR116 cluster alpha proteobacterium. GTDB lineage: Bacteria > Pseudomonadota > Alphaproteobacteria > Puniceispirillales. The sequence continues at coordinate 1,717 of CACAIE010000103.1, forward strand.
TAATTTTGCTTGAAGTGCCGCTACAACATCCCCATTTTCTGCATGCACCAAAGGCATGGCACCAAGTTCGGCACATCTCTGGAATGATGCAAACATCTCGTCATCATCAACCATTAGCGCTCCTTTGTAGGCCATAAAATGTTTAAAAGTATTGATCCCTTCATGCTTGCTCTAACAAATTTAGCCATTTTAGCCACAAAATTTGGATCATTTAATTTATCTTCCATAACGTAAAGGCCATCTTCTAATGAGGCAACTCCAAGATCAGTATAATTAAATATTGTTAGATCATCATTGGTTAATCCAGCGTCTATAACCTGCCAATATTCATTGTAAGCCATAGCAGAAACACAATCTGCTTGTTTCTGAAGAATAGGATCAACATTCCATCCCTGTTTCATAAGAGTTATTCCGCCAGCACTTCCGTCTGTTGGGATATTCAACTTGCTCATCCAATTCATAAGAGGATATTCATTTCCCCCAAACCATACACCAACAGTTTTACCTTTTAGATCTGTAGGTTTAGATATACCTGAATCTTTTCTGCAAACTAAAAGAAGACCAGAGCTTTTAAATGGTTGCGCAATGTTTACAATTGACAATCCTTTTTCTCTCGCAGCCAACGCTGAAGGCATCCAGTCAACCATAACATCTGCGGCACCACCAGCCATAACTTGAGGCGGAACAACATCAGGGCCTCCAGGGAGAATGGTTACATCTAACCCTTCATCAGCATAGTATCCCTTATCTTTTGCTACATAATATCCAGCGAATTGAGCTTGAGTAACCCATTTTAACTGAATTGTAACTTTATCAGCAGCTTGAGCAACTATTGATGTAGCGCTAAATATAACTGCTATAATAGTTAATATTAATTTTTTCATATATTTTCTCCTAATTTTTGTTAACGACTATGAAACGAAGGATGCCAAAAAGTCAAATATCTTTCTAGCAAAGCCAAAATTCCATAAAAACATGAGCCAACCAATGCTGCCATTGTTATTTCAGCCCACACCAAATCAAAACTCATTCGCTGAGCTTCAACTGAGATTCTAAAACCCATTCCGACGATAGGGGTTCC
>CACAIE010000104.1 GCA_902532475.1 uncultured SAR116 cluster alpha proteobacterium
ATTTTTAAAGCATCAACATCTAAACCAGAATCTGTTTCATCGAGAACTGCAATTGATGGTTCAAGTAATGACATCTGAAGTATTTCAAAACGTTTTTTTTCACCGCCTGAAAAACCAACATTAACAAATCGTTTAAGCATTTCTTGAGGAATATTTAAATTGGCTGCTTTTTCTTTTACAAGCTTTACTAATTCAATTCCATCTAATTCAGGTAACCCCTTAGATAACCTTGATGAATTGATAATGGTCCTTAAAAAGGTCATTCCTGTTACGCCAGGCAATTCAACAGGATATTGAAAAGCTAAAAATAGCCCCAACCTGGATCTTTCGTCAGCATCTAGATCAAGTAAATTTTTCTTTTTAAGGGTTACACTTCCATTGAGTATGTTATAATCTTGCTTGCCTGATAAGATGTATGAAAGAGTAGACTTACCTGATCCATTTGGACCCATAATGGCATGTGTTTCACCAGGATTAATCTTCAATGACAATCCATTTAGAATTTTTTCTTCACCAATTGAAGCGTGAAGATTGTTAATGTTTAATAAATTCATTTTAACCTTAATTAAACCCCTAGCCAACACTTCCTTCTAAACTTATTCCAATAAGCTTTTGGGCTTCAACAGAAAATTCCATTGGCAATTCTTTCATGACTTCTTTGCAGAAACCATTAACAATTAATGACACTGCTTCTTCTTCAGATAGCCCTCTAGATAAACAATAAAACAATTGGTCCTCACTAATTTTACTTGTTGTTGCCTCATGCTCTATATTTGAGGAAGGGTTTTTTGAAGTGATATATGGAATTGTGTGAGCGCCACATTGGTCCCCAATTAATAAACTATCACATTGAGTAAAGTTTCGTGCATTACTTGCCCCAGGCTGCATTAAAACTTTTCCTCTATAGGTATTTTGAGATTTTCCTGCAGAGATACCCTTTGAAATAATTGTAGATGAAGTGTTAGCGCCCAAATGAATCATTTTTGTTCCAGTGTCAGCTTGCTGCATATTGTTAGTAATCGCTACAGAATAAAATTCACCTACAGAATTATCTCCATGCAAAACACAAGAGGGATATTTCCAAGTTATAGCTGATCCAGTTTCTACTTGGGTCCAACTAATCTTTGAGCTATCACCTAAACAAGCGCCTCTTTTAGTAACAAAGTTATAAATGCCCCCTTTCCCGGTTTCATCTCCAGGGTACCAATTTTGGACTGTTGAATACTTAATTTCTGAATTTTTGTGCGCAACTAGTTCAACAACAGCTGCATGCAGTTGATTTTCATCCCTCTGGGGAGCTGTACATCCTTCAAGGTAAGAAACATATGAGTCTTCATCAGCAATAATAAGTGTTCTTTCAAATTGTCCTGTATTTTTTTCATTGATTCTAAAATATGTGGATAATTCCATCGGGCACTTAACGCCTTTAGGGATGTAAACGAATGACCCATCTGTGAAAACAGCACAATTTAAAGCTGCAAAATAATTATCATTCTGTGGCACAACTGAACCAAGATATTTCTTAACTATATCAGGGTAATCTTTTATAGCCTCACTAATTGGACAAAATATAACGCCCTTTTCAGCTAGCTGTTTTCTGAAAGTAGTTACAACAGAGACTGAATCAAAAACTGCATCAACAGCTACACCAGCTAAAACTTTTTGTTCCTTTAATGGGATACCTAATTTTTCATATGTTTTTATCAACTCTGGATCAACTTCATCTAATGATTTAAGTTTTTCTGTATTTTTTGGTGCTGAATAATAATAGATATCTTGAAAATCAATTTTAGGATAATCTACCTTAGCCCAATTAGGTTCCTTCATTCTTTTCCACTTTTCAAAAGCTTCCAACCTCCATTTTAACATCCATTCAGGCTCTTCTTTTTTAGAGGAGATTAGTTTAATGATATCTTCGTTTAGACCTTTAGGAGCTTTGTCTACTGCTAAATTTGTTGTAAATCCGTATTTATATTTAGACGTAGCTAACTTAACTTTATCTATCGTCTCTTCTTGAATTGGCAATGGAAAGCTCCAGTTAAGTATGTAAGATTGAAGTGTCTGATTTTTTAAAATTAAATAAATCTTCAGGATTTAATAAATCACTTAGTGTAACGCTTTCTAAAGCATCAAGTATTGCTGTATTAGCTTTGTTCCAATTGCCACTAAGCAAACAAACCGATTGAGTGTCACACAATTCATCCGATTCTTCTAAGCATGCTGTTATTGCTATTGGGCCATCAATAGCTTCAACAATAACAGCAACACTAATTTCTGATGGATGAGTTTCACAAAAATAACCACCACTCGCACCTCTTCCAGCCTTAATAAGGTTTGCATTATTTAATAGTTTGCATACTTTAGCCACTGTTGGAATTTTTAAACCTGTATCGGAAGAAATTTTTGATGTAGGAAACTTAGTTGGAGATCTACTAGACAAAAGGCCTAGTATAACAACAGCATAATCAGTTATTTTATTAAGCTTAATCATTAATTAACTACTTTAGATTAATTCTAAAACAATACAAGTGATAACGACTCTCATCTTCGATAGATTTAATTCATAGATAAATTTTTAAGAATATATCTTCCATTTGATACGTCAGAAAATAGTTTGTCTATCTCTGGATGGTTAATAGGCCCTGATTCAGAGTCTGGTAATAAATTTTGTTGACTGACATAAGCAGAATAAAAAGATTCAGAGTTTTCTGCTAAAAGATGATAAAATGGTTGGTCCTTTTTTGGCTTACTTTCTTCCGGTATAGAT
>CACAIE010000105.1 GCA_902532475.1 uncultured SAR116 cluster alpha proteobacterium
TACTTTTTCTTTTTGATCACATGAACGTTCTTGCCCAAGGACTTGTTGAGAAAAATTTATACTGGTAATAATGATTATTAGGTAAATATATTTAGTAATTTTGCAAAATAGAGATGTGTTCATAAAAATATTCCTTTATACATATTTAATTAAAACTTGTCTAAAGAACAATTGAAATGAAAATAAATAACAAAAAAACTGACAAGCCAGGAATAAGGCTAAAAGTCTATGTAAGGGAAGATATGGTAGGAGGAGGTAAACTAGATTTATTAAAAACTGTCGGTGAAACAGGTTCAATTTCTTCTGCTGCTAAAATTATGGGCCTTGATTATAAAAGAGCTTGGTTTCTTCTTGATACACTCCAAAGATGCTTTAAAAACCCTTTATTTTTAACTAACAGAGGAGGAGGTTCTTCTGGTGGTACTTCACTGACTGAATTAGGAGTTCAGCTTATTGAAAAATTCAATAAAACGGACACAGAAGTTAAAAAAGTTACTTCCGATTTTTTGAAATGGCTAGAAGAAAATCAAAGGAAAAGTAAACTTTAACCACCTGTTACATTCATATGACGAGCAACAGATTTATTGTCAGAAGTTCTATCAATAATAAAATCATGTCCTTTAGGTTTCCTAGTAATAGCTTCATAGACAGCAGCCTTTAATGCTTCATTCCCATTCTCTCTTAATATAGTTCTCAAGTCCGCATTGTCATCTTGTCCAAGGCACATAAAGAGTTCTCCTGTACAAGTCATTCTAACCCTGTTGCACGATTCACAAAAATTATGTGTTAAAGGTGTAATAAAACCTAATTTTCCTCCAGTTTCAGCAATTTTCACATATCTAGCAGGGCCAGCTGATCTCTCTGGTATATCAATTAAAGTAAACTTTCTCGATAGATTTGCTCTAACAAGAGAAAGAGGCAAATATTGATCAAGCCTCCTTTCACTTCCTATATCTCCCATTGGCATAACTTCAATTATTGTCATGTCAAATCCTTGTTCCCCACACCAAATTAACATTTCTGCTAATTCATCATCATTTACACCTTTTAATGCTACGGCATTAATTTTAATTTTTAAGCCTACTTTTTTTGCCTCTTCCAAACCATGCAATACTTGATTTAATTTTCCCCATCTAGTTATTTCAGAAAATTTCTCAGGATTTAAAGTGTCGAGTGATATATTAAGTCTTCTAACTCCAGCGTCAAAAAGTTGTTGTGCCATTTTTGATAGTTGGCTGCCATTTGTTGTAATGGTTAATTCTTCAAGTGATTTACCTACTTCCAAGCCAAGGTTGTTAATTAATTGCATTATTCCTTTTCTTACAAGTGGTTCACCTCCTGTCAATCTAATTTTTGATACTCCCATTGAGATAAATGTTTTGCAGACTAACTCAAGTTCCTCTAAAGTTAGCAAGTCCTTTTTTGGCAAAAAAGTCATATTTTCAGACATGCAATAAACACATCTAAAATCACACCTATCTGTTACTGAAACTCTTAAATAAGTTACAGCTCTCCCAAAGGGATCAATAAGTTTATTTGAGTCTGTTGACATTAACTTTACATTAGATAGTTTAAAATAATATGTTGACTATAACATAAATAAATATAATCTCAATTTTTTATATAGCATTTTACAAAATAATTTATGAATAAATTTAAAATCTATTCTTTTGTTTTACTTTTATTATTTTTTTTATTAAATGCAGTAAAAGCTGCAAAATCAAAAGAATTTATTACACTTCAATCTACTACTTCAACTCAAAATTCTGGCTTTTATGACTATATTTTACCTATTTTTTCAAATATATTTAATATCGAAGTTCGAGTGGTAGCAGTAGGTACCGGTCAAGCGATTAAAAATGCACAAAATTGTGATGGCGATGTCCTAATTGTACATTCTATAACTTCAGAAAAAAAGTTTGTTGAAAGTGGGTATGGGTTATATAGAAAGGAATTAATGTATAATGATTTTATTATTATTGGCCCTAAAGATGACCCAGCACAAATAAGATTTTCCCAAAGTGCTCGCAATGCATTTAATAGAATTTATAAATCAGCTGCAATTTTTGCGTCTAGAGGTGATGAAAGTGGAACGCATAAAGCTGAACTAAGGTTATGGGAAAAAGCTAATTTAGATGCAAGGGAATTTAAAGGACGTTGGTATAGAGAATTAGGACTTGGAATGGGAGCGGCTTTAAATGTTGCAGTTCAGATGGACGCATATGTTTTAAGTGATAGAGCAACATGGCTAGCTTTTAAAAATAAAAGAGATCATCAGATATTGTTTGAAGGAGATCAAAATTTATTTAACCAATATGGTATAATTCCTGTAAATCCTAAAATATGTGCTTCGGTGAAGCTCAAAGAAACAGAATTATTTATTAATTGGATATTATCACAAGAAGGGCAAAAATATATCTCTTCATACACAGTTAATAGTCAACAACTTTTTTTTCCTAATTAAAAATAAATTTTATTTATAATCCTCTTTGATATAAACTTTAATTTAATTTTTTTCTAACTAGTTTGGTAGAATTGATGACACAGGTTGCATATGACAAAATGAACATTGCATCTCCCATATCTATTGATGTGGTTAAAGCCAAGCAAGCAAATGTTAATTTTGTATAGGTCTTGATGCATGGTTACTAATTTAGATATTCAAACGCTCCATTTGAAAAAATTATGTGTTGGAGTTAACTCATTTGAAATGCTTAAGGAATGGCAGGATAATGAAATTAACAATAATAGACGAATATTTCATGT
>CACAIE010000106.1 GCA_902532475.1 uncultured SAR116 cluster alpha proteobacterium
GTAAAGAAAAAAGAATTAAAAAGCTTAACAATAGAAGATATAGATACTTTAGCTTTAGCTTTAAAAGAAACTTTGAGAACAACTGCGAAGATTAAAAACATAGATCGGAGTATAGGATAAAATGCTTTATTTAGCGTATGGTTCAAATTTAAATAAAAAACAAATGGCAATAAGATGCCCTAATGCAAAGGCTTTAGAAAAGTATATTTTAAAAGGTTATAAATTAGAATTCCAAAGAGTTGCAAATATTAAAAAAACATCAAAAAAAATTGATCAAATAGCATGTGGAATTTGGGAAATTACAGAGGCTTGTGAAAAGTCATTGGATATTTATGAGGGATATCCAAACCTTTATGGAAAAACTAAAATTAAATTAGATGATTGTCGAGAGGTGATGACTTACTTTATGAATAGAGGTTTTCAAGCTCCTCCATCTTCTGAATATTTGAATACAATTTTTCAAGGTTATAGAGATTTTAACTTGCCTTTTAATTTGCTTAATAAAAATTTAACTAATTAACGTGTATTATAAATTTTAATTTGAATTCTATTAAAATAATTCTGAAAAACTTAAAATAATGCAACAAATAATAAATTGTCTTAGACTAAATTTTACAGGATAATTAAATAACTAGTGTAATGAAAAATTATTTACTAAGATATCAACCGTATAATTTAAACTATAGCGAATGATCTAAAAATGAATTTAGAACAATATATAAGTGGTAATCCTAGCCTAAGATATAGTGAAAAGCTTTTCCTTAAATTTGTTTTTTATCCTATGTTTGGAGAATATGGTCTAAACTATATTACTAGTGGCAAACATATAAAACGTAGTAATGGAAAAGATGCTTACATCGATTTCACTATTAAAACAGCTTTTTCTCATTATGCCATTGAAGTTGATGATTATGGGACTCATGGAGCCAATATTGGCCGAAACCGTTTTGAAGAACATGAATTAAGACAAAACGATATTGTTAATTTAGGCTATAAATTATATAGATTTTCACTTGATACTATTAGAGACAATGCTCAAAAATGTATAAATCAATTATATCAGGCTTTTGTTGGAGATGAAGAATTAAATATTCAAGCTCTTGGAAAATATTATGGAAGAATTAAACCTTATCCTTTTCAAAAACAAGCATTAGATAAATTAGAAAAATTTAGGTCAGATGGTAATAAAAAAGGAATGATAATTCATGCAACAGGTTTAGGAAAAACATATCTTTCTGCGTTTGATGCAAAAAAATATAATAAAAAAACTTTATTTATAGTTCATTTAAACGATGTTTTAATTCAAACTTATGAAAGCTATGAAGAAGTTTGGCCTGAAAGCTCAAAAGGCATTTATAATGGAGAAGAAAAAACAAAGGACATAGTAAATAAAAATGTTGTTTTTGCTTCAATTCAAACTTTGTCGAAAAAAATTAACTTGGAAATATTTTCTAAAAATCATTTTGAATATATTATTATTGATGAAAGCCACCATTCTAAATCACCTACTTACAATAAAATATTAGAATATTTTAGTCCAAAATTTTTCTTAGGTTTAACTGCTACGCCATTAAGAACAGATGGGTTCAATGTAAAAAAGTTATATGATGAGAATATTATTGACGAAATAACAACGCAAGATGCAATAGATAAAGGATATTTGGTACCATTCAAATATATAGTTTTAGATGACGACGTTGATTATAATAATATAAAATGGAATGGATTTAAGTATAATCAGCAAGACCTTAATACTCTTCTTATGATAGAGAAAAGAGATGATGCAATTTTAAGAGCATATCGTCATCACTGTGAAAATAGAAAAACTATTGGTTTCTGTGTTAGCATAGAGCATGCAGAAAGAATGGCAGTTTTTTTTAATAAAAATGGAATAAAATCAAAAGCAATTCATAGTGATGTTAATTTATTAGATAGGGATGAAAGAAAATTAATTACTGAAGGTTTCAGAAATAGCGAGTTTCAAATTGCTTTTGTAAGAGATGTGTTTAATGAAGGGATTGATTTTCCCGATGTTGAAAGCCTTTTGTTTTTAAGGCCAACTGAGTCAAAAATTATTTTTACTCAACAACTTGGTAGGGGATTAAGACTTTCTGCAAGAAAAAGTGAAGTGGTTGTTCTTGATTTTGTTGGACAGAATCAAAAAAACAGCGAGAAGATTAGAGATTGGCTTGAAATTGAAAAACCAGATATTACTGAAGAAACTCAATTAGAATTAAAACTAGAATATTACTATGACAATAATAACTGCGAAGTTCATTTTACAAAAACAATTTTAGATCATTTTGCAAGGGTAGATGCTGTCTCATCTCCTCATGTACGAATAGATAAAATTAGTGAAGAATGGAGAGAATATGGTAATTTCATAGAAGAAAGATCTAAAACTAATCAATTTTTTAAGGTTGGCAATCAAAATAAAGATATTTATTCGCAATTGGTTGGGTGTAATATAATTTCTCAAAACCCATCAATTAATGACGATGACTTTAAAAATGAAATTGCTAAATTTACTAGTGAAATGACAGCTGGCAAGCGTGGATTATTTCTCTCTAAAATAATTGGATTATTAAAAAAAGATTCTAATAGATGGGTTGTTTCAGAAGTTTTCAAAGAAATAAAAACAATAGATAAAACATTTTCAAATTTTGATCTTTATAAAGATATTATCACATTACAATTTGAAAAAATATTTTACTTCAACAACATTTA
>CACAIE010000107.1 GCA_902532475.1 uncultured SAR116 cluster alpha proteobacterium
CAAGTCAAGCTTTTGCTAGTTGTGGTTCAATTTCGATGGCTGACATGAATTGGCCGTCTGCGACATTGATGGCTAACGTTGACAAAATAATATTAGAAGAAGGCTACGGTTGTGAAATAGAGTTGGTTGCGGGCGCTACAACAACTACATTCGCTTCTATGAACGAAAAAGGTCAGCCTGATGTTGCGGCAGAATTATGGATTAATGCTGTTCGTGAACCACTATTTGCAGCCATGGATGAGGGAAGACTTCATTCAGCGCGTAAAATGCCAATTACTGACCTTGGTGAAGGATGGTGGGTTCCATCTTATACTTTAGAAAAAAACCCGGAACTCAAGACAGTTCTTGATATACTTGCTAGACCAGACCTTTTCCCTGCTAAGGAAGATCCTTCTAAAGGAGAGTTTATCGGTTGCCCAGCAGGATGGGGATGCCAATTATCTAATATTAATCTATTTCGAGCATTTGAAATGGAGAAAAAAGGATGGATTCTGATTGATCCAGGCTCACAAGCCGGATTAGATGCTTCTATGGCCAAGGCAGTTGAAAGAGGTGAGAACTGGTTTGGTTATTATTGGGCTCCTACTGCACCAATTGGTAGATTTGGAATGAAAATGATGGACTTTGGAGTTCCTTTTGCATGCGCTGAAAATTGGGATGGTTGTATTGCAAAAGCAGAGCAAGATTGTGCTGATCCTAAGCCTTCATCTTGGACAGAATCTGAAGTGCATACTGTAGTAACAACAAACTTCAAAGAACAAGCTTCAACAGCGATGGATTATTTTGCAAAGAGAATTTACCCTGGTGATGTGATGGGCAAAATGCTTGTATACATGGATGATAACCAGGCACAAGGCATTGATGCTGCTCTTGAATTTCTTTCATCCTATGAAGATGTTTGGACTTCATGGGTAACTCCAGAGGTTGCAGCTAAAGTTAAATCTTCATTATAAAATCTAAAATAATTGGACGTAGCTAATTAAATTCTGCGTCCAATTAACAATCTAAATTTATAGGTTAAACAAAATGGATTTTTGGACTGAGATTCCAAGTTTGGGAAGAAATGATTTGCGTGATTTAAAAAAGGGAATTGACGCATCTTTTAGGAGTTTTTCTAGGGCTTACGGACCAGAAATTGAAGCGTTCTTTGACCCATTATACTTTTTTTTGGTAAGGCTAGAGAAACTTTTAATTGCTGCGCCATGGCCTATAATTCTTATTGTTGTAGGTGCTCTAGCGTATCTAGGTTCAAGGAGTTGGAAGCTTGCCCTAGGTTCTGTTTTATCCTTTATAATTATCGGTTATTTTGGCATGTGGAAAGATATGATGGCTACAATTTCTCTAATTTCTGTTGCAACTGTTATCTGTATAGCAATAGGAATTCCAATAGGGATTTTAATGTCACGTTATGACAGAATGCAAGCAGCCATAACTCCAATACTTGATCTAATGCAAACCATACCTATTTTTGTATACTTGCTCCCAGTTGTTATGCTTTTAGGTATAGGAAGAGTTCCCGGTTTGATTGCTGTAATAGTATATGCTTTACCTCCGATTATACGTTTAACAAATCTAGGAATAAGGTTGGTTGATAAAGAAATTTTAGAAGCAGCGGATGCTTTTGGATCGGATTATAGACAAAAACTATTTTCTGTTCAGATTCCTCTAGCCTTACCTAATATTTTTGCAGGAGTTAACCAAACCATTATGATGGCACTTGCTATGGTTGTTATAGCTTCAATGATAGGAGTAAAAGGGTTGGGAATGCCTGTACTTCAATCTATTCAAAATCAATATCTAACTTTAGGTTTAATGAACGGTTTAGCAATTGTTGCTCTTGCAATTATTTTTGATCGAGTTTCACAAAGATACGGCAAACGATTGCAAGCTCATAGATATGGTAAAGAAAATGAGTAAAGCAAAATTAGAAATCAAAAACCTTTATAAAATTTTTGGACCTAAGGATGTTTCCTTTGTATCAAAAATTGCTGATGGAATGTCTAAGCAGGAATTATTGGATAAGCATAACCATGTACTCGGTCTGAATGATATTAATTTATCAATTCCTGAACAAAAGGTACAAGTTATTATGGGCCTTTCTGGTTCTGGAAAGTCTACCTTAATTCGTCATGTTAACAGACTAATTGAGCCTACATCTGGAGAATTGTATGTAGATGGAGAGAATGTTCTAGAAATGTCACAATCTCAATTGAGAGAATTTCGAAGAAAATCAACCTCAATGGTGTTTCAAAAATTTGCTCTCTTGCCACATAAAACAGTTTCTCAGAATGTAGCATACGGACTCACAATTCAGGGTGTAAAAGAGAAGCTAGCGAAAGAACAAAGTCATCGATGGATTGACCGCGTTGGTCTTGGTGGTTTTGAAGAACGGTACCCAGCTCAATTATCTGGAGGAATGCAACAAAGAGTTGGATTAGCCAGAGCTCTTGCTACCGATGCCCCTATTCTTTTAATGGATGAAGCTTTTTCAGCGCTTGATCCATTAATAAGAACTGACATGCAAAATATTTTACTAGAACTTCAGGAAGAACTTCACAAGACAATTTTATTTATTACTCATGATTTAGACGAAGCATTAAGAATTGGTGATAACATTGCAATTTTAAGAGATGGTAAAATTATTCAAGAAGGTGA
>CACAIE010000108.1 GCA_902532475.1 uncultured SAR116 cluster alpha proteobacterium
TCAGTAACTTCTGCAAGCATCTCTGAAGCAAACATTTTTGCTTGAGCTACTTCTCTATTTGCAGGAAGTTTTTGATCCAGTCTCCAAGCAGAGCTTAAAGTTAGAAAGTCAGCAGCGTCTATTTTAGTAATCATGTCAGCTAGCTTAAATGAAACACCTTGAAATTTACCTATTTTTTGTCCAAATTGCTCCCTTTGTGCAGACCATTCAAGAGCATAATCAAATACTCTTCTTGCTCTTCCGACACACATGGCAGCAACAGTTATTCGCGTTGCATAAAGCCATTCATTAGCAACCTCAAAACCTTTATGCAATTCACCTAAAATCTTACTTTTATGCAATTTACAATTATCAAAGTTTAAAATGCAGTTTTGATAGCCTCGATGGGAAACGGAATTATATCCATTTCTAATTTCAAAACCTGGTGTTTCTCTGTCAACTAGAAAGCATGTAATTAATTTTTTCGTTCCTTTTGGAGTATCCTCCTCGCCGGTTGCAATAAAAACAATAACAAAATCAGCAATATTAGCATGTGAAATAAAATGTTTAGTACCATTAACGATATACTCATCGCCGTTTTGTTTAGCAAAACACTTCATGCCCCTTACATCTGAACCAGCTGAAGGTTCTGTCATTGCAAGCGCATCAAATTTATCACCTTTGACGGCAGGAAATAAGTATTCTTCTTGTTGTTCTTTGTTACAAGCCATTAAAATGTTGGATGGCCTGCCCCAAAAAATAGTAAGCCCTTGACTTCCTCTTCCAAGCTCTCTCTCTAATAAAGCAAATGTCAAGTTATCTAAACCTCCACCCCCAACATCAACTGGCATGTTAGGTGCAAAAAAACCAAGCTTTTTCACTTTGTTTTTTATGTCTTGACCGATTTCATCAGGCACAACTCCAGATTTCTCTATTTGATTTTCAAGAGGATAAATTTCATTTTCAACAAATGACTTAACTGTTTCAACGACCATTTCTTGTTCTTCATTTAAACCAAATTCCATTTCAATACTCACAAAATTAATATTAACTAAACATTAGTTCTCTAAATTATATTATGAATTCAATTCAATAATTCATACATTAAACAATATTTTGTTGACTGTATATTAATTTGATTTCAATTTATTTAAACAAAAATAACAATAAAATTTGTATCATTTATGAAAAACCCAAGCTTAACAAAATCATTTTATAACTACCCACTTTTAATTAAACAGTTATTATTTTCCCCTCTTGCTTGTAACCCAAATCAAGAAATAGTTAGCGGTCTAAATTCAAAATATAATTACAAAACTTTTGAAAAAAGAATTAACAGTCTAGCTAGCGGACTAAAAAGTATTGGAATAAATAAAGGTGACACGATAGGAGTTATGGACTGGGATTGTCATAGGTACTTGGAATGTTTTTTTGCGATACCTATGATGGGTGCTATTCTCCATACAATTAATGTCCGTCTCTCTAAACAACAAATTTTATATACAATAAATCACGCTGATGATGACATTCTTTTAGTTAACAAAGATTTTATTCCATTAATCAACAAAATATACAGTCAATTCAATAGGCCAATCCAAATTGTCATTTTAAATGATAGTTCAGAAGAAAGTGAAAAAATTCATTTTCAAAGCTACGATTTAGAATATGAAGACGTGTTATTTAAAAACAATAGTAAGTTTGATTTTGAAGATTTTGATGAAAATACTTTAGCGACTAAATTTTATACTACTGGAACAACCGGAAAACCTAAAGGGGTTTCTTACTCTCATCGTCAGCTGGTTTTACATACTCTAGGCTTTATTACTGGAGCAACTACATCTAATTCTCAACACCGTTTTCACAATGAAGATGTATACATGCCCATAACTCCAATGTTTCATGTTCATGGCTGGGGTTTTCCTTATATTGCAACTCTATTAGGAGTGAAACAAGTCTACCCTGGAAAATATGAACCCTCCTTGTTACTTGAATTAATCAAAAAGGAAAAAGTTACTTTCTCGCATTGCGTTCCAACAATTTTACAGATGTTAATAAATGAGAATAAAAAAAAGCAATTTGATTTATCTGAATTAAAGTTAATTATCGGAGGCTCAGCAATGTCAAAAAGCTTAGCCTTAGCAGCAACTAAGCAAGGTATTAATGTCACAAGTGCATATGGCTTGTCTGAAACATGTCCTTTTCTGACTATTGCACAAATTCCTTCAAAAAATAAAATCGCTGATAAAAATACTATTATTGATTTAAAGTGTAAAACAGGTAAACCAGGACCACTTGTTGAGTTAAGGGTAGTAGATGAAAATTTAAATGACATACCAAGAGACAAGAAAGCAACAGGCGAAATTATTGTTAGGGCTCCATGGTTAACAAGTGGCTATATCAAAGATAAAGTTTCTTCAATTAAACTTTGGGAGGGGGGATATATGCATACAGGAGATGTAGGATATATTGATGAAACAGGATCTTTAATTATAACAGATAGAATTAAAGATGTTATCAAGTCAGGAGGTGAATGGATTTCATCTTTAGAAATAGAAGACATTGCCTTAAAATGTGATGGTGTGAAAGAAGTAGCCGCAATTGGAGTGCCAGATCAAAAATGGGGTGAAAGGCCTATCTTAATAGTTTCATTAGATGGCAAAGTTAA
>CACAIE010000109.1 GCA_902532475.1 uncultured SAR116 cluster alpha proteobacterium
CTGGGGCTTAGCATTTTATTTTTCAAACCTTTTTGGGAAATCATTTGTTGAAAAAATGATATTGGTATCAATTTTTTTGCCTACATTTGAGTGGTTAAGAGGAAATATCCTTACTGGTTTTCCATGGAATATGTTAGGTTTTGTTTTTTCTCAACCAATAGAAATTTCTCAGACTGCTTCTTTAATGGGACCATATGGACAAAATACTTTAGCTGTTCTGATGGTTTTAATTCCAGTTTCTTTAGTTGCAAAACAAAAATTCTTTGCCTTTATTACAATTCTTTTTTGCTTTGTCGTTTTGTTATTTAGCTATTATAAGTTCAAAACAAATAAGGTCATTTTTACTGAACACGCAGTTAGGTTAGTTCAGCCAAACTTTTCTCATTCTGAAAAGTGGGAAAAAAATAAATTTTATCAAAATTTAAATAAATTAGTTGAACTGTCTAATGTTGATTTTTCTGGACCTATGTTAATTGTTTGGCCTGAAACCGCTCTGACAAATTTTAAAGAAAATATTTCACAAGAAATTAATATAATTACTAGAAGTGTCTTATTAAATGATAAAGCAAATTTAATTTCAGGAATCCCTTCAAAAGAGTATATTAATGATACAATGCATTACTATAATTCAATGATGGTTTTCAATAATAAAGGTCATAATATAGGAAAATATGATAAGAATAAACTTGTACCATTTGGAGAGTACATACCGTTTAGAAAAGGAATTAAATTTTTAAAAGTGTTGGCTTCGGATAAAGAATTTTCTAAAGGCAGTAAAGCGAACCATTTTTTTAAATTTGGTAACTTAAACTTATATCCAATGATTTGTTACGAAGCTATTTTCCCATGGAAAAACAATAAAAGGAATTCCTATGATCTGATTGTAAATATCACTAATGACAATTGGTTTGGAAATACTTTCGGACCAGTTCAACATTTTTGGTTGTCGAAACAGAGGGCTATTGAAACAGGAATTCCAATGATACGCGTTTCAAATAGTGGAATTTCAGCAGTTATTGCACCCAATGGAAAAGAAATAGGTAAATTAAAATATGGAATCTCAGGATTTTTAGATACAAAAATACCTAAGAAATTCAGTGGAACTTTTTATTCTAAGTGGGGAGACAGTATTTTCTTTTTAGCGACTATTCTTTTAATCATAATTTATGGTTTTTTAAGGTTAAATAAAAAACATAAACCAATAGTTAATAATTAGATATATGAAACTATGATTTAGTTATTCATAGAAAATTAAATTCTTAATTATATTGATTTATAAAATGCTTTTAATTATTAAAACATAACAAAAATATTTAAGAGGGTTATATTTATGGAAGGCAATTTTTTATTTACTTCAGAATCTGTTTCTGAAGGTCACCCAGATAAGGTATGTGATATAATATCAGATACTGTGTTAGATTTGTGTTTATCAAAAGATCCTCAAGCAAGAGTAGCTTGTGAAACAATGACCACAACTAACAGAACGGTTTTAGCTGGTGAGCTCAGAGTTCCAGAAGACTGCATGTCAAATAATGGTAAAGAGTTGTCTTTAGATTTCAAAAATGAAATTGAAACCTCAGTAAGAGAAGCGGTTAAAAACATCGGTTATGAACAAAGTGGTTACCATTGGAAAAATATGGTTGTTGAAAATCATCTTCACGGACAATCGCCAGATATAGCAATGGGCGTAGAT
Source organism: uncultured SAR116 cluster alpha proteobacterium (assembly GCA_902532475.1). Taxonomy (GTDB): domain Bacteria; phylum Pseudomonadota; class Alphaproteobacteria; order Puniceispirillales. The sequence goes on from CACAIE010000109.1 coordinate 1,694, forward strand.
GCTGGCGACAATAAAGAAGAGGGTGCTGGTGATCAAGGTATAATGTTTGGTTACGCATGTAAGGACACAAATGTTTTAATGCCTGCTGCAATACACTATTCACACAAAATATTACAATCATTAGCAGAAGCAAGGCATTCAGGAACAGCGCATATTCTTGGACCAGATAGTAAATCTCAGATTACTTTAGAGCACTCAAATGGAAAACCAGTTAGAGCTACTTCAGTGGTTGTATCTACCCAGCATGTTGAAGAAGCTAGTCAGGATGATATAAAAGAACTTGTTAGAAAGCATGTTTTGGATGTTTTGCCAGAAGGATGGATGTGTGCAGAGGAAAGATTTTTTGTTAACCCAACTGGAAATTTTGTAGTAGGGGGACCGGATGGTGATTCGGGTTTAACAGGAAGAAAAATAATAGTAGACACTTATGGGGGCTCATCCCCTCATGGCGGGGGAGCATTTAGTGGAAAAGATCCTACAAAGGTTGATAGATCTGCTGCATATGTATCAAGATACATGGCAAAAAACGTAGTTGCTGCAAATTTAGCTGACAAATGTACAATTCAACTATCTTATGCTATTGGAGTTTCAGAACCCCTCTCTTTATATGTAAATACAGCTAATACAGGAAAGATATCCGATCAGGAATTGGCTAAGATTTTAAGAAAAGAAGTTGATTTAACACCCTCAGGTATAAGGTCTAGATTAGGACTAAATCACTCTATTTATACTCCTACTGCATCTTATGGGCATTTTGGAAGAGTGCCAAATGAAAAGATAGAAGGATCATTTTCTTGGGAAAAAACAGATTTAGCTAATAAAATTTCTTAACAAAAGCTAAAGAATGCTATTTTTGTGCTTCGCTTGTTTGGAAGAAAAAAGGG
>CACAIE010000110.1 GCA_902532475.1 uncultured SAR116 cluster alpha proteobacterium
GAATATTCAAAATATTTTAAGAATGATTTGGAAGATGAATTTAATATTGATTGTATTGACGAAGAATATTTAAATTTAATAATTAATAATTTTGATTATTCATTTGAGGAAAAAATTCAAAAACATTTGGTTGAAGGTTGGACCTTAGAAAGAATTTCCAATGTAGACAAAGCTATTTTGCTTGCAGGTATTGTTGAACTTAATCTTGATTCAAAGCTAACAAAAAATATTATTATTTCAGAATATGTTGAGATTGCCTTGCAGATGGGTGGAGAGCCAAAATTTGTAAATAAAATTTTAGATAAAATCACACGTGAAACAACGTAATGTTTCTTAAAAAGAATTTACCATATGTATTGCACGATACAAACAGGTAATGTATACAAAGATCGTATTTAAAATTATTTTAGGTTTTAAATTTAACCCCTTAACAAATATGGAAATTATGTAATGAGTGTTTTAACAATTACAATAGCTTGCGGTGTATGTGCATTGATATATGGTCTTTGGGCTAGTCAAAGTATACTTTCAGCAAACGCAGGTTCGGAAAAAATGCAAGAAATTGCTGGAGCAATTCAAGAAGGTGCTGCAGCTTATCTAAATAGACAATATACTACTATTACAATCGTCGGAGTTGTCGTTACAATTATATTATTTTTTACTTTAGGCCTCTACGTATCAATTGGGTTTCTTATTGGTTCAATATTGTCTGGTATTGCTGGGTATATAGGAATGAATGTGTCCGTTAGAGCTAATGTAAGGACAACTCAAGCGGCTACTGAAGGATTGCAACCTGCCTTAGATATAGCCTTTAAATCAGGAGCCATAACAGGCTTACTAGTAGTGGGACTTGGTATACTTGGAGTTGCTGGATATTATTGGTTTTTATTGTCTGTAAATATAGACCAAAGACTTTTAATTGAATCTTTAGTGGCTCTTTCTTTTGGAGCATCACTAATTTCTATTTTTGCTCGTTTAGGTGGCGGTATATTTACGAAGGGAGCAGATGTTGGGGCTGACTTGGTTGGTAAAGTTGAAGCGGGAATTCCTGAAGATGACCCTCGAAATCCTGCTGTTATTGCAGATAATGTAGGTGATAATGTAGGTGATTGTGCAGGTATGGCAGCTGATTTATTTGAAACTTACGCAGTTACAATAGTTGCTACTATGTTAATAGGCACCATTATGTTTTCAGGTCAAAATAACTATATTGAGTTACCATTATTAATAAGTGGTGTTTGTATAATAGCTTCTATTATTGGAACATTCTTTGTTAGACTTGGTGCTTCTGAAAATATTATGGGTGCTCTATATAAAGGTTTTATTGTTACAGCAGTACTTTCTGGAATATTTATTTATTTTGCTGTCGACTATATGTTTAAAGACACCGAAACTAGCTTACCTCTTTTTTGGAGTTCATTAGTTGGATTAGCTGTCACAGCACTAATAATTTGGATAACCGAGTATTACACTTCAACAGAATATAGACCGGTTAAATCTATTGCTCAATCATCAGAAACTGGACACGGTACAAATGTTATTCAGGGATTAGCTATCTCAATGGAAGCAACAGCATTACCAGCTATTATAATCGCTCTTGGTATAATTTTTTCTTATAATTTAGCAGGCATATATGGAATTGCTCTTGCTGCTACTACAATGTTAGCTCTTGCTGGAATGGTTGTAGCTCTTGATGCGTATGGACCAGTTACTGATAATGCTGGTGGCATTGCTGAAATGAGTGGATTAGACGAGAATGTTAGAAAGACAACAGATGCATTAGATGCGGTAGGAAATACCACCAAGGCTGTAACAAAAGGTTATGCAATTGGTTCTGCAGGTTTGGCAGCATTAGTTTTATTTGCTGCTTATACAGCTGATCTTAAACATTATTTTCCTGACCTTAAAGTAGAATTTATGCTTTCTGATCCATATGTTGTGGTTGGATTGATTATTGGAGGAATGTTGCCGTATCTCTTTGGGTCAATGGGTATGCAAGCTGTCGGACGAGCTGGAGGAGCTGTTGTTGAAGAAGTTAGACGCCAGTTTAAAGAGATGCCTGGTATAATGAAAGGTACTGATCGTCCGGATTATAGTCGAGCTGTCGATATGCTTACTAGGTCCGCAATTAGAGAAATGATAATTCCTTCATTATTACCTGTTCTAGCTCCAATAGTGGTATACTTTATTATAGCTTCCTATAATCAGGTTGCCGCTCTTACAACAGTAGGGTCAATGCTCTTAGGTACTATTGTGACAGGGTTATATGTCGCTATTTCAATGACAGCAGGCGGTGGTGCATGGGACAATGCTAAAAAGTATATTGAAGATGGAAACCATGGTGGCAAGGGATCTGAAGCTCATAAAGCGGCAGTTACCGGTGATACAGTTGGAGATCCTTATAAAGATACAGCCGGTCCAGCGGTTAATCCAATGATAAAGATCATCAATATTGTGGCCATTTTATTGTTAGCTGCTATTGGTTCACATTAATTATTACTAGAAAATATAATTGTGGGATAAGCTAATTACTTATCCCACTTATTCTGAAGTCGCA
>CACAIE010000111.1 GCA_902532475.1 uncultured SAR116 cluster alpha proteobacterium
CGATATCAGATAAAAGAGGAACCATTTCATTCAGGACTGAAGTTTCTGGTGTATTAGCTAAAAGAGCTGCAAAAATTGCTTACCAAAGGGCAGGAGAAAGTTCATGAGCCAAGTTCATATAAAATCAAATGTAAACGGTGATGATATAGAGTTTTTATGCGAACCGGAAGAAACGCTTTTGGAAGTTTTGCGTGATAGGTTACATTTAACGGGAAGTAAAGAAGGATGCGGTACCGGAGATTGTGGCGCATGCAGCATAACTATGGATAACAAGTTAGTATGCTCTTGCCTAGTATTAGGAGTGGAAGCCAATAATTCCAAGATAAACACCATAGAAGGTATGGCTGACGGAGACAAACTGCACCCTCTCCAACAAAAGTTTCTTGATCATGCTGCGCTGCAATGTGGAATATGTACCCCAGGTATACTAGTGGCTGCTAAAGCTCTACTTGAAAAAAACCCTTCTCCTAATGAAACAGAAGTAAGGTATTGGCTAGCAGGCAATTTATGCAGGTGCACCGGCTACGATAAAATTATTAGAGCAGTTATGGATGCTGCAGAAGAAATGAGGGGTTAATTATTATGTCTCCGTTAGATAATGATCATGAAAGACAGTTTAAAGTTATAGGTACTAGGCCACCAAGACCTGATGGAATTGAAAAAGTTACTGGAAAAGCGCAATACGGAGCTGATTTAAATGTTGCAAATATGTTGTTTGCGAAAATTTTAAGATCCCCTCATGCGCATGCCAAAATTTTATCAATAGATACATCGGCTGCCGAAAAATTAGATGGGGTTAAAGCAGTTATAACTTCAAAAGATTTTGATAAATTTTCTTCAGGCCAACCAAATAATATTCTTGAAAATTCTATAGCTCATCAAAAAGTTCTATATGACGGCCATGGAGTTGCTGCTGTAGCGGCGACATCTGATTTAATTGCTAAATCAGCCCTAAAGTTAATCAAAGTAGAATATGAAATTCTGCCTCATGTAACAGACGTTGATAAAGCAATGGAAAAAAATGCGCCCTTAGTTAATAAAGGTTATGTTTTGGAAAATGTGCCCAAGGGATACTCAGAAAATGTTACTAGTTATTTTGAGTTTGGCCACGGTGACCTTGAGGCCGGGTTTGCAAAGGCTGAAAAAATAGTCACTCGTAGTTTTAAAACTGAGGCCACTCATCAAGGTTATATTGAACCTAATGCATGCTTAGCTTCAATGACCCCCGATGGAAAAGCAGACTTGTGGTGCTGTACTCAAGGTCATTACAATGTGAGGGCTGTTTGTGCTGAAATTATGGGAATGGAGACAAGCCAACTAAAAGTTACTGCTTCAGAAATAGGTGGCGGCTTTGGCGGAAAGACCTTTATATATATAGAGCCAATTGCTCTTGCCCTGTCTCTAAAAAGTGGACAACCCGTCAAGTTGGTCATGACCAGAGATGAAGTCTTCAAAGCTACTGGACCTACTGTTTCATCGTCAATGGACGTAAAAATTGGAATGACAAAAGATGGTAAAATTACTGCTGGTGAAGCAAAATTAAGGTACCAGGGTGGAGCCTTCCCAAATGGAACAGTTGAAATGGGTGCACAAAGCGCTTTTGCATCATACGAATTAAAAGCAGTAAAAACACAAGGGTGGAATATTCTTACTAACCGACCAATGCAAGCTGCATATAGGGCTCCTGGAGCGCCACAAGCTATCTATGCTGTGGAAAGTGTTGTTGACGAGTTATGTGAGGTTTTAAATTTAGATCCCCTTGAAACCAGACTCAAAAATGCAGCGAAAAAAGGAACGCTATCGTCATACGGACCAACTTTTGACGATATTGGTTTAGTAGCAACTTTGGAGGCTGCAAAAAATCATCCTCACTATTCTGCTCCAATTAGCAAAAATCAAGGTCGCGGTCTTTCATGTGGATTTTGGTTTAATTTTGGTGGAGATACATGCGTGACATTAAATGTAAATTTTGATGGAACTATTGGAGTTACCGAAGGAAATCCAGATATTGGCGGTTCCCGAGCATCTATAAGTCAAATGGCTGCTGAAGAGATTGGGATAGAATATGAAAAAGTAAGAACTATTATAGCAGACACCAATTCGTTAGGACATAATGAAGTAACAGATGGAAGTAGAGTAACATTTGCTGTTGGGCTAGCAACAATTAAAGCAGCTCGTGCCGCTATAAAAGAAATGTGCAAACGAGCAGCAAAGATTTGGAACATTGATGAAGAAGCTGTTCGATGGGAAAATGGATCGGCAATACCCGCTGGTCCTAATGCTGGAAAATTTGACCCCCTAACGATTGAAGAAATTGCAGGAATGTCCTCACAAACTGGTGGGCCAATAGCTGGTCATCATGAGGTAAATGCTGAAGGTGCAGGTGTAAGCTTTGGCGTTCATCTTGTTGATGTTGAAGTAGATAAAGAGACCGGATCTTCAAAAATACTTAGGTATACAGTATTTCAAGATGCTGGGAAAGCTATCCACCCATCATATGTGGAAGGTCAAATGCAAGGAGGAGCTGTTCAA
>CACAIE010000112.1 GCA_902532475.1 uncultured SAR116 cluster alpha proteobacterium
ATAATTTCGATACCAACCGAGGAGATTTATCAGAAGGTCTTTATGATGGAAATTATAAATTGAGTGCAGAAAGCGCTATGAAAAAAAAATACGATACCTACTATAATTATTTAAGACTTCAGCCTGGGATGACTCTCCTAGATTTAGGTTGTGGATATTGCCATTGGGCCAAATATCTCAAAAAAAGAGGCATAAACGTTATAGGAGTCACTCTTTCTGAGCCTCAAAAACAAAAGTGTAAAAATTATAAAATCAAAGTTTATTTAGAGGATTTTCGTAAGTTTATCGCACAGATCAATAAAACTTTCGACGCGGTCAGTGTTATAGGTAGTACTGAGCATTTAACTTCAGGTGGGATGACGATTAATGAAGAAGAGCGAGTCTTTAATGAATTTTTTAGAAATATAAATAGGACACTTAAGCCAGGTGCTATGGCAATTATCACAGTATGTAATATGAATCCTAAATACCCGGGCTGGAAAATATACAGCAATGAAGTAAATAAATCTAATAAATATAATCTAAAAGATCATGTCCATATGTATAACATAGCAAGTTTTTATGGATGCGGAAGATATCCCCATGTACATGACTATATTAAATATTTACATAAGTATTTTATGGTAGATAATATAAAAAATATCACGGAAGACTATAGATGGGCAGGTATAAGGTTTGGAGATAATCACTGGCAAAATAGCAAAATATTTATAGATACGCCGTATCGATTTGCAAAACTCATCCAATACATACTTATTGACCCTTGGATAATTGGGCGATTAAATTATAGCTATATGAAGAGTTGGTATTGGCAATTTGGAGGTGATGCAACGTCTCCTATAATAAATAACGATAAGTCGCCGATAATTGTTAATTGCTACGTGTTAAAGAAAAAAAAATACGATCCAAAATGGAAAAATGACCCAGATGCACTTAAGCTAATAACTTAAAGAATTATATAAAACTATTAAAGAAGAAAATAAGTTATTCTATTTTGAAACAGGCATTCCATTTACGACAGAAATAAAATTAAATAACTTTGAACAATCCAGTTACCATAGAATAATTTCTCTTCAATCATTTTTATAGAACAACATGGTGTTAAATCAGATTATCTTGATAGTCGCACTCAATTAGAAGAAATTAGCTCTGATGGTCAAGAGTAAAACAGTCCAAATAGTAGATGGCATCAATTTTATTATTCTCGGTTTATTTCTAACATAAAAAATTTATACCCCCTAAAGACTCCTACCAACACCCTCTGAATCACTTAAACTGCCTGGACACATAAAACTACTACATGCCATGTATGAGTCTGTGAGAGTCATTAAAATGGTTACCTATTATAATACCTAATCTATCGCAGTACTCAATAATATATTACCCCCAAGGGGGGAATGGCACATGCATACAGGGTGAGTGTCTTACGTTTAAATGATTTATGAATAGGAAGTAATATAAATCTTATATGTTAATTAAAGATCTTAATTCCTTAAAAACCTTTTCTATGTTCATCTCAAGATTACCAGAACCACTAGTCCAAATTGTTTTATCAGATTTTAATTCACTTATTAATCTTGTAACAGTTTCTCTAGAAATTCCCGCAAAAGAACCAATCGCATTATGAGTCAGGCCTTTTTCTAGTACCATAGTTGTTGGGTTTTTGTTATTTATTAATGAAAGGCGCATCATTTGCAATAATAATCTTTTTCTAGCATTGGCTGTAGCCAAACTCAAAATTTGCTGATTTGCTCTTCTTACTACCCCTGTAAATTTTACTAATAAAGCTCTACAAAAATCGTAATCCTGCAATATATGATTTCTAAAAAAAATATAATTAATAATTCCTAGTTTAACAGGACCTAATGAGATAACCGAAGCTGATCTCTTCGAACCATCGATTGCAGACATTTCTCCAAAACATCCTCCAGATTTAACAAGTTCAAGGCCAACAACTTTGCCATCTTCTGAAAGCTGTGCAATAATAGCAGAACCTTCAAAAATTACATAAACATGTTTTGAATCATCTCCATGGTTCAAAATTGTTGTGTTTGAAACTTCATCTTTAATGATTATAGTTTTAGATATCTTTTCGAGCAGATCATTATTGCAGCGCTTAAAGACATCAATATTTTGCAACTGATCTATCATATAAATTACAACTTATTGAAATATTTGAAGTTACTTTTAATAAATAAAACTTTAGTATTTTGAAGTTGCTTCATAAACTCTTTCCCAATCATCTGGTAAGCCTATTATTGACAGCTCTGTAACTCTCTCCTTAATTAAAGATGAGAAAGATTTAATTTATTTATCTACACTACTTAGTTTTTTTAACTCTGACAAGGTTGAAATTATGTCATTTTCTCTAAAGAATTTAAGTATTATTTTACTACTGACTGATACTTTTTGTTTTCAATGACAAGAAGATTGTTAAAGGGCTGACCATTTGTGCCTGTTGACACAGATTCTTTAATACATAAACTATG
>CACAIE010000113.1 GCA_902532475.1 uncultured SAR116 cluster alpha proteobacterium
TTCCTATACGTTTGATTTTGGGTATGAGTTGATGCAGTCTTTAATTTCAAATAAATTAATTGGAGATTTCAGAGCACCCAATTTAATGCGATTTGGAATTTGCCCATTATTTATTGACGAAGAAGACATTCTCCAATCAGTTAAAATTATCAACAAAGTATTAGATGGAAAGCTTTGGGAAAGTTATAAAAATATTTCTAGAGCGGCAGTAACTTAGATGAACTCAATTATGAACTGTTAAATGTTTTCAAAGAAGAGCCTTAAATACCAAAAAATTCCTTTGCCTGACAATGTTTCAATCTCAGATGAAGAGATGCTATCTTCAATTACTCAATTTAAAGAATATATGTTGAAAAGGCATACAATTCGAGATTTTTCTGATAGAGAAGTTAGTTATGATATTATTAAACACGTAATCCAGGTGGCAGGATCCGCACCAAGTGGAGCTAATCATCAGCCTTGGCATTTTGTCGCTGTATCAAATGCAGATATAAAAAGCAGAATAAGAGAGGCCGCTGAAATTGAAGAAGAAAAATTTTACTCGGGCGGTGGTGGAGACGAGTGGATTAAGGCTTTGGAGCCGATTGGGACCAATGCAAAGAAACCACATCTAGAAACCGCACCGTGGTTGATAATTATTTTTGCTGAAAGGTATGGAGTCTTTGAAGATGGAACAAAATACAAAAATTATTACGTTCCTGAAAGCGTTGGGATCGCTACTGGATTTTTAATTACAGCCCTTCATAAAGCGGGTCTCTCAGTTTTAACTCACACACCAAACCCGATGAACTTTTTAACTGGACTTTGCAATAGGCCCCAAAGCAATAAGCCCGTCATGATATTGACGGTAGGCCACCCCTCTTCAAATGCAACGGTTCCAAAAGTGGCTAAAATTAAAAAATCCATTGATCAAATATTAACTGTAATGAAGTAATTGATTTCGAATGCTAGAAAAGTTTACAACAAAGCAAATCAAAACATCAGGTGCAAAAATAAATGCAAAAATAGCTGGCAATGGTCCCCCTGTTTTATTTCTACATGGATACCCGCAGACACATATCATATGGCATAAAGTTGCTCCAGAGCTTGCCAGTCATTATACGGTAGTTTTAACTGATTTACGGGGTTACGGCGATAGCAGCAAACCTAAATCTGATGTTAAGCATTCAGTTTACTCAAAAAGGGAAATGGCATTAGATCAAGTAGAGGTAATGCAAAATTTAGGATTTAAAAAATTTTCGGTAGTTGGTCATGATCGTGGAGCGCGTGTTGCTCATCGCATGTTAATTGACTACAAACAATCAGTTATAAAAGCTGTGTTGATGGATATAGTTCCTACATTGACAATGTATGAAGAAACTGACAGAGATTTTGCTTATAACTACTATCATTGGTTTTTTTTAACTCAACCCTTTGATCTCCCTGAACAAATGATAGGTTCAGACCCAAAGTATTATTTGCAAAAAAAAATCAAGTCCTGGGGAAGGAATAAGGACTTTATTACTCAAGAGGCCTTTAAAGAGTATCTAAGGTGCTTTTCCAACCCTGAAACAATTCATGCAAGCTGCGAGGATTATAGAGCATCTAACACAATCGATCTTCTGCATGATAAAAAAGACTATGGGACAAAAATTGATACCCCACTTTTAGTATTATGGGGTAGTGACGCGTTTGTTGGATCCCATTACAATGTATTGGATGTTTGGAAAAAATACGCTAATAATGTTCAAGGGGCACCTATTTCTGGAGGTCATTACATACCTGAGGAGGCTCCAAAAGAGACGATAAATAGTATAATAAAGTTTTTAAATGAAAACTAAAATTATTATTTTAATCACTATTATTGTTACGGTCTTTGGTTTAGAGGCTAACTCAAGAACAACGATATCTGGTGGGGTTATTACAACTCAGGATGACGTTAAACATTTAGACCCAAGCTCAGATATTTTTTTTACTTCTTATCAAATTAAACCCCCAGAAAAGATAGAGATTAATAAAGAGCATTTAAAAAACATTATAACTTTTAATGATGCAGTTCACCTTGAAAGACGAATTGGAATAGGCGCTCCCGTTGAAAGAGTCCGAAGATATATTGGAATGGCAAGAAAAGATGCCATTGACCTTATAATAGATGAGCTCTTATCTTCACCAGATAAATATAATCCCCCTTCATGGGTTCATGAAGTTTCTCCATTGAATTTTATGGAACATGGATTTAGAGGGACAAGTAGAAAATGTTATAATTCTATCATTAGAGAACAAAAAAATACGTTAGAAAAAAGCTGGACTGAGCAAATTGTTACTTCAAGCAACCCTCAATTTGAGAGGTTAGTTTTGTTTTGGCACAATCACTTTGTCGTTGGTTTTGATGGTGCTTACGAGAGATCCCATGCTTTTGCCAAACATTTACTAAATTTAAGAAAGAATGCAAAAGGAAATTTAAAAGATTTTTTAAAAGATATTTTAAAG
>CACAIE010000114.1 GCA_902532475.1 uncultured SAR116 cluster alpha proteobacterium
CTCCGATTGGTGCAGCCGAAGCAGAGAATCTTAATGTTGACATATTTATAGAATTAAATAAAGAGGGATATGTTTTAAAAGCAGAATGGGTTAACAAAGGTTTAAATGGAGATAATTCTTTTTATAAAGCGGCAGCAAATTCTGCCTTAAGAGCTGTTAAAGAAGCCGAGCCTATGCCTTTACCTCTGAATAAATTTAATGAATGGAGAAAAATAACCTTTAAATTCGAACCAGCAAAAATGTTTGGGGGCTTGTAATCTTAAATGGCAGTTTTTGAATGATCAAATATTTTAAGTATATTTTTTTAACTTTTACTTTGTTATTAAGTAGTAATTCTTTTTCACAAAATTTAGTTGTCGATATTACTGAAGGTACTGTTGCGCCTTTACCGATTGCTATTCAAAAATTTGTTTCCGACCCCAGTTCCAATGAAATTGGTTTAAACGTAGTTAGAGTAATTGTCGACGACTTAATTTCTACAGGCCTCTTTGATGTGATTGATACAAAAGCTTATATAGAAAAGCCAATATCACCAAGTATTAGACCGGTGTTTTCAAATTGGGATCCCCTAGGAGCTAAAGCATTGGTTACTGGGTCAGCAAGTTTAGATAGTAGTGGAATTATTGAAGTTGAATTTAGATTGTGGGATGTTGTTACTGAGCAAGACTTAACCGGCCTTAAATTATCAGTAGACAGTAAATATTGGAGAAGAGTTTCTCATATCGCTGCCGATGAAATTTATAAAAGACTAACAGGTGAAGAAGGTTATTTTGATACAAGGATAGTTTATATCGCTGAAAGTGGTCCTTTAAATGCGAGGGTAAAAAGATTGGCTATTATGGATCAGGACGGACATAATCATCAATACTTAACAGATGGTTCTTATCTTGTTTTAACCCCTAGATTTTCCCCTACTTCGCAGGAAGTTGCTTATCTTGCGTATTTTCAAAAAGAACCTAGAGTTTATGTGTTGAATTTAGAGACTAACAGACAAGAACTTCTAGGAACATTCCCAGGAATGACTTTTGCTCCAAGATTTAGTCCTGATGGTAAATCAATAATTATGAGCTTAGCGGACCAAGGTTTAACGGATATATTTATAATGAACTTACTTACTCAAGAGGTTAAACAACTTACAAACAGCCCTTCGATTGACACTTCGCCAACATTTTCTCCTGATGGTCAAAAAGTAGTATTCAATTCTGATAGGGGAGGATCTCAACAATTATACGTAATGAACGCTGATGGAAGTAAGCAAAAAAGGATTTCATTTAAAAAAGGCCGTTACGCTACTCCAGTCTGGTCGCCAAGAGGCGATTTGATAGCGTTTACAAAAATGCATGAAGGGCAATTTTATATAGGTGTTATGAGACCTGATGGCAGTGGAGAAAGACTAATATCAAAAGGTTTTTTAGTTGAGGCGCCTACTTGGGCTCCAAATGGTAGGGTTTTGATGTATTTCAAACAGGAAAAGAGTGATTCAGAAGGAAAAGGGGGTAAAGTGCGGTTATTTAGAGTTGACATAACAGGATATAATGAAAGAGAGATTATAACGCCCTCTGATGCATCAGATCCAGCTTGGTCGCCTTTAATTCCATAAATTTCAATGAAATATAGATAAAATTCAAAAAAAATAACAAAATGAGTATTTCTTGACTTGCTATATTAAATAAAATTAATTAACTTGCGACTGACTATTCAATTAGGTATGATAATGACTAGTATTAGTTAGCGAGGGGAACTCATGAAAAGATTTTTATTACTTGCGGCAGGAGCGGCCTTATTAACAGCATGTGAAACTGCTTCTGAAATTGATTCAGTGGCATCAGGTGGATCAGGTTCATCAGAATCAACATCAGCTTCATCAAGTGCAGCAAGCACTTCAGATAGCGGATCTAGCTCTACCACATCTTCTTCAGGCGGGAGCACATCATCGGCATCAACATCAACATCAACATCAACATCAGCAGCAGATAGTGGATCTTCATATAGCTATGACACAGATCCTAGAACGGCTCTTATAAAAGTTGGTGACCGTGTTTTATTTGGTTATGACAGCTCAGAATTAGATGATGAAGATAGATCTGTTTTAGATAATCAAGCTGAATTCTTAAATCAAAATCCTTCACTTCAAGTTACAATTGAAGGCCACTGTGACGAGCGGGGTACAAGAGAGTATAACTTAGCATTAGGCGAGAAGAGAGCTTCTTCGGTTAAAGATTATTTAACTTCTTTAGGAATAAATAGTGATAGAATTTCTGTTGTTAGTTATGGTAAAGAAAGGCCACAAGTTCTTGGGTCAAATAAAGCTGCTTGGTCTATGAACAGACGTTCAGTAACAACTATTGA
>CACAIE010000115.1 GCA_902532475.1 uncultured SAR116 cluster alpha proteobacterium
TGTTTCTGCTGTAAACAGAAGCATAAAGGAAATCAGTGATAGCATTCTTATGAACGTGAACATATTTGAGAGTAGCAAAGATACTTCAGTTTGTTAATAGCCTACTGAAATCTTACCAACACCCGATTGGCATCACCCTGTAGTTCGGGTGTCTGTGAACCTGCTGATTGCTGGATGACATTACTCTGGACATAAGCATGAAGTTCACTAGCTGTAATCGCATTATCCTTATTACTATCAGCCTCTCCTTCCATACCCTTCATCAGGAAGTAAGAGAATAGTCCATGTTTAGCTTCTTCGAGAGGTTTTGCTGTTTGGTCACCTGCTGCTGCAGTAAAGACAGTAAAGTTATCGGGAATAGCTTGTTCCTTTGCAACAATTGCAATTGGACGGGAAGCGATGAGCATATCGGTGCCTCTTGTTGTTCCAGAGTAGCAGGTGTCCAAGAAGACGGTAACAGAACGAGGGTTGGCTGAGGCAATATCTTTATAGAGTCTCTTTCTTAAGATAGCAGAATCCTCAAGTAACCGAGGGGAGCCATCATAAGGTAATAGATACATATCTTTACCATCGGAACTGGCTAGCCCATGACCAGCAAAGAAGAGATAGATGTCACTCTCTCCCCGCTTGGTGGAACGAGCTATCCAGTCTTTAACTGCTAAACCTACTTCAACTCTATCTGCATTATCATTAACCAGTTCCATAATGTTAGTAGAAGGGACACCCAGTTTAAGTGTAGCATAGTCATAGAATATCTGAGCATCACTATCCGCATACATTGCTTTGGCAGGTGTCTTTTCATAATCAGCCACGCCTATAATAAGAGCTAGTGCATTGGGATTGGGTTTGACCCTTTTACCTGAAGGATTGAGCGAAACAAAAACAGGACCTGATGCCTGTTCAATCTCACTACGGTTAAGCTGGATGGTTTTAACAGCTTTATTGCCTTTTAAATCATAAGCTACTATCTCAACTGTTTTACCGTTCCTTGGAATATAAAGATTAGTTTGGAATGAGCCATCTGTGTTAAGGGGAACTATCTGATTATCAACAGTGACTTCCGCAACCTCAACATTGTCTGTGATAATCCCTTCGATGATGGCATTGGTATCGGTGTCATTGTACGACATAGCATTAATTAAGGGTATCTGGTTATCCTGGCTGATCTGCTGCTGTTTCTTTTCTTGTTGGGATTGAAGTTGGGCAAGTTGTTGTTCTAGCTCAGCAGCTTTCTGTTTGGCTTTTTGTGCCTCTTGTTCTGATTGTTGAGCTTTTTGATTGGCCTGTTGAAGGGCTAAAGTATTATTTTTATTCTTTGAAGAATCTGATGAGGCTATTTGGATGGAATCGCCTACTCCGCAATTAAGGCCACGTCTTTTTGCTTCTTCAACATATTTTGGAACATTCAAGTCCCATTGTTTTTTATTATTTAAAATTGTTGAAGCCGTCCTACAAATAAATTCATCTGTTGATGTCAATATAGATTTATTGTTGGAGGTATCAGATGAGGCTGTTTGTATTGAGCCACCTATACCACAATTCAAACCACGGTGCTCAGCTTCTAAATTGAATTTAGGATTATTAGCATTTAAGCAAATAGTTAAATCTGTTAAAGCATATAACCAACTTTCTTCATTTAGTACTTGTTTTTTAGAAAAGCCATCTTCCTTAGGTTTGTTCAAAAGTTTATTTATTTTTGATAGTTCAACTTTTGCATCCTTATATGCAGATCTTGACTTGTCCTCTATTGCAAGTTCAAAAAAAGTTTTTGCTTTATTTAAATCCTTATACTTTTCAGTATTCTTATAATAATTGGAATATATATAACCAAGATCTAAAGAATGCCATCCAAAAGATTTTTGTTTTAAAAATGCTTTCTCCATAAAAATTATCGATCTATCTAAATCCCCCATAAATAACAATGCTCTACTAGCATCACTATAGTCCTGAGCGTTTGAAGCATGTTTCCCAAAATAATTAATACTACTTACATATAAAAAATATGCTGTTTTAAAATCTTCCGTATTTCCAATATTTCCATAAAAATATAAATCGGCTAAATATGCTAGTGAGTAAGCATTTTGATTTTCAACTATATCGTTAAAATACCATTTTTGTGCTTCTTCAAATTGAGACTGTTTTTTAAATTCATAACCTTTTATAAAAAAATTTGATTTTGAATTTTTATTTAATTTAGAAATCTTAAATCTTTTCATATATTTATCAACTTCTTTTGGTGTCAAAGGCAAGTAATCAAAAAATGAAAAATCTTTC
>CACAIE010000116.1 GCA_902532475.1 uncultured SAR116 cluster alpha proteobacterium
TCAAAATTACTTCTTAAGTTTAAATGAGTTTTATAATTTTGATTTGAAACATCAGAAATATTTGAAAAATAACTTCCAAAAGTTAGTGATGGGTTCACTTTGTTGAATTTGGATTTGAATGTATTAAAAGACTCATCCAAAGAAAAACCTTCAAGACTTTTCTGATTGCTTAAATCAATAACATCGAATTCCAACTCTGTTTCTAATTCAACTTCATCAGGTAATTCAATAACTTCATCAGAAAATGAATGAATTGGTAAGAAGTAGAAAAAAATTACTAATAAAAATGATCTCATTAAAAGATTAACTGGTTTGATCGCGAATACCTTTTAAATGGCCTTGCCTAAAGGCTTTGTCTGTCAAAGAGCGCTTAGTAAATAACCCGCTATCAATGTTTACTCCAAAATTAATAGACAATAACTTCATGTTTGATAGCCTTTGTGTTTCAAGATTTAATATCGTAATTGATTTTGCTAGCCAAATATCATTAATTTTATCAATTTCATTGACGAACAAACGTCTGATTTCAGTATCTTTTCTATTATACATTTTTGCTTTTAAAACTATATATTTGTCCAGATCAACCCAAACAATACTTTTGCCGTACCTACTTTTTTTTGCTTTGTGCGGCTTGGGAATTTGATTAATGATTGCTACCCTTTTATTTTTATAGGTCGTTTCCTTTAATAATTTGTAATTATAGTCATTTATTTTGCCACTTTCTTGATCTTCACTGGTAAATTCAGAACCAAAAATTGCAACAGGCTCAGCGTCAGCATCTGAATTCGAAGAAACAATTCTTTTAATCTTGCCAAAAGCAGATAGATAAAGCCAAGTTTCGTTATCTTTATTCGAATCATCATAGTTATAACTCAACATTCCAATACCTCGTTCAGAAGGAGGGTCTTGGATGAAAGCAATACTCTTGCTATCTTTTCCATCAGGTCCAGTATTGATTGCGATACTTTCAATTTGTTTTATTGTTGGAGTTTTGCTGCACTTAATTTTATTGTCACTAATGCCGTACTGGCAAGTAGATAATCTTAATAGAGTAAAAACAGATTCATTCCTCGCTCTAAGGTTTTCATCAACTTTTCCCATTATTTGTTTGGCACTGTCTGCAAGACCTAGATCTATTGATAATATTAATAAAACAGTGCCGATAAGTACATGTGATAAAATGAGTTTAATAGATTTAATCATGATTTATTCCATAGACTAAGTTAAAACCTTAGTGATTCCATATTTAGGTTTGAAGACATGAATTAATGCTGGCAAAAAGAATAAGTCACATAAAAGAGCAATAAAAATTGCAAATGATCCAAATATACCAACACGTGCAATACCAAGATGATCTGAAAAACCAAGCATTAAAAATGAAACTCCTAGTATTATCGTAGTAAAAGTCACAGCTCTGCCAACCTGATCAACAGTATGCTTAAGTGCGTCATTTAAATTGTTTCCCTGCGCTAAGTTCATACGATAATGTGATACAAAATGTATAGTATCGTCAACAGCAATTCCAATTATGAGAGGGGCGATCAGAAGCGTATCTGCGTCAAGGGGTATACCCATTAGACCCATCAAACCAAAAGAAGAAATGGTTGGAAGAATGTTAGGAATTATGGCAAGGATACCTCCTGAAACTGAACCAAGGGTAATGAGAAGAATTAAAGAAATTACTACAACTGCAAGTGAAAGTGATTTAAATTGACTTTCAGACATTATATCAGCTAAACGAAGTAAAAGTGCGAATGTTCCTGTGACGCCATACTCCATTTGAGGGTAATTCAATCGTAATGGCCCCAAAATTTTTTCTAGATCGCTTTCTAAATTTTTGAATAATTCACTGTATACATTGCTACTTGCATTTCTTAGCTGGATTGTAATATGGCTTTGTGAGAAATCATCTGTAACAATCTTTCTTCTCTTTTCAGGGTTGGAATTATTAAGTAATGAAAGCAGTTGAGAAACTGCGATTGAATTTTTAGGTAAATTATAATTTTCTTTGGATCCATCACCCAAGGTTTTGTTTAGATTTGTAACGATGTCACTTAAAGAATACGTGTGAACAACGTGAGAACTATATTTTTGTTCCATTAAATATTGAAGTTCTGACAGAGCTTTCAGGACAGCAACATCAGTAAACCCATCAGAAACTTTCAGATTTATCATGATTTCCATTGAACCTGTTCCAGCCATCTCTTTATCAACGATG
>CACAIE010000117.1 GCA_902532475.1 uncultured SAR116 cluster alpha proteobacterium
TAATGATAAATGAGGTGAGTTATGAGTATGTCTTTTCAAAAAAAAGATGAAGGAATGCGAATTGCAGGAGAAAAAGTTTTTTCTGATAGTAGTATTCAAGTCATTTATCCATATACAGGAGAAGTAATTGGAAGTGTTCCATCAGGGAATTCAGCACATGTTCAAAAGGCATTTAATATAGCTGCAAACTATCAGCCAAAATTGACAAGATTTGAACGCCAAAAAATTCTATTCAAAATTGCAGAAATATTAAACAAGAGAAAAAATGATTTAGCTCCAATAATTACTTCTGAGTTGGGAATATCCATTAGTGACGCCCTCTATGAAATTGGAAGAGCATATGATGTTTACACTCTTGCAGGACAATTATGTATAAATGATGACGGGGAAATATTCTCATGTGATCTAACGCCTCATGGAAAAGCTCGTAAAATTTTTACTATTAGAGAGCCTTTAAGGTCAATTTCAGCAATTACACCTTTTAATCATCCTTTGAATATGATCTCACATAAAATAGCCCCTGCGATTGCAACGAATAATTGTATCGTAGCCAAGCCAACGGAACTTACTCCTCTTACGGCTATATATCTTGCAGATATCATTTATGAGGCTGGTTTACCACCAGAAATGCTTTCTGTTGTTACGGGCATGCCTGAGAATATTGGAGATGAAATTATTACTAATCATAACATTGAGCTAATTACTTTTACAGGGGGGATACCTGTAGGAAAGTTAATTGCTAAAAAAGCTGGATATAAAAGGCAAGTTCTAGAACTAGGGGGGAATGATCCACTTATAATTTTAAACGACTTGAATGACAGCGACCTTGATTATGCTGCAGAGCTTGCGGTTGGGGGGGCAACAAAAAATTCTGGACAAAGATGCACGGCGGTCAAAAGAATTTTAGTTCAAAATAAAGTTGCTGACAAGTTTGTTCCTATTGTTTTGGAAAAGGCAAAAAAAATAAATTTTGGTGATCCTATGGATCTAGAAACGGAACTAGGAACGGTAATTAGTGAGGAGGCTGCTCAATTATTTGAAAACCGCGTTTTAGACTCTTCAGAAAATGGAGCAAAAATACTCTATCATCCAGAAAGAAGAGGTGCTTTATTACCTCCTATTGTAATAGATTTTGTGCCGCATAATTCTGAGTTGGTTATGGAGGAAACTTTTGGACCCGTTGTTCCTATTTTAAGAGTTCCTGATGAGGATGAAGAAACTATTAATATATCAAATTCAACTAAATATGGCTTGTCTGCCGGGGTATGTACGAATGACTTTTTCAGGATGCAAAAGTTTATCTCTTCTCTAAACGTTGGGACCGTTAATATTTGGGAAGTTCCAGGCTATAGGATTGAAATGTCACCTTTTGGTGGCATAAAAGATTCAGGGAATGGAATAAAGGAGGGCGTTCAAGAAGCAATGAAATGTTTTACAAATGTTAAAACTTTCTCATTGCCATGGAAGAATTAAATTTATTTTTGAAAAATGAAATATATTTTAACGATTGGACAGTTTAATATATTTCCTAATTTTTGGGCCGTTGTAAACTGTAAGCGGCCTTATCAAAATATTGGAATTAAATTGTTCTAGACATTGGGCGATCCATCCTGGAGCTCGACCAATAGCGAATATTGGAACAAATAAATCCATTGGAATTTTTTGAAGGTGATAAATAGCACCAGAGTAAAAATCAACATTAACATTTAATCCATGCCTAGAATAAGGTTTCATTTTTTCAACTACCTTAGCCAATATTTGAAACCATTTTGGTTCACCCATTTCAATTGAGAGCTTATAAAGGCCATCTTTGAGGTGAGCGGCTCTAGGGTCTTCTTTTTTATAAACGCGATGGCCAAACCCTGTTATGGGTTCTTTTTTTTCTCTTTTGTTATGTATATATTTATCCACATTTTCAGGTTCACCAATTTCGTTAATCATTTTCATAACATCCTCTGCAGCACCTCCATGAGCTGGGCCAGTTAAAGTTGAAATGGCTGTTACAAATGCATCATATATTCCAGCTTTTGTTCCAATAGTAACACGTGCAGCGAAAGATGATGCATTTGATCCGTGCTCAGCATGTAATATGAAATCTAAATCAGTCAATTTTTCAGCTTCCTTGGTTGGGATTTCTCCATTTATCATAAATAACCAATTTGCTGAGTGGCTCAACTCTTGATTAGGAGGAACTACTTCTAGGTTATTTCTT
>CACAIE010000118.1 GCA_902532475.1 uncultured SAR116 cluster alpha proteobacterium
TTAAAAAACATAGTTGGAGCTTTATATTGGAACCATACCTAGATCTTTTGTCAAATGTCATTAAAAATGGTGTTGAGAAAGAAGATAGAACTGGTACTGGGACCAGATCTATTTTTGGGTGGCAAATGCGATATGATCTTTCAAAAGGTTTTCCTCTCCTAACGACTAAAAAACTTCATTTTAAATCAATAGCATATGAACTTCTGTGGTTTATTAAAGGGGATACAAATATAAAATTTTTGAATGATAATGGAATTAGTATTTGGGATGAATGGGCTGACGGGAAAGGAGAACTTGGACCAGTATACGGCAAGCAATGGAGATCTTGGCCTAAAACTAATGGTGGATGTGTTGATCAACTTTTAGATGCAATTAAAGAAATTAGAAAAAATCCAGATTCAAGAAGAATTATAGTATCTGCATGGAATCCAGAATTTATCAAAGATATGGCTTTGCCACCTTGCCATTGTTTGTTTCAATTCTACGTAGCTAAAGGTAGGTTGTCTTGCCAGTTATATCAGAGAAGTGCAGATATTTTCTTAGGGGTTCCCTTTAATATTGCTTCTTACGCTCTTTTAACTGAAATGATTGCAAAGGTCTGTAAACTTAACATAGGGGATTTTATAATTACATTAGGTGATGCTCATTTGTATAATAATCATCTTGGTCAAGCTATGAAACAAATTAAAAGAAAAACAAGACCTCTCCCGAAATTGGAAGTTAATTTTAGAAAAGAAATTGAAGATTACGTTTATGATGACTTTAGAATTATAAATTACAATCCCCACCCACATATATCTGGAAAAGTTGCTGTATAGATATGCATTCAGAATTGGTAATTAGTGCAATTGTTGCAACAGCAAAAAATAGGGTCATTGGAGATGGGCATTCTCTCTTATGGAAAATTTCTGAAGATTTTAGAAGGTTAAAAGAAATTACAATGGGGTGCCCTTTGATAATGGGAAGAAAGACATGGGATTCACTGGGTCGACCTTTGCCAGGCCGTGCAAATATAGTTCTTACAAGAAAAACCAAATGGGCGGAAGAAGG
The DNA here is from genome assembly GCA_902532475.1 of uncultured SAR116 cluster alpha proteobacterium. Lineage (GTDB taxonomy): Bacteria > Pseudomonadota > Alphaproteobacteria > Puniceispirillales. The sequence goes on from CACAIE010000118.1 coordinate 1,051, forward strand.
AGCAATAAAAGCCACATCAATAGAAGAAGCTTTGGAATTAGCAAAAAACTGGCTAAACCACTTCGGGGAAACTAAAAAGGAAATATTTATTTTTGGTGGAATGGAGGTTTATAAAGTTGGAATACATTTTTGCAATTTTATATATTTAACTGAAGTAGATGTTAAACCTTTAAGCAAGTTCAAGTTTCCAAAGATTGACAAAGATGAATGGAAAATCATTTCAAAGTCAGAACAAAAAATTAGTGAAGATGACTTAAAATATAAGTTTATAACATATCAACGAGTTAAATAACTTTTAATTTTAAAACTTTATGTTTTTAATCAAATATAATTTTTGGGGCACTGTTTTTGATTTTGTAGACTTTAGAAATTATTGTTTTTGCTATGTTGTCATATATTTTGGATTGAGGGCTTTTTTCATTTTTCTCAGCAATGGGTGTCCCCTCATCACTGGTAGATCTAATTTCACTGTCTAAAGGAATAGCTCCCAGAAAGTCCACGCCAAGATTTTCAGCTTCTTTTTTTGCTCCACCGTTACCAAAAATATTTGTTTGTTCATTACAAGAGGGACATATAAAAAAGCTCATATTTTCAATTATACCTAATACTGGAACATCAACTTTTCTAAACATATTAAGGCCTTTTCTAGCATCTATCAAAGCTAAATCTTGTGGCGTTGAGACAATAATTGATCCACTTAAGTTTGCTTTTTGAGAAAGTGATAACTGAATGTCCCCAGTTCCAGGAGGTAGATCAATGATCAAGAAATCAAGATTTTGCCAAGAAACCTGTGTTAATAGTTGTGTTAAGGCACTAATCACCATCGGCCCTCTCCATATAGTAGGGCTGTCATCTGGGACAAGAAATCCTATAGACATGACTTGTAATCCAAACGCTTTAACAGGCTCTAGTTTTTTTCCATCACTTTCTGGTTTTTGATTTGAACCAATTAACTTTGGTAAAGAAGGGCCATAAATATCAGCGTCTAAAATTCCAACATTATAACCATTGTTTTTGATGCTAACAGCTAAATTGATTGCAGTTGTAGACTTTCCAACGCCACCTTTTCCGCTTGCTAC
>CACAIE010000119.1 GCA_902532475.1 uncultured SAR116 cluster alpha proteobacterium
AATGATTTAATTAATGATAGCCAAGTATCATGGTTTCTAGGACTTCTAAGTTTAATTATAATTATAATATTCTTATTATTGCTATTTAATAACACATACAGTTGGACCAACGCTTTTAGATATGCAGCTTTTAATGTTACTTCTATTCTGACTGGAACTGGATACGGTACTGCAGATTTTGGAATTTGGGGCGGCTTTGCACCAACAATATTACTTTTATGCATGTTTATTGGGGGTTGTGCTGGTTCTACAACCTGTGGAATTAGAATGTTTAGAATACAAGTTTTAGCAAGCAGTGCTAACGCACAACTAACTAGATTGTTGAGACCTCATTCAATTGTTTTGCCCCATTACAATGACAAGCCCGTTCCAGACAATGTAACAAATGCTGTAATGGGATTTTTTTTCATCTATATCCTTGTTTTCGCTTTAACTGCTGCAGTTTTAAGTATTTTAGGCCTTGATTTTGAAACATCAATATCAGGGGCAGCTACGGCAATAAGCAATGTTGGTCCGGGTTTAGGAGAAACAATAGGGCCGTCAGGAAATTTTTCTTCTTTGCCACTGTTGGCTAAATGGTCACTTTGTATAGCAATGCTTTTAGGAAGACTCGAACTATTCACAGTACTAGTATTGTTTACTCCCAGTTTTTGGAAATTATGATAAAATTAAAAACTGAGATAAACTTTTAATTTGATTCCTAAACTCACTATCAAATTTTCCAATAGCAGTATTTAAATTATTGTCCCAAATTCTTTCAAGTTGACTTATTGATGCCGACTCTGGAGCAGTTTTACTTGACTTTGCAACAATATCTAAATATCCCGATTGGTTATTATTATTTTTAATGATTTCTAACTTACCTTTTAACTTAATAGTAATCTTACTAATCTGTTTATTTTTAAATAGGTCTAAAAATTTAAAATCAGATCCTATACTTGAAAGAACTGCACTAGCTTCTAAAATACTAAATATAGCAACCCCATCCGACCCTTCTGGTCTTAAAATAGTATGCGCCCAGCCAATTAAAGCATCAGAAGGAGACCTTCTCATCCTGTGCTCTACAAACGGATCTTCAAAAGGGATACTATAAAGGTCTTTAACTTCAAGCTTTTTAACGGAAAGCTTCAAAGGATCCATATCCATTAATTTGAAAGTTTCTTCAGAGTGGGCAGATTTTAAACTTAAACAAAAAGAAAGCATTGAACCAGACAACATTAAATTAAATTTTCTTCTTGATAAGATCTTATACATTTCATTTACCATAAGAATTATCTCTAATTTCAATTATCATCATATCTTATTAAGATTGTATTGATTTACGAATTGAAAACAAGTCTTGCCTTGATAACTTTGTAAGATTTTTACAAAACTCACAAATAACTTCTAACCTCCCATCTGGGAATGTTAGTTCATCTAATTCTTCATCAGAAATATTGAATAGAGTGTTTTTCACTCTATCTAATGAACATCTACAATTATCTTTAATTGTGATTTCTGTTTGAACTCTAACCTCAAAAGAGTGAAAAAGCTTAAACAAAGTACTTTCCATAGAAACCTGCCTTGATAATAGTTCGGACTTCTTTAAAGACTTTAAAAAAAGGCTGGCCTCTTCAAATAAATTTAGTTGGTTTTCTGAAGTATCATTCAATTCTTCTGGCGTTGCTTGAATTAATATAGCTGAAGAAACATAAGTTTTATTGGAAAATTCAGAAAAACAAATAATTTCTGAATTAAGTTGTTCAGATTTTTTAAAGTAATAATCAATACTTTTTGAAAAACTACCTTTTTGCACTGGAATAATTCCTTGGTATCTTTTATTACTTTTGGATTCTATGGCCGTAAATGCTAAGTGGCCATTTTGTAATAATTGATCAATCGAGGCTCCCTTTTTTGTTCCCTTCAAAGCGTTCTTATCATAATTAACGTAACCCCTAATATCCCCATTGCTGGAATAGTCAGCCAGCATAGATTTTAGTTTTTCTTTGCCACTTGCCTGGATAGTAAAATACCCTTTAAACTTTAATAAAGATCCAATGCAACAGCATGAGC
>CACAIE010000120.1 GCA_902532475.1 uncultured SAR116 cluster alpha proteobacterium
ATGGAAAGATGGATTAAATGCCTTTCAAAATCTTTAACAGATTTTAAAAGAAATCCATCCCCCATTCTATCCCCCTATTCTATTAAAAATATTCCAATATTCCTTTACCTAGGGGGAGGAATAATGTTTTTTCAATTCTTTATAACCTTCAAAGCTTGATCGATATCCTCTATTAAATCTTTGATATTTTCTAACCCTATAGAAAGTCTGACCATATTTTCAGTAATGTTTAATTTTTTTCTTTTTTCTTCATTAATGATCCTATGCGTAGTAGAAGCAGGATGAGTGACTAAACTTTTTGCGTCACCTAAATTATTAGAAATATCAAAAAGTTTTAATGCATTAATAAATTTGAATGCGTTGTTTCCTTTAATTTTAAATGTTACAATTGACCCTCCTGATGTCATTTGCTTTTTTGCTAAATGGTATTGTGGGTGTGTTTTTAAACCTGGATATATTGTTTTATAAACTTTTGGGTGACAGGATAAATACTGTGCAACCTTATAAGCATTTTGACAATGTATTTTCATTCTATAATGTAAAGTTTCTAGTCCTTTAAGAAATACCCAAGCATTAAAAGAGCTTAGAGTTGGTCCAGTGTGACGTATAAAAGGTTTAATGAACTCTTCATAATGTTTTTTTGAAGATAAAATTGCTCCACCAATACATCTTCCTTGTCCATCAATGTGCTTTGTTCCTGAATAAACTACAATATCCGCTCCAAATTTCATTGGTCTTTGAAGAATTGGAGAGGCAAAGATATTATCAACAATAACTAAAGCATTATGCCTGTGGGCTATTTGAGAGACAGCCTTAATATCTATAATTTCCATTGAAGGATTTGATGGTGTTTCAAAAAATACTAATTTTGTTTTTTCAGTTATATATTTTTCCCATTGAGATAAATCTTTTCCATCTATAAGGTGGGTTACAATACCAAATCGAGGTAAGATTTGATTAAGAATGTGATAGCATGAACCAAAAAGAGCTCTAGATGCTACAACTTCGTCTCCTTTAACTAAATAACTCATTAGAGCAGAAAAAACGGCAGCCATACCACTAGCAGTTGCATAACATGCTTCTGCACCTTCATTAAGAGCTAACCGTTTTTCAAACATTGAAACAGTTGGATTTCCATAACGAGAATATAGATAACCTTCTAATTCTCCAGAAAATAGAGCTTTAGCTTCTTCTGCGCTTTTAAAAACATATCCTGAATTCATAAAAATTGCTTCACTTGTTTCTTTATTACTGGATCGATACAGTCCTCCTCGAACAAGCAGAGTTTGCTTTTTATATTTTTTTAATTTGTTTCTTTCTGTCATTATTGCCTCCAGGGTAAATTATTAAATTTCCATCCATTAATTGAAGAACGTTGGTTTTTGGAGTTGGTGTCTCCTTCAAACCCATCTTCAACATTATATATGTTTAAAAAACCAAATTTAGTAAGGTTTAGTGCTGCAGAAAGAGAACGTTTTCCTGAACGACATATTAAAAAAATGAAATCATCTTTATTTATTTTATAATTTAATATTTGCTTATAAAAGTTTGTATTTATTTCCATATTTGGATATTCTTGCCAAGAAACAAAGTGCACTTGTTTGTCTAAAACTCTTAAATCTGGTTTTCCAACAAACAACCATTCTGGCTTGGTTCTGACATCAATTAAATAAGAATTATCAATTTCTGATAGTTTTTCAAAACATTCTATTGAAGAAACAAATAAGACTTTACTAATTTTTTCAGAGTTAGAATTTTGTTTTGTTATAGCTCTAGAATTTAAATCATTGAGTGAATTAATTGTTTGAAATTTTTTTGTTGATTTTTTCAAAATTTGCCTCCTATTTAGTACTTTTTCCGTTATGGCAGGGCGTACAAGTTGGTTAATAAATGCCCAATCCTTTAAGGTGGATTAAACCCATAAAAAAAGCCGTCACAACTAAGCTGAGACGACCTCTACCGCTTTAGCTGTTTTTATTAATCGCCCGCAAGTTGTATTAAATCGGCGATGCTTATTTTATAGCATTTATAGTTTTATAAGTAAATAGATT